>NZ_JBQVOH010000005.1:0-311161 GCF_052437035.1 Niveispirillum sp.
AGCGCGGTCAGGTTCTGGCCAAGCCCGGCTCGATCAACCCGCACACGGACTTCGAGGCCGAGACCTACATCCTGACGAAGGAAGAAGGCGGTCGTCACACCCCGTTCTTCGCCAACTATCGTCCGCAGTTCTACTTCCGCACCACGGACGTCACCGGTTCGGTGACCCTGCCGGAAGGTACGGAAATGGTGATGCCCGGCGACAACATCCGCTTCGCCGTGAAGCTGATCGCCCCGATCGCCATGGACGAAGGCCTGCGCTTCGCCATCCGTGAAGGCGGTCGTACCGTCGGCGCCGGCGTTGTGTCGAAGATCGTCAAGTAAGCCTATCGCTTCGACGCATCACAGCAATGTGGTGGGGCCGGCCCGAAAGTACTTGGGGTCGGCCCACTCTTTGGGTATAAACCCTGCTCTTTTTGGGGTCTAGGACATGGACAATCAGAATATCCGGATCCGCCTTAAGGCGTTTGATCATCGCGTGCTCGACCAGAGCACCAGCGAGATCGTCAACACCGCGAAGCGGACCGGTGCGCGCGTCCGCGGTCCGATTCCGCTGCCCACGCAGCTGGAAAAGTTCACGGTGAACCGCAGCCCGCACATCGACAAGAAGTCGCGTGAGCAGTTCGAGATTCGCACCCACAAGCGTCTGCTGGATATCGTCGATCCGACGCCCCAGACGGTTGATGCGCTGATGAAGCTCGACCTGGCTGCCGGCGTCGACGTCGAAATCAAGCTGTAATCTAGTTTGGTGGAGTACGGGACCTCTCCCGATCTGAGGATGTCCCGAGTTATGGAGAAAAACAGATGCGATCCGGATTGATCGCGCAGAAGGTCGGCATGACCCGCGTCTTCACAGACGAGGGTGAAAGCGTGCCGGTGACTGTGCTGAAGCTGGACCAGGTCCAGGTCGTCGCCCACAAGACGGAAGAGAAGGATGGCTACACCGCCCTCCAGCTCGGCGCCGTCAAGGCCAAGGTGAAGAACGTCGCCAAGGCCCAGCGTGAGGTGTTCGCCAAGGCCAAGGTCGAGCCGAAGAAGAAGCTCGTCGAGTTCCGCGTGGCTCCCGCTAACCTGATTGAGGTTGGTGCTGAGCTGACCGCGGATCATTTCGTTTCCGGCCAGTTCGTGGACGTGCAGGGCACTACCCTGGGTAAGGGTTTTGCCGGCGGTATGAAGCGCTGGAATTTCGGCGGTCTGCGTGCGACCCACGGCGTGTCCGTGTCGCACCGCTCCATCGGTTCGACCGGTGGCCGTCAGGATCCCGGTAAGACCTTCAAGAACAAGAAGATGCCCGGTCACATGGGTGTCGACACCGTCACCGTCCAGAACCTGAAGGTCGTGTCGGTCGACGCCGAGCGCGGTCTGATCCTGGTCAAGGGCGCTGTCCCGGGCCATGAGGGCGCTTTCGTCCTCGTCAAGGACGCCGTCAAGAAGAAGCTGCCCGAGGGCGTGCCGTTCCCCGGCGCCTTCCGTGCTCCGGCTGCTGAAGCTGTCGCGGCGGAGGGCTGATAAATGAAGACGTCCATCAAGAATCTGAACAACGAAACCGTCGGCGAGATTGAGCTGTCGGAAGACGTGTTCGGCCTCCCGGCCCGTCAGGACATCCTGGCTCGCATGGTGCTGTGGCAGCTGGCCAAGCGCCGCGCTGGTACCCACAAGGCCAAGACGATCTCCGAGATCTCCGGCACCACCAAGAAGCCGTGGCGCCAGAAGGGCACCGGTCGCGCCCGTCAGGGTTCGCTGCGTTCGCCGCAGTTCCGCGGTGGCGCGCGTATTTTCGGGCCGGTCGTTCGTTCCCACGAACATGACCTGACCAAGAAGGTCCGCAAGCTGGCCCTGAAGACCGCCCTGTCGGTCAAGGCCGCCGAAGGCAAGCTGGTCGTGCTTGAGGCCGCTAAGGCCGATAGCCACAAGACCAAGGTGCTGTTCGGTCAGCTGCAGGCCCTGGGTCTGAAGTCGGCGCTGATCATCGACGGTTCCAACGTTGATGTGAATTTCGCCCGTGCCGCCGGTAACATCCCGCACATTGACGTGCTGCCGGAACAGGGCGCCAACGTGTACGACATCCTGCGCAGGGACGTTCTCGTCCTGACGCGCAACGCTGTCGAGCAGCTGGAGGCTCGCCTGAAATGAGCACGAGCAAGAAGACAATCTCGGCCGAGCGCATGTACGACGTCGTCGTCGCGCCCGTGATAACCGAGAAGGCCACCATGGGTTCCGAGCACAATCAGGTCACCTTCAAGGTGCGCATGGATGCGACGAAGCCCGAGATCAAGGCCGCGGTTGAAGGCCTGTTCAAGGTGACGGTCACGGCGGTGAATACCTCCGTGGTCAAGGGGAAGACCAAGCGCTTCCGTGGGACGATCGGTCGCCGGTCGGACTACAAGAAGGCCGTGGTTACCCTCGCCGAGGGCAGCTCCATCGACGTGACCACCGGCGTGTGAGGGTAGAGCTATGGCTTTGAAGACTTTCCGTCCGATTACGCCGAGCCTCCGCCAGCTGGTACTGGTGGACCGTTCGGAACTGCACAAGGGCAAGCCCGTCAAGATGCTGACCGAGGGCCTCTCCGGCTCCGGCGGTCGCAACAACACGGGTCGCATCACCGCCCGCCGCATGGGTGGCGGTCACAAGCGCACGTACCGCATCATCGACTTCAAGCGTACGAAGTTTGATATGCCGGCGACCGTTGAGCGCCTGGAATATGACCCCAACCGTACCGGCTTCATCGCTCTGGTGAAGTACACGGACGGCACCCTCTCTTACATTCTGGCTCCGCAGCGCCTGAAGGCCGGTGACGTTGTCATCTCCGGCGAGAAGGTGGACGTGAAGCCCGGCAACGCGATGCCGCTGAAGAACATCCCCGTCGGAACCATCGTCCACAATGTGGAGCTGAAGGCCGGCAAGGGTGGTCAGCTGGCTCGTTCCGCCGGCACGTACCTGCAGCTGGTCGGTCGCGACCAGGGCTATGCTCAGCTGAAGCTCCCCTCGGGCGAGCTGCGCATGGTCCGTGGCGAGTGCATGGCCACCATCGGCGCTGTGTCCAATCCGGACCAGTCCAACGTGGTCATCGCCAAGGCCGGTCGTAACCGCTGGCTGGGCAAGCGTCCGTCCGTTCGCGGCGTCGCCATGAACCCGATCGATCACCCGCACGGTGGTGGTGAAGGCCGCACCTCCGGTGGCCGTCACCCGGTTACGCCGTGGGGCAAGCCGACCAAGGGTAAGAAGACGCGTCAGAACAAGGGCACGGATAAGCTCATTATCCGCCGCCGCGCTAAGTAAGGGAGTGCTGCCGTGACTCGTTCCGTTTGGAAGGGGCCGTTCGTTGACGGCTACCTGTTGAAGAAGGCAGACAAGGCGCGTGCGTCGGGCCGCAACGAGATCATCAAGATCTGGTCGCGTCGTTCCACGATCCTGCCGCATTTCGTTGGTCTGACCTTCGGCGTCTACAATGGCCAGAAGTTCGTGCCGGTGCTGGTGACCGAGAATATGATCGGTCACAAGTTCGGTGAGTTCTCGCCGACCCGTACGTTCTACGGCCATGCGGCCGACAAGAAGGCGAAGAGGAAGTAATCATGGGAAAGCCGGCTGCAGAACGGCGCCTCAGCGAGACTGAGGCCAAGGCGTTCGGCGGAATGATCCGCACGAGCCCGCAGAAGCTGAACCTGGTTGCACAGCTGATCCGTGGAAAGTCCGCTGGTGAAGCTGTCGCCCTTCTGACATTTTCCAAGCGTCGTATCGCTGGCGAAGTGAAGAAGGTCCTCCAGTCCGCCATCGCGAACGCCGAGAACAACCACCAGCTGGACGTTGACCGCCTGTTCGTGTCCCACGCGACGGTCGGCAAGGCTCTGGTCATGAAGCGTTTCCATGCCCGCGCTCGCGGTCGTGGCGCCCGTGTCGAGAAGCTGTTCAGCAACCTGACCGTGATCGTGCGTGAGCGCGCTGAGGACAAGGCCGAGGGGGCCGCTGAATAATGGGTCAGAAAGTCAATCCGATCGGCCTGCGCGTCGGTATCAACCGGACGTGGGACAGCCGCTGGTACGCTGGTCGTGACTATGCAAAGCTGCTCCATCAGGATCTGAAGCTGCGCGGTTACCTGCAGACTCGTCTGCAGGCAGCCGGCGTCAGCCGCGTCATCATCGAGCGTCCGGCCAAGAAGGCCCGCGTCACCATCCACACGGCCCGTCCGGGTGTGGTGATCGGCAAGAAGGGTGCGGACATCGAAAAGCTGCGTCTCGAACTCAGCAAGATGGCCGGTTCCGAGGTCAATCTGAACATCGTCGAGATCCGCAAGCCGGAGCTGGACGCCCGCCTGATCGCCGAGAACATCGCCAGCCAGCTGGAGCGCCGCGTGGCGTTCCGTCGCGCCATGAAGCGCGCAGTGCAGTCGGCGATGCGTCTGGGCGCCCAGGGCATCCGTATTAACTGCTCCGGCCGTCTGGGCGGCGCGGAAATTGCGCGTATCGAATGGTACCGCGAAGGCCGCGTTCCGCTGCACACCCTGCGTGCTGACATCGACTATGGTGTTGGCACCGCGAAGACCACCTACGGCACCTGCGGTGTCAAGGTGTGGGTGTTCAAGGGTGAAGTGCTGGCCCATGATCCGATGGCGCAGGACAAGCGCGCCGCGGAACAGACGGCTGCTCGCTGATCATCCGGATACTGGCAAGGGATATAGAGAAGGCTACATGCCATGCTGAGTCCGAAGCGTACTAAGTACCGCAAGGCGCACAAGGGTCGTATCCACGGCGCCTCCAAGGGCGGTACCACACTGAATTTCGGCGCTTTCGGCTTGAAAGCTGTCGAGCCGATGCGTATTACGGCCCGTCAGATCGAGTCGGCGCGTCGCGCTATCACCCGCCACCTGAAGCGTCAGGGCCGCGTTTGGATCCGGATTTTCCCGGATCTGCCCGTGTCCTCGAAGCCGGCGGAAGTGCGCATGGGTTCCGGTAAGGGTTCGCCCGAATTCTGGGCCGCGCGCGTTGCGCCGGGCCGTATCATGTTCGAAGTCGATGGTGTGCCTGCTGAGCTGGCCACCCGCGCTTTCGAGCTGGCTGCTGCAAAGCTGCCGATCAAGGTGCGTATGGTCACCCGTCTGGGTGAAGGGGGTGAGGCATGACGAAGGCTACTGACCTTCGCGGCAAGAGCACGGACGAGCTGAACGATCAGCTCCTCCAGCTCAAGAAGGAACAGTTCAACCTGCGTTTCCAGAAGGCTTCCGGCCAGCTGGAGAATACTGCGCGGGTTCGTGTGGTGCGTCGCGACATCGCCCGCATCAAGACCATCCTGGGCCAGCAGGTTTCTGCTGCGTCCGCGTCCTGAGGAGGGGTTAACGATGCCCCGTCGCGTCCTGCAGGGTACCGTGGTGTCCGACAAGGGTGACAAGACCGTCACCGTGCTCGTCGAACGTCGCGTTATGCATCCTGTGTATAAGAAGTTCATCAAACAGTCCAAGAAGTACGCCGCCCACGACGAGGCGAACGCGTTCAAGATCGGCGACACCGTCCAGATCGAAGAATGCCGTCCGATCTCCAAGTCGAAGCGGTGGACCGTCGTCGTGGCTCCGGCCGCTGGCGACACTCCGAACGCCTGAAGATAAGGAAGACATTCCATGATTCAGATGCAAACCAACCTGGAAGTCGCGGACAATAGCGGCGCGCGCCGGGTGCAGTGCATCAAGGTGCTGGGCGGCGCTGGTCGTCGCTTCGCCGCCATCGGCGATGTTATCGTCGTGTCGGTGAAGGAGGCCATCCCGCGCGGCCGTGTTAAGAAGGGTGACGTGCAGCGCGCGGTCATCGTTCGCACCGCCAAGGAACTGCGCCGTGAGGACGGTTCCGTCATCCGCTTCGACCGTAACGCTGCCGTGCTGATCAACAAGCAGGGCGAGCCGATCGGTACGCGCATTTTCGGGCCCGTGACCCGTGAGCTGCGTGGCAAGAAGTTCATGAAGATCATTTCGCTGGCGCCGGAGGTGCTCTGATGGCTGCGAAGATCCGTAAGGGCGACAAGGTCGCTGTCATCACCGGTAAGGACAAGGGCAAGACCGGCGAAGTTATTGCCGTTCTGCCATCCGAGGGCCGTGTCAAGGTGCGCGGTGTCAACCTGGTGAAGAAGCACCAGCGTCAGACCCCGATGCAGCAGGGCGGCATCGTCGAGATCGAAGCGGCACTGGACCTGTCCAACGTCGCCATTCTCGACCCGAAGACCAACAAGCCGACCCGCGTCGGCTTCCGGACGCTGGAAGACGGCCGCAAGGTCCGTTTCGCCAGGGCTTCCGGCGAAGTGATCGAGTGAGGCGCGCCATGGCTGCTCGTATGAAAGAACGCTACGACGCGACCCTGCGTGCAAAGTTGAAGGCGGAGTTCAACTACGCCAACGACATGCAGATTCCGCGTCTCGAAAAGATCGTGATCAACATGGGCGTTGGCGAAGCCGCCAGCGACGGCAAGAAGGTGACGCAGGCTGCCGCTGAGCTGGCTGCGATCACCGGCCAGAAGCCCGTGATCACGAAGGCTCGCAAGTCCATCGCCCAGTTCAAGCTGCGCGAAGGCATGCCGATCGGTTGCAAGGTCACCCTGCGCGCCGATCGCATGTATGAGTTCCTGGATCGTCTGGTCACCATCGCGCTGCCGCGCGTCCGCGACTTCCGCGGTATTAACGGCAACGCGTTCGATGGCCGCGGGAACTACGCGCTGGGCCTGAAGGAACAGCTGATTTTCCCGGAAATCGACTACGATAAGGTGGACGATATCCGCGGCATGGACATCATCTTCGTCACCACGGCCAAGACCGACAAGGAAGCCAAGGCTCTCCTGAAGGGTTTTGACATGCCTTTCGCCGGGGAGGCGGGGACCAATGGCTAAGAAGAGCTCTATCGAGAAGAACAAGCGCCGCACCGAACTGGCGGCCAAGCACCGGGAAAAGCGCACCGCCCTCAAGGCGACCGCTAAGAACCGCGAACTCTCCGATGAGGAGCGTTTCACGGCTGTCCTGAAGCTGGCGCAGCTGCCCCGCAATGGCAGCCGTACCCGCATCCGGAACCGTTGCGAGCTGACGGGGCGTCCGCGCGCCTTCTATCGCAAGTTCCGTTTGTGCCGTGTCGCCCTGCGTGATCTCGCCAGCAATGGCCAGATCCCGGGCATGACCAAGTCCAGCTGGTAAGGAGGGTCGGGTAATGAGCCTGAGCGATCCCCTGGGCGATATGCTGACCCGTATTCGTAACGGTCAGAAAGCCCGTATGTCGGTCGTGACGAGCCCCGCGTCGAAGCTCCGCACCAATGTGCTGGAAGTCCTGAAGCGTGAAGGTTACATCCGCGGTTATGCCGTGGAGGAAGACCGTCCCGGTGTGCAGTCCCTGCGCATCGAACTGAAGTACTTCGAAGGCGAGCCGGTTATCAAGGAAGTGCACCGCGTTTCCAAGCCGGGCCGCCGCATCTATTCGAAGATCGCCGATCTGCCGCGGGTCTATAATGGCCTCGGTATTTCGATCCTGTCGACGCCTCGCGGCGTCATGTCTGATGTAGAGGCCCGCGCTGCCAATGTTGGCGGCGAAGTCCTCTGCAAGGTGTTCTAAGGAGCACGGCCACATGTCCCGTATCGGAAAGCATCCGGTGCCGGTGCCGGCCGGCGTTACCGTCCAGGTCACCGGTCAGACTGTCACCGCCAAGGGCAAGCTGGGTCAGCTCAGCTTGAACTTGATCGACGAAATCGAGGCCAAGCTGGAGGGCGGCAATGTTGTCGTCCTGCCGCGGACCGAAACGGTCCGCGCTCGCCAGAACTGGGCCACCGCCCGTACCAACGTTGCCAACCTGGTGACCGGTGTGGACAAGGGTTTCACCCGCAATCTCGAAATCACCGGCGTCGGCTACAAGGCCGCCGTTGCTGGTTCGGAGCTGGTGCTGAACCTGGGTTTCTCGCACGACATCCGCTACCCCATTCCCGCGGGTATCACGATGAAGTGCGACAAGCCGACGTCCATCTCGATCAGCGGTGCTGACAAGCAGCAAGTTGGTCAGATCGCTGCGGAGATCCGCTCCTATCGTCCGCCTGAGCCCTACAAGGGCAAGGGCGTCAAGTACGATAATGAGACGATCATCCGCAAAGAAGGCAAGAAGAAGTAAGGCGGACGACGATGAGCAAGCAAAAAGATCTCAACCAGCGCCGCAAGGCGCGGGTGCGCGCCCGGCTCCGCAAGGTCGGCAGCGGGCGCGCTCGTCTCTCGGTCTTCCGGTCGAGCCAGCACATCTATGCCCAGATCATCGACGACGAGGCCGGCCGTACGCTGGTTTCTGCGTCGACCCTGGAAAAGGATCTGCGCGAAGGCCTGAAGACCGGGGCGGACACCGAGGCGGCAAAGTCCGTCGGCAAGCTGATTGCCGAACGCGCTGTCGCCGCAGGCGTCACCACCGTTTACTTCGATCGTGGTCAGTACCTGTATCACGGGCGTGTGAAGGCTTTGGCCGACGCCGCCCGCGAAGCCGGCCTGCAGTTCTAAGGGGGTTAGCATGGCTCGTAATGAGAACAGCGCGGCCGGCGGCGAGAATGAGCGGCGTGGCCGCGATCGTGGCGAGCGCCGCGATCGCGACAACCGTGATCGTCGTGAGGAACGCGAGGGCGATGATCTCGTCGAAAAGCTCGTCGGGATCAACCGCGTCGCCAAGGTGGTCAAGGGTGGCCGTCGCTTCGGCTTCGCTGCCATTGTGGTTGTCGGCGACGCGAAGGGTCGCGTCGGCGTCGGTTCGGGCAAGGCCCGCGAAGTGCCGGAGGCCATCCGCAAGGCTACTGAGCAGGCCAAGCGTTCGATGATCCGCGTGCCGCTGCGCGAGGGTCGCACGTTGCATCATGACGTTTTCGGTCACTTCGGTGCCGGCAAGGTCGTGCTCCGTGCCGCTCCTCCGGGTACCGGCATCATCGCGGGTGGCCCGATGCGCGCCATCTTCGAAGCCCTGGGCGTGGCGGACGTGGTGACCAAGTCGGTCGGTACTTCCAACCCGCACAACATGATCAAGGCGACCTTCGACGCTCTGACGCAGTGCGTCAGCCCGCGTTCGGTGGCTGCCCGTCGTGGTCGTCGCGTGTCCGATATCCTGGGCAAGCGCGAAGGCGAGAAGGAGGCCGCGTAAATGGCTGACAAGAACACCGTCATCGTGACCCAGACGGGGAGCCCGATTGGCCGCCAGGGCGACCAGCGTGCGACCCTGATCGGTCTGGGTCTCAACAAGCTGAACCGCACCCGCGAGCTGGAAGATACGCCGGCTGTTCGTGGGATGATCAACAAGGTTCGGCACCTCGTGCGCGTCGAGGAGGCCTCGTAAGAGGTTTCCCCGATACGGCCTGAAGGATCAAGACCATGAAGCTCAACGAAATCAGTGAAAACCCGGGCGCACGCAAGCTTCGCATGCGCATCGGTCGCGGTATCGGGTCCGGTAAGGGCAAGACCGGTGGCCGTGGCGTCAAGGGTCAGAAGTCCCGTACGGGCGTCTCGATCAAGGGCTTCGAAGGCGGCCAGATGCCCCTGCATCGCCGTCTGCCGAAGCGTGGCTTCTCCAACGTTCCGTTCGCCAAGGATTACTCCGTGGTCAACGTGGGCGCTGTGCAGAAGGCCATCGATGACGGTCGTCTGAACGCTGCCGAGACGGTAAACGCCGAAGCGCTGGTCAAGGCCGGCCTGGTGCGTGTCTCCGCCGACGGCGTGCGTCTGCTGAACAAGGGCGCCATCAAGGCCGCCGTGACCTTCGACGTGGCTGGCGCTTCCGCCGGTGCCGTCGCCGCGGTCGAGGCTGCTGGTGGCAAGGTGAACCTGCCGGCCGTTGAGGCCTGATCGGTTCTGCCAACGCCGTTGGTAAAGTACGTGACAGGGCCCCGGAGCGATCCGGGGCCTTGTTGCGTTTCGGCCCTCCGCCCCGGCCAAGCAGGCATGTGACATTCGATGCCACTATGATAAACGACTTGACGTTAGTAAGTTGCTTATGTTGTTATCAAGGCGTGGCACCGATGGTGACGCACTGGGGCGGCAAAGGCGGCAAACACCGCTAGGCACTGCCCGGTCACCATCCGCATCGGCGCATTACAGCCGAGGCATTTGGAGTGCCCAGCATGTTTGGCGTTCAAGATTTCAAATGTGGCGGGAATTCTTGAGATATGGCTGCGAAGGGCGCCCGGCTTGATTGAGCCGGGCGTCTTTGCGTTTGGCATTCATGGATGGCGCGTCAGCGCAGAACGCGCTCCAGAATCTCCACGCCACGCTGCAATACCTGCCGCTCTTCCACCGTCAATGGCGCCAGTCGCGCCTCCAGTGCGGCAACCCGGCGGGCCCGTCCGGCCAGGAGCAGGGCGCGTCCGGCCTCCGTTGCGGTGATGCGAACCCCGCGCCGGTCTGTCGGGTCGGGATCACGGCTGACCAGTGCCGCCGCCGCCAGCGCATCGACGATCCGGCTCATGGTGGGCGGGCGCACCTGTTCCGCTGCCGCCAACTCGCCCAGGGACCGGGGCCCCCCGAAGACCAGCACCGACAGCGCCGACAGACGTGGTGCCGTCAGACCGCTATCATCATCTTCTCGCCGCAATAGCCGCAGCAGCCGGATAGACGCAGCATGCAGCCGCTCGGCAACGCTGTCCGGCCAATCATGGGGATGCTTTACGGACATTGTTAGCTTTGCTAATAATTATCTTCAGCTAAACATTATCATCCGGCGGGTAGGTGATCCATGGGCTTGAACCCCTCGCATATCGTGCAGGTCGCCGTTCCGGTTCAAAACCTGGACCGCGCCCGCGCCTTTTACCGGGATGTGTTGGGGCTTACGCATCTGTTCGACGCGCCGCCGTCGCTGGCCTTCTTTCAGTGCGGCCAGACCCGCCTGATGCTGGGGCCGCAAGAAGGGCAGGAGCAGGTTGCCGGCCCCATCCTTTACTACAACGTACCCGACGCAACGGCAGCACAGGCCGCGCTGGAGGCTGCCGGCGCGCCCGTCATACAGCCGGCCCACCTCATTGCACGGGTTGGCGGCAAGGATATCCATCTCTCCATCTGCCGCGACAGCGAGGGGAACATGGTGGGCCTGATGAGCGAGACTGACGCGGCCTGAACCCCTCCCCCGCATGATCGGCACAAGATGCCGCAGCCCCTACATTGGTGGCATTGACCCTGCCGCGCGATGGCCTTACCCCTATGGTCGGAAAGAATAACGGCGGTTGACAGCCCGGATGCCGGGTCCGGTGGTGTAACGGACACCTGCCAGATGCACATGGCATACTGGTGCTGGTGTTTTTCATGTTGACCACATGCCCCTATGTCCTGTTGATACGCGTGAGAGTGGCCGGCCCTCCGTTTCGGCCGGACCAGTGACTTGCCAAGAGGCCTTTTATGGCATCCGCCGCTGAACAGCTTGCCGCCAACATCAATTTCGGTGCCTTCTCGAAGGCCACGGAACTGAAGAAGCGGATTTGGTTTACCCTGGGGGCGTTGATCGTCTACCGCCTGGGAACCTACATTCCTCTGCCGGGTATCGATTCCGGCGCCTTCGCCAGCTTCTTCGCCAATCAGTCGGGCGGCATCCTGGGCATGTTCAACATGTTCGCTGGTGGTGCCGTTGAGCGCATGTCGATCTTCGCGCTCAACATCATGCCCTACATTTCGGCGTCGATTATCATCCAGTTGATGACGGCTGTTGCCCCGTCGCTGGAGACGTTGAAGAAGGAAGGCGAGTCGGGCCGCAAGCGTCTGAACCAGTATACCCGCTACCTGACGGTGGCTCTTGCCCTGGTGCAGTCCTATGGCCTGTCCTTAGGCCTGGAGGGCATGAACCAGGCTGGCGGCGGTGTGGTGATCGATCCGGGCTGGTTCTTCCGCCTGTCGACCGTCATCACCATGGTCGGTGGCACCATGTTCCTGATGTGGCTGGGTGAGCAGATCACGGCCCGGGGCGTTGGCAATGGCATTTCGCTGATCATCTTTGCCGGCATCGTGGCCGCGTTGCCGGGTGCCTTGGCGCAGATTCTGGAGCTGGGCCGCACCGGTGCCATGAGCACTTGGTTCATCCTGGGCCTGCTGGTTCTGGCGGTCATCGTGATCACGGGAATCGTGTTCTTCGAACGCGCACAGCGCCGCCTGATCGTGCAGTATCCCAAGCGCCAGATGGGCAACAAGATGTATGGCGGGGAGGCTTCGCACCTGCCGCTGAAGCTGAATACCGCTGGCGTCATCCCGCCCATCTTCGCCTCGTCGCTGCTGCTGCTGCCGCTGACGGCGGTCGGTTTCTCGTCGGCCGGTGGGCCGGAATGGCTGGCCACGATCACCCGCTTCGTCGCGCATGGCACGCCGCTCTACATGGTGCTGTACACCGCGCTGATCGTTTTCTTCTGTTTCTTCTATACCGCCATCGTCTTCAACCCGACCGAAACGGCCGAGAATCTGAAGAAGTATGGCGGGTTCATTCCGGGCATCCGGCCCGGCAAGAACACGGCCGATTATCTGGACTTCGTGCTGACCCGTTTGACGGTGGTGGGGGCCGCCTACATCACGGTGGTCTGCTTGCTGCCGGAAATCATGATGGCGGAATATGGGGCCGCTTTCTATTTCGGTGGTACCAGCCTGCTGATCATGGTCACGGTGACCATGGATACCGTGGCGCAGATCCACTCCCACCTGCTGGCGCATCAGTATGAAGGACTGATCAAGAAGGCCAAGCTGCGTGGGAGACGTGGATGAACCTCATTCTGTTGGGTCCGCCGGGCGCCGGTAAGGGGACGCAGTCCCAGCGTCTGGAGAAGAAGTACGGTACCGTACAGCTTTCGACGGGCGACATGCTGCGCGCAGCCGTGCGCAGCGGGTCGGAGCTGGGCCAGCGCGCCGATGCCATCATGAAGGCGGGGCAGTTGGTGCCGGACGAGGTCATGATCGCGATGATCTCCGAACGGATCGATCAGCCGGACTGTGCCAAGGGCTTCATCCTGGACGGTTTCCCGCGTACCGTGCCGCAGGCCGCCGCGCTGGACAGCATGCTGGCCGATAAGGGCCTGAAGCTGGATCATGTGATCGAGATGAAGGTGGACGGGGCTGCCCTCGTCACCCGCGTCACGGGCCGCTTTACCTGCGCCAAGTGCGGTACCGGCTATCACGATACGTTCAAGCCGACGGCGGTCGCGGGTACCTGCGACAATTGCGGCTCGACGGAGTTCACGCGCCGTGCCGATGACAATGCCGAAACCTTTGGCAAGCGTCTGGCCGCTTACGAGCGCGATACGGCCCCCATCCTGCCCTACTACGCCTCTCGCGGCGTGTTGAAGCAGGTGGACGGCATGGCGGAGATCGATGAGGTTACCCGTCAGCTGGAAGCTATCATAGGCTGATCCGTCGGGTCGGTTGAGGGAATGAAAAAGGGGCGGTCGCCGACATGGTGACCGCCCCCTTTTTTTTTATCCGCGCTACGCTACGGGGATCGCAAAGCCCTAACTTCTCCAGCGCAGAACCGTATCCTTCACCGGATTGACAAAATCCCGTCCTTCGGCCCGTGCGCGCTGATACTCGTTTTTCAGCTGGTGATACCAGCGTGCCTGGGTGTCGGCATCCTTGATCAGCATCAATGTCGGGTCATGGGCCAGCCCCTTCTGCTGCATCACCACCACGTCACGATCCTGGCCCAGGAAGCGGCGCACGAAGCGGCGCAGGATCGGCCTGGCCAGATCGGCCCAGCCCAGGGTCCAGTAGAAGCTGTTGGTGACCTCGGTGTTGTTGGCGTCCAGTGGCGTGACGGTGGTCAGGTTGACGATGCGGTGCCGACCGGCGGCGATATGTTCGGTCCGCACACCGGGAAGCCGGAAGGTGATCTCCGTCTCCGGTGCGCCCCCTAGCAGCTTATAGGCGGCGGAGTTGGAGGAGGGCCGGTGCCGTTTCATGGCAAAGCCGAAAGGGGCGGGACCGAAGGCCTTGGCCTTTTCATGGATGGAGCGGGAGGACCGCCAGAACCAGCTTTGATGCACGAAGGGCCCATGGGCCGGGTCCATAAGACCGATGACGGCATGATCGACGGGGCAGGGGAAATGCATGACCTCCGTCAGGTTGGGCACCCTTCCTTCCATATCGGGCATCTGCGGCGGCTCACCCTCCGGTTCGCTATCGCCCATCCAGATCCAGAGATTGCCCTGCGCCTCTGCCACCGGATACCGGCGAACCTTGATACGGCTGAAATCGAAATCCTGGTCCGGGACCAGGGAGGGGATGGCGGTGCATCCGCCACCGCCGTCAAAGCGCCAGCCATGATAGCGGCACTCCACCTCCCGGCCATCGAATCGGCCACAGGACAGGGGAATGCCCCGGTGCGGGCAGATATCGCGCAGCGCGAAGGCGTTGCCGTCATTGTCCCTGGCGAACAGGACCGGCTGTCCTAGCAGAGTCTTCGCCTGCATCCTTCCCCGCTTCAGGGCGGCGGATGGCAGGGCGAAGTACCAGATATCGGTAAGGAACAAGCTGGTCATGAAGCATCACATGAGCGGCGGGGGAGCGTCGCACCATAGCAGGACAGGGACCGCAGGTCAGGCGGCACAGAGGCCCGAACTGCTGACTTCCCGTGCGATCCCTGATACAATGCGACGCATCAACGCCATTCCCATGTCTGTGCGCACCGAAAGCCATCGGCTTTCGCGATGGCAAGGGTGTACCCCATGTAACACCCCCTTGTTTTCTGTTTCATCTGGTTGCACGAAGCCCAATCCGCCCGGAGCCGAGCCTTTGTGACCTCCGAATTCAGCTCCGCGTAAAAACGGCTCTGCCCTTACAGCCACGCCGTCTCCACATCCAGGACGGTGCGGTCCAGACTGGTCAGGATGGCGGCCTGGGTGACGGTCTTGGGCAGTTCGTGGGCGAAGAACCAGCGGCAGGCGGCCAGCTTGCCATTCAGATGGTTGGCATCGCCCTTGCCATCCGTCAGCCAGGCATCGGCCACCAGGGCCTGGCGCAGCCAGATCCAGGCCATCACCGTGTGTCCGAACATTTCCAGATAGGTGGTGGCATTGGCCAGTGACAGCGCCACCTGACCGCCGGCCCGCACCGTACCCAGATGCGCGGTCACGGTGGCCACCCGGCTCAGCGCTTCGCCCAGGCAAGCGGCATGGGCGGCAAGGGTGGGACGAGCGGTTGCCGCAGTAATCGTGGTCGCCATTTCAGTGGCCAGCGCCTCAAACGCGGCCCCGCCATCCATGAACACTTTGCGACCCAGCAGGTCGTTGGCCTGGATGCCGTAGGTGCCCTCATGGATCGGGTTCAGGCGGTTGTCGCGGTAATACTGTTCCACCGGATAATCGCGGGTGTATCCATAACCACCCAGGATCTGGATGGCCCATTTATTGGCCTCCAGGCAGTGCTCCGACGGCCAGGACTTGGCGATGGGGGTCAGCAGTTCCAGCAGCAGGCTGGCGCGGCGGCGACCGGCTTCCTCATGGGCCGTCCTCTCCTCGTCCACCAGCCGGGCGCAGAGCAGGCACAGCGCGATGGCGCCTTCCGATGCCGCCTTCTGCTGCAACAGCATGCGGCGGACGTCGGCATGCTCAATGATCGGCACCATGGGGCTGGTCGGGTCGCGCGCCTCCAGCGGGCGACCCTGTGGGCGCGTGCGGGCATATTCGGCGGAGTAACGATAGCCGGCATAGCCAAGGGCGGCAGCGCCCAGCCCGACTCCAATCCGCGCCTCGTTCATCATCTGGAACATGTAGGACAGGCCGTGATGGGCTTGCCCCACCAGGAAGCCCTGACAGCGCCCTTCCTCGCCAAAGGACAGGATGGTGCTGGTGGTGCCGCGATAGCCCATCTTGTGCAGCAGGCTGACCAGCCGCACGTCATTGTCGGGGCCAAGCGTACCGTCATCGTTCACACGGATGCGGGGAACGATGAACAGGCTGATGCCCTTCACGCCCGCCGGCGCACCCTTGATCTTGGCCAGGACCATGTGGACGATATTGTCCGACAGTTCATGCTCACCGGCGCTGATCCATTGCTTGGTGCCGGTGATGGCGTATGAACCGTCGGCATTGGGCGTGGCGCTGGTGCGGATATCGGCCAGGCTGCTGCCCGCCTGCGGCTCCGACAGGGCCATGGTGCCGAAGAACCGGCCGGTCAGCATGGGGTCTAGGAACTTCGCCTGCTGTGCTTCGCTGCCGAAGCTGCGGATCAGGTTGCCGGCGCCGATGGTCAGGAACGGATAGGCCGCGGTCGCGATGTTGGCCGTCTGGAAGAAACTGAAGGCCGCCTGCACGATGCACCAGGGCAGTTGCAGCCCACCCAGTTCCTCATCGTGATGGGCGGCCAGGAACCCTGCCTCGGCAAAGGCGTCAACAGCCTCCTTCACGGCGGGCAGCATCACGACCTTGCCGTTGATCCGGTCGGGTTCGTGCTTGTCGGCCTCGTGATAATGCGGCCCGAACTTCTCATCTGCCAGACCGGCGGCGGTGTCCAGAACCTGGGACAGGGCGTCACGGTCCAGATGGCTGAAGCGGGGGCGGGACAGCAAGCTGTCCAGGTCCAGCAAGCCATCCAGGATGAAATCGATCTCGCCACGGTCCATCCGGCTCATGCCCGCATCCTCCCGATATCTGTTCACGGCCCCCGAGTCGTGCTCAGGCCTTCAAACAGATGTTTAAATTGTCGGGGCGTGCCTGTCGAGAGGCTGTGTCAGCGGCGCCAGAAGGAGGGGCTGAGCAGCACGAAGACCGTGAACAGTTCCAACCGGCCCAGCAGCATGGCCAGCGACATGATCCAGACCGCGAAATCATGCAGCGGCTCGTAATTGCCGACCGGCCCGATCATGGGGCTGAGGCCGGGACCGACATTGCCCAGGGCCGTGGCGGCGGCCGAAATGGCGGTCACATAATCGAGCCCCGTCAGGCCCAGCAGCACCGCAAAGATCAGGATCAGGGCGATATAGAGGAAGGTGAAGCTCATCACGGAGATGATGACATCATTATCGACGGGCTTGCCGTTATAGGTCAGTGGGATAACCCGGTTCGGGCTGAACAGCCGGTTGATCTGCATACGTAGGGCCAGCCACAGAATCTCAAACCGGAACATCTTGATCCCGCCGGAGGTGGAGCCCGTGCATCCCCCCACCAGGGTCAGGATAAAAAACAGGGCCACGGGACCATGGCCCCAGGCGAGATAATCGGTAGAGGCAAAGCCCGTCGTGGTGATCAGGGAGACGCAGTTGAACACCGAATGGCGGATCGCCTCCATCGGGTCCAGATGGTCCTTGGCGATCACATAAAGGGCCAGTAAGCCCGAAACGATAAGGGTAAAGGCGGTGTAGTTCCGGACCTGGCTGTCATGCCACAGCGCCTTGGTATCGCCCTTGATCATGGAGATGAAGCGGACAAAGGGCAGGCTGCCCAGGAACATGAACAAGGCCAGGGTCCATTCCACGCCGGCATTCTGGAAATAACCGACCGAGGTATCCTTGGTAGAGAAGCCCCCGGTGCCCAAGGCGGTCATGGAATGGTTGATGGCGTCGAACATCGGCATGCCGGCCAGGCGCAGCATGATGATGCAGGCGATCGTCAGCGCCAGATAGACCCAGCCAAAGCCCAGGGCCATGTCGGCGGCTCTCGGCACCACCTTGTCCGACTTGTCCGATGACTCGCTGCGGAATAGCTGCATCCCGCCAACCCGCAGGAAGGGCAGGATAACGATGCCCATGCCGACAATGCCGATCCCGCCCAGCCAGACCAGCAGAGACCGCCACAGCAGCAGGCCGGGCGGCAGGGTCTGCACCGTGGCATAGGCGCTGGCGCCCGTCGTCGTAAGGCCGGACATGGCCTCGAAATAGGCGTTGGCGTAGGTCAGGCGCTGTTCAGCCAAGGTGAAAGGCAGGGCGGCAAAAGCACCTACAACAATCCATGCGAACGTGGTCAGCACAAAGGTCTGACGCAGCGAAAGGGCAATGCGTTCCGCCCGATTCGTCAGCATCAGCAGCACGCCGAAAAACAATGTCAGGCCCGAGGAGACGGCAAAGACCCGCCAATCATCCTGCCCCGCCGCCAGATCGGCAATCATCGGCGCCACCATCGCAACCGCGATGACGGACAAAAGCGCACCGATCACATAGAAGATGGGACGGACGTCCAGGGAGAGCATGGCACTCCGGCGGCTTGACGGGAAACCGCAGCCGGTCTGGCGCGGAACACGGACACACCCTTGTTGAAGGCGGCATGGCAGTCAAGCCCGCTTTGCCGGCCCGGAAAGGCAACGGCCGGGGAAATCCCCGGCCGTCACGGACAATCAGGTCGCTGGGGTCACTCGATCCCCAGGGCTGCCTTGTACAGTTCCAGAAGCGCGTCCATTTCCTGACGGTCTTCCTTTTCCATCCGGCGGATGCGGATGATCTGGCGCATCACCTTGGTATCAAAGCCGGTGCCCTTGGCCTCGGCATAGATGTCCTTGATATCGTCCTGGATGCCCTTCTTTTCTTCCTCCAGGCGCTCGATGCGCTCAATGAAGGAACGCAGGCGGTCGGCCGCGATTCCGCCGACATCATTGGAGGTTGCGGCGTCAGACATGGTGTCTCTTACCTTGGCAAGTATGTTGGAAAGTGCCGGGACCTTATCCAGCCGGGGCCGGGGACGCAAGCTGGTTGCGAGCAGGCCCCCTCGTCACCGCCCCCAGCGCCGGTCTGTGTAGCGGCATAGAAAGGCGTTGCCGGCACCGCCGCCGCCTGCACCGTCCCCGATCATCGTCATTTCCACCAGGCGAAAGCCGAACATTTTCAGGAACATAAAAAGATCTTCCATCGCCACGTCATTCTCGTACGTGTCACCCAGTCCGATCTCCGTGTAGATATAGTCGATGTGTTGAAGGGTTCTGGTTGCGCCCTTCAACACACTCAACTCCGCCCCCTGCACATCCATGTATAGCAGGCTTAAATTGCCGGAGAGATCCGGGCGGTGGTGATGAACGGTGTCCATGACCCGGTCCAGGGTGAAGCTGGTCAGCTTCTGTTCGGCCACGAAATCCACATGCGGATAATCCTCCAGATGCCCGAGCGGCTTCAGCGTGCTGGAACTCGCGCCGAAATTGTTAGCGACGTGGAATGTCACGTCCTCCCCATCCCTCGCACCGCACACCGCCTGGATGGGCAGATAGCCGGGCACCGAAGCGCATAAGCGCTGCAAAACAGTGAAGGGAGCGTCCAGCGGTTCGATGAAAACGCCCTGATGCACGCCGGCATCGTAAAAACTTTGCAGTTCCTGACCTGCATTGGCGCCAACCTGGACTACGCCCTTCGGCATCGGGCATCGCAACTTCGCGATGATTTCCAGAGCTGACAGCATTCAGTATCTCCTGTGGCAGCCGGTCCTTGATCGGCGTGGCTAGGCTACTACAGGTCCTGATGACAGCGAACGGTTACTTATCCACGCCGCAGCACCAGTGCCACGCCAACCGCCGTGATGGCCATGCCACCCAACGCCAATGGCCCCAGCTTCTCCCCGAACAGGGCCCAGGCCATCAGGGCCGTGACGGGCGGGACCATGTAGAACAGGCTGGCCACCTTGGAGGCGGCACCCCGCCGGATCAGGGCGAACAGCAGGAAGATGGCGCCGACGGACAGGACCAGACACAGCCAGGCCAGCGCGAACACGAAATCAGCGGTCCAATTGACCTGCATCGTCTCCAGCATGGGGGCCAGCACGGCCAGTACCGTTCCGGTGGCGGCATACTGAATGGTGGTACCCGTACGCAGGTCCATGTCGGCGCAATAGCGTTTCTGATAGAGCGTGCCGATGGAGATGCCCAGCAGGGCCGCCACCGACAAGCCGATGCCCAACGGCCCGCCAATATTCAGCGACAGCTTCTCCCACACCACCGCCGTCACGCCGGCTAGACCCAGGGCAAAGCCCAGCCATTGCCGGCCCGTGATGCGCTCCCCCAGCAGGGGCCCCGCGACCAGCGCCGTCAACAGGGGCTGCAAGCCCACGATCAGGGCCACGCTGCCGGCGGGTATGCCCTGCTTCAAGGCACCGAACACGCCCCCCAGATAGACGCCATGCACCAGCAGGCCCGCCACGGCGATATGCCCGACAGTGCCCCAGGAGCCGGGCCAGGGAGCCTTCTGCCAAGCCGACAAAGCCAGCAGCACAACGGCCACCAGCGCCATGCGCCAGAGCAGGAAGGTCAGCGGCTCCGCATGCGGAAGGCCCAGCTTGCCGCCGATGAAGCCCGTGCTCCACAACAGCACGAACAGGGCAGGTGCCAGCCTTCCCCAATCGGGGGCGGTCAGGCTACCGGAGTGGGAGGAGGGGGTGTTCATTCAAAACATCCTGAAACGGCAAACGGCCGCCCCGGTTGAGGGAGCGGCCGTCGACCTTACGCACGGATCTGATAACGCGAGGTTATCGGGATCAGCCGTTGTTCTTGCCCTGCTTGGCAACGATTTCGTCAGCGACGTTCCTCGGCACCGGATCGTAGTGCGAGAATTCCATCGTGAACGAACCACGGCCCGAGGTCATGCCGCGCAGCTGACCGATGTAACCGAACATGTCGGACAGCGGCACATGAGCTTCGACGGCGATGTTGTTGCCACGCTCCAGCTGACCCAGGATCGTGCCACGACGACGGTTCACGTCGCCGATCACGTCACCCAGATAATCTTCCGGAACCACAACCTCGACCTTCATGATCGGTTCCAGCAGAACGGGCCCTGCCAGCTTCATGGCTTCGCGGAAGCAGGCCTTGGCGGCGATTTCGAACGTCAGGGCGTTCGAGTCGACGTCATGGTACTTACCGTCGATCAGGGTGGCCTTGAAGTCCACAGTCGGGTAGCCGGCGATGACGCCGTCTTCCTTCTGCATCTGCAGGCCCTTGTCCACCGAGGGGATGTATTCGCGGGGAACGGTACCACCGACGACTTGGTCGACGAAAGTATAGCCCTGACCGCGCTCCTGCGGCTCGAACACGATCTTCACTTCTGCGAACTGGCCCGAACCGCCGGTCTGCTTCTTGTGGGTGTAGATGTGCGTGACGTTGCGGGTGATCGTCTCGCGATAGGCGACCTGCGGACGGCCCATGACGCCTTCCACACCATATTCGGTGCGGACGCGGTCCAGGGTGACTTCCAGGTGCAGTTCTCCCATGCCGCGCAGCAGGGTCTGACCGGTTTCACGGTCGGTTTCCAGACGCAGGGACGGATCGGCACGGACCATCTTGCCGATAGCGGCGCCGAACTTATCCTGGTCAGCGCGGTTCTTCGGCTCGATCGAGACGGAGATCACGGGCTCGGGGAAGCGCATGCGCTCCAGCACCACGGGGGCGGTGGCATCGCACAGCGTATCACCGGTATCCGTTTCGGCCAGCGACACGAAGGCGACGATGTCACCGGCGCGGCATTCTTCCAGATCGTTGGTGTCCTTGGCGAACATTTCCACGATACGGCCGATACGCTCGCGCTTGCCACGGGTGGTGTTCAGCAGGGTCGTGCCCTTGGTGACGACGCCCGAGTAGACGCGCACGAAGGTCAGCGAACCGTACTTGTCGTTCAGCACTTTGAACGCCAAGCCGGAGAACGGCTCGTCGTCAGAGCACAGACGCTCGCCATTCGGGTTACCATCGGGGTCCACCGTCTTGATGGCTTCCACGTCGGTCGGGGCCGGCAGGTACCAGACAACGGCGTCGAGCAGCTGCTGCACGCCCTTGTTCTTGTACGAGGAACCGCACAGAACCGGCACGAAGGCGCCGTTCAGCGTGGCCTTGCGGATGCACTCGCGCAGCTTCTCAGCCGACGGCTCGGTGCCTTCCAGATAGGCTTCCATCGCCGCGTCGTCCTGCTCCACGCAGGCTTCGACCAGGTCCTGACGGTACGTGGCGTACTGGCTCAGCAGCTCGCGGTCATAGGCGTTGGTGATCTTCAGCTTGTCAGCCAGATCGTCCGTAACGTCCCAGATTTCCCACTTGCTGTCCTTCTCCTCGGAGAACCAGACATAAGCCTTCATCTCGACGAGGTCGATCATGCCGTGGAAATCGTCTTCCGAGCCGATCGGCATCTGCAGGCAGATGGGGCGGGAGCCCAGACGGTCAACGACCATCTTCACGGTACGGCGGAAGTTCGCGCCCGACCGGTCCATCTTGTTGATGTAGCACATGCGCGGAACCTTGTAGTTGTCCGCGAGGCGCCAGTTCGTCTCGGTCTGCGGCTCCACGCCGGCCACACCGTCGAACACCACAACAGCGCCGTCGAGCACGCGGAGCGAGCGGTTCACCTCAATGGTGAAGTCCACGTGGCCCGGGGTGTCGATGACGTTGATCTTCTTGCCCTTCCAATGGCAGGACACGGCGGCCGACTGAATCGTGATGCCGCGCTTCTGCTCCTGCTCCATGTAGTCGGTCGTCGTCGACGTCTTCAGATCCTTGGTATCATGAACGTCGATGATCGTGTGCTTACGACCGGTATAGTACAGGATGCGCTCAGTCGTGGTCGTCTTGCCGGCATCGACGTGGGCGATGATGCCGATATTCCGGATATCAGAAAGCGGGGTAGTGCGGGGCATAAGAAGGGCTCCGTCGTCCAGCGTCGTGTCAAAAGATCAACCGACCCGGCGTGGTGAGGTCGAGTGCGTGGATGAGGCGGGAGGAACCACGATGCCGCAGCGCCCATCCCGCACGAAAAAAACCGGGGTGCCGTCAGCGCCAAGCGCCTCGGTTCCCCGGTGGCGGCCTATGTAGCGCGGATGCGCCCTTATGCCAAGGGGGGATATGGCATGACGGGTAAGCGCGTGGGCGATGGTGTTATTACGGCATCGCGATGTTGCCGGATACTCACCAGTACCGCCACGCCGTGGCCTCTCGCGGCGCTCGTGTCTGTTCTGGTGATCCGTCGGGTGAAAACGAAAAACCCCGCCGGGATCGCTCCCGGCGGGGTCTCTCTCAACCTTTTACGGTCGGCCTGGATCAGGCGGCGGCTTCTTCGCCGTCCTCGTCCTTCACCAGCACCGGGCCGCTGTCCTGGCCCTTGGCGGCCGTGTCGCGGTCAACGAACTCGATGATGGCCATCGGGGCGTTGTCGCCGTAACGGAAGCCAGCCTTCAGGACGCGGGTGTAACCACCGTTGCGATCCTTGTAACGCTCGGCGATGACGGTGAACAGCTTGTCCACAACGGCATTGTCGCGCAGCTCGGCATAGGCCAGACGCTTGTTGGCGAGGCCGCCCTTCTTGCCCAGCGTGATCAGCTTTTCGACGATCGGACGCAGGTCCTTGGCCTTCGGCAGGGTCGTCTTGATCTGCTCGTGCTTGATCAGGGCGTTCGCCATGTTGGAGAACATGGCCAGACGGTGGGAGGTGGTGCGGCTGAACTTACGCCCGGACATTCCATGACGCATGGGTACTCTCCTTCATAGCATGGCCCCGCTGGGCGGAACCGATGGCGATCCCCGCAAGCGCCGGTACCCGCATGGGCCAGTACGGCAGGGGTGGGCGGAATGCCCAAAGTGAAACAGGGGGCGGAACCTAGACGGCCCCGCCCGTAAAATCAAGCTCAGTACGGCTCTTCCAGACGCTTGGCCAAGTCCTCGATATTCTCGGGCGGCCAGTTCGGGATTTCCATGCCGAGATGCAGACCCATCTGGGCCAGCACTTCCTTGATTTCGTTCAGCGACTTGCGGCCGAAGTTCGGGGTACGGAGCATCTCCGCCTCGGTCTTCTGCACCAGATCGCCGATATAGACGATGTTGTCGTTCTTGAGGCAGTTGGCCGAACGAACCGACAGTTCCAGCTCGTCCACCTTGCGCAGCAGGTTCTTGTTGAAGGGGATCTCGTCCGCCTTCGACTCGGCCACGGCTGCCTGCGGCTCTTCGAAATTGATGAACATCTGCAGCTGGTCCTGCAGGATGCGGGCGGCGATGGCCACCGCGTCTTCCGGCGTGACTGCGCCGTTGGTCTCAACGGTCAGCAGCAGCTTGTCATAGTCCGTGGTCTGGCCGACGCGGGTGTTTTCCACCTTATAGGCGACCTTGCGGACGGGGGAGAAAATGCTGTCGACCGGGATCAGGCCGATCGGAGCATCTTCCGGACGGTTCATGGAGGCCGGGATGTAGCCCTTGCCCGAATGAACGGTCAGTTCCATGTTCAGGCGCGCGCCGGCATCCAGCGTGCAGATGACGTGATCGGGGTCCAGCACCTCGATATCGGCGCCGGTGTCGATCATGCCGGCAACGACGTTGCACGGGCCTTCGGCGCGCAGACGCATGCGGCGGGGGCCTTCGGCACCCATCTTCAGCGCCATGGCCTTAATGTTCAGGACGATGTCCGTCACATCTTCGCGCACGCCGGGGATCGACGAGAATTCATGCAGCACGCCGTCGATATGGATCGACGTGACAGCGGCACCCTGCAGAGAGGAGAGCAGGACGCGACGCAGCGAATTGCCCAGCGTCAGAGCGAAACCACGCTCAAGCGGGCCGGCAACGATCAGGGCTTCACGCTTCGGGTCGTTACCCGGCGTGATTTCCAACTTGTTCGGCTTTTCGAGAGTCTGCCAGTTCTTCTGGATCACGGCTGTGCCTCATGCCATCGGGGACAAAACAACGTCCCGGAACAGGGATATCCGCTCTATTCTGGGCTGCCACGATGGCGTGTGGCGGCCTTTCCCGAACGGATGCTGTTCCGGGACGATGACTAACAGAAATCAGACGCGACGCTTCTTCGGCGGGCGAACGCCGTTGTGCGGGATCGGCGTCACGTCGCGGATGGACGTGATCTGGAAGCCGATCGACTGCAGCGCGCGCAGAGCCGATTCACGGCCCGAACCCGGACCCTTCACTTCGACTTCCAGCGTCTTCATGCCATGTTCCTGGGCCTTGCGGCCCGCGTCCTCAGCAGCCATCTGGGCGGCGTAGGGCGTGGACTTGCGCGAACCCTTGAAGCCCATCGTGCCCGACGAGGACCAGGCAATGGTGTTGCCCTGGGCGTCGGTGATGGTGATCATGGTGTTGTTGAAGCTGGCGTTCACATGAGCGACGCCAGAGGTGATGTTCTTGCGCTCGCGACGGCGAAGACGTGCGGCGTTGGCATTGGGCTTGGCCATTTGGTCTTACTCCGTCTCTTACTTCTTCTTGCCGGCGATCGGCTTGGCCGGGCCCTTACGGGTGCGCGCATTGGTATGCGTGCGCTGACCACGAACGGGCAGGCCCTTGCGGTGACGCAGGCCACGATAAGCCACCATGTCCATCAGACGCTTGATGTTCATGGCGGTTTCGCGACGCAGGTCGCCTTCGACCTTGTAGTCGGCGTCGATCGTCTCGCGGATGCGCAGAACTTCGTCGTCGGTCAGCTGATTGACACGACGCTCAGCCGGGATGCCGACCTTGGAGCAGATGTCAGAAGCGAACTTCGGGCCGATGCCGTGAATGTACTGAAGGGCGATCACCACACGCTTTGCGGTGGGGATATTGACGCCAGCGATACGCGCCACGTGTCTTCTCCTCGTTATGTCCGGCCACGATGACCGGACGATCTTCGTCCACATCCCGCCTGCCGGCTCCGGTACCCGTGGCGGGGCGTCCGGTCGGCTTCGGGACATCTCATCCGAAGAAACCCGGCGGATGCCAGGGCCTCCAAATGCATACGCACGACATGATCCTCCCCCAGCCTTTCCAGGCTGACGGGCGGGCATGATCGCGCGCGTCCAATCCCTTTGGATCGGGATCAGAGGCGCGGAGTATAGGCAGGGGCAAATCGGAGTCAAGCCGCAACAATGTGCGGGAAGCATGGGCGGACAAGGGTTTGCCGCATGGCTGAACCCCTGCGGCTGCCTGTCGGTATCACGTTCCCGCGCACCAGGGCTGGCGCTTGCCGCCCTTGTAGGGGCGGGCATGGCCGGCCTTGATCATGGCCTGGGCCAGATCGGTGCCGTCGGCCAGGCTCACCCGTGCCCGCACCCGCCCGCCAAACTTGTCATATTCGACATCATGCAGGCGGATGGTGCCATCGCCTTTGCCTTCCGTGGCGGGAGCCACCAGGGTCGCCAGTTTCTGCCGCGCCTCCTGCGCCATGCGCTTTTCATCAGCGCAGTCGGACCGGCTTTCCGGTGTGTCGATGCCATCGACACGGACCCTGGTCGTCACTTCCTGGTCCAGCCAGATGGTGACGCGCACACCCAGCGTATCGCCATCCACGACTTCCGTCACCCGCGCCGCCAGCGGGCCGCTGACCCGGCTGACCGCCAGCGACGGCACCGCGCTCAGCATCAGCAGGGCAACGGCCAGGGCCGACAGCAGCAGAGGGCGCGGGCGCAACATGGGTATCGGCGATCTGTTAATGGGGCTTTCGCATAATCTAAGCTGAAGCCGTCCGGAACGGAACAGGAATTTAAGACCCTCGTCCTAAATTGAATACACTTAGGATCATTAGCGCAAAACGAACCCACTAGTAGGCGTTAATGCAACCGGAAAGATCAGAAGTCGCTGCAACGCCCCTTGAATTCCCAGTCGCCAAAGCGTGTCGGCTCCGGGCCGGTGGGGCCGCCAATCTCTCCCGGCGGCTGCTTGACGGGCGGCTTGCGGACTGGGGACTGGTCTGCTGCGGACTGTTCCAGGGTCTTCTTTTCGTCGGTCATGGCGCTCTCCATCATCTTTCTCCGCAGATATGGCGCGTGACCGTTACCCTGCCAAGCCTTGATGCGGGCAGGGCAGGGGCCATATCAGGAAAGGCGGTCGGTTGGGCCGCTTAACGGATCAGGCATGAAGGAGCCTTGGGGTAAGAACATGAACGGCTATTTCCGCACCGCCATGCTGCTGGCTGGGTTGACGGGCCTTTTCCTGGCCGTCGGCTTTATGCTGGGCGGGCAGTCGGGCATGGTCATCGCGCTGGGCGTGGCCGTGGCCATGAACGCCTTTGCCTATTGGAATTCCGACAAGATGGTGCTGCGCATGTATGGCGCGCGCCAGGTGGATGCCGCCACGGCCCCGCAATTCTACACAATGGTACAGCGTCTGGCGCAGCGGGCCGAACTGCCCATGCCCAAGGTCTATATCATCGATAATGACCAGCCCAACGCCTTTGCCACGGGCCGCAATCCAGAGAATGCCGCCGTTGCCGCCACCACCGGCCTGCTGAACCGCCTGTCGGCGGAGGAGGTGGCGGGCGTGATGGCGCATGAACTGGCGCATATCAAGAACCGCGACACGCTGATCATGACCATCACGGCGACGCTGGCCGGTGCCCTGTCCATGCTGGCCAATTTCGCCATGTTCTTCGGCGGCTCCCATTCCAATGATGGTGAGAACCGCAGCAACCCGCTGGGCTTTGTCGGCGTGATCCTGGTCTCCATCCTGGCGCCGATTGCCGCCATGCTGGTGCAGATGGCCATCAGCCGAAGCCGCGAGTATGAGGCCGACCGGATGGGGGCGGAGATCAGTGGCCGGCCCGACTGGCTAGCTGATGCGCTGGAGGGTATCCAGGGCACGGCGGCCCGCGTGACCAATCAGGCGGCGGAGAATAATCCCGCCACCGCCCATATGTTTATCATCAACCCGCTGCATGGGCGGGGCGTGGACAGCCTGTTCTCTACCCACCCCAGCACGGCGGAGCGTGTGCGCCGCCTTCGCAGCATGGTGATGGGCGGCTCTGTCCCGCCGCAGCGTCCGGCCAGCACGCCCACCCGCCGGGGCGGCACCGTTCCGGATGCGGGTGGTACGCGTAAGCGTGGTCTGCCCTGGGGTTGATTACCGCGCGGGGGCGGCGGACGGTGTGGTGCCCAACGCCGCCCCGACCGCCGCCATGAAGGTGCTGGCCACGTCGAAACTGTCGGGATTGGCCGCATTGGCGCTGAAACCGATGGTCAGGTCGATGGAAGGGCAATGCACCACCAGCGCCGCGTAATAGCCGCCCAGACCCAGACAGGAATGCGGCCCCACCTTCTCTGGCGCGAACAGGGCCGGACGCGCCTGCATCATATAGCCCTCGCCTGATTGTGCGCTGACCAGGGTCAGGGCCGAGGCCAGGGTGGCGGGGGTCCGAAAGACATCGCCTTGCAGGATGCCCCGGAACAGCCGTCCAACATCATCAAGCGTGGAGACAAGCCCGCCACCGCCATAGAGATCATAGGATGGGTCTGCCGCCGTCATGTCGACGCCGGATGCATATTGATGGGCGCGTGGCCTTACCCCCGCCGGTGCAGGCTCCAGGCTTTCCAGCCAAGTGTGCCTCAACCCCAGTCTTTCATAGGGCAGCAGTTGGCGTAGGGCCGGCCCCATGCCCTGCCCCGTGGTCCGCTCCAGGATCTCGCCCAGCAGGGAGTAGCCGGTATCCACATAATGGAATCGCTCGCCCGGCGCGCCATGGGCGGGGCCGACCTTCATGGCGATGGCGATCTGCTCGGCCCGGCTCCAACGCCGCTGCGGCTGTGACAGCATGGCCTTTTCATAGGCGGGGTCATCATAGAAATCGCGCAGGCCGCTGGTATGGTCCAGCAATTGCCGAACCGTGATGCGGTCGGGATCGTAGCCGCCGCTGCGCAGCAACGCCGCTGTTTCCGGCGCGATCAGCGGGGCGATGGGCTGCGCCAGTGACAGCTTGCCCTCTTCCTCCAGCCGCAGGACGGCGGCCCCGACAAAGGCCTTCGTGATGCTGGCCACGCGGAACGGATGGTCGGGCGTCAGGGCCGTGCCTGCCGGATCGGCCTTGCCGACGGCACCGCGCCAGTCGATGCCCCGGCGGGGTGCCTGCACCATCACCGCGATGCCGGGGCTGTCGGGCAGGGCAGTCGCGGCCTTTTCCAGCGCCTGCTGGAAAACAGGCGTCAGGTCCGTCTGCGCCCGCGCACCGGCAGCCACGAATGTCAGCGCAATACCCGCCAGAAACCACCGCAGCCGCCGCACCATGCTGTCACCCCTTCAAAGAATGGCCAGACAATCGGCAATCAGGTCCGACAGGCCGATGGCGTTGGTCGGATGCGGGATGCCGTCGGCAGACACGACAGTGTCAATGCCCGCCGCCTTGAAGGCTTCCAGCCGCTCCATCGGGAAGACGGCATGCACCGTGGCCGCCAGGACGCGGGCGGCCCCATGGGCATAGGCCACCTTTGCGGCATCGATCAGCGTGCCGCCGGAACTGATGATGTCATCCACGAACAGGATCGTACGCCCCGTCAGGTCGGTGCCTTCCGGTAGGCCGACCGAGACGTCATGGTCGCCGCGCCGCACCTTCAGGCCGACAATGCCCTGCACGCTGGCGGCCCTGGCGGCCCCTTCCACCAGATGGTCCGATTCTTCATCGGGGCCCAGGACGATCCAGCCCTGGTCCGCCGCGCCCTGCGCCCTGGCCCAGGCGCCCAGCAGGGGGCCGGCGGTCAGGGCGGCGGAACGACCACCGGGAAATACCTCACCCAGATCATGGGTGCGGTGCAGATGCGGATCGACGGTGATGATCCGGTCGAACAGCCCACCCAGCCAGCGGCCCATGATGCGCTGGCTCACCACCTCGCCGGGCCGGAACTCCATATCCTGGCGCATATAGGCCAGATAGGGGGCGACCAGGGTTAGTTCCTTGGCACCCCGTTCCCGCAGGGCGCCGGCCAGGAATTGCAACTCCACCAGCTTGGCGTTGGGCTGATCCAGCGACCGCACAATGATGGCGCGTTCGGGTGCCGCCTCCAGCCGGACAAGGCTTTCACCATCGGGGAATCGGTGCAGCGAAACCTGGTGCAGGGGAAGGCCCGTGCGCGCCGCAAGGTTGCCGGCCAATGCCGCCCCTTCGGGAAAGCCGATCAGAATATCCATGCTTGTTCCATCCCCACCCGGCCGCTCTTGTGACCTACGGGGCAAATTACACCGGAGCGGCCCCGCGACGCACGCCCGAAGCGGGGGATGGCAAATGAGTATGGCGAAATTTGGCGTTTTTAATTATCGACTGTAATATCCAGGGGCGTGGTTCATACTTCGGCAATTGTTCCGGGGACCGCTGACAGGCGGCTTGCTTCGGTCGTTGCGTTAGCGGCATCTTTGCTCTGGCGTCGTTTGAAAGGGGTGGCCCGATGTGGGGGCTTGGCGGTAGCAGCGGCATGGATCCGTTGGAACTCTCCGACAAGGAGTACGCTGCCCTGGAGGAGGCGCTGATGGCGTCCGCCCGTGGTCGCGCTTTCCTGCGTCAGCGCGACCGGCAGACACGCATCGTGGCCCAGGATGACTGGCGCGCGCTCTTGTCCAGCATGACGGAACAGGTGGGCCGCCTGCAGGGGATCGGCGGTACCGGCGGCGCTGCTGCTGCTGCGGTGGCCGACCAGAGCCCGCATATCCACATCATGCGGGAGGAGCTGAAACAGCTCTCCAACTATATCGAGCAGACGCGGCAGGAGATTGCCCAGCTGCGCCCCATGGATGCCGGTGCCAACCGCATCATGGCGGCCACGAACGAACTGGACGCCATCGTCACCGCCACCGAGCGCGCCACCTCCGATATTCTGAATGCGACGGAACGCATTCAGGCCCTGGTTTCCCGTCTGCCGTCCAGCGACATCACCAACGATATCGATGCCCAGACCATCGAGATCATGACTGCCTGTTCGTTCCAGGACATTACCGGTCAGCGCACGACGAAGGTTGTCAACACGCTGCGCTATATCGAGCAGCGCGTGAACACCATGATCGAGATCTGGGGCGTGGAGGATACGGAGGTCGGCAGCAAGAAGGTCGGTTCCGACGGCCTTATCGCCCTGCGCCCCGACGATGACCGCCCGGACAAGCACCTGCTGCACGGTCCCGCGCTGGAGGCCGTCAGCCAGGCCAATATCGACGCCCTGTTCGACAGTCTGGATGGCCCGGCGACGCCCGCCAAGGCCGATGCCAATGATGATCTGAACAATATGGACGACTGGGGATTGTCGGAGGAAGAGATGGCGCCACCGCCCCCTCCGCCGCCGCCTCCCCCACCACCACCTCCTCCTCCGCCGCCTCCCCCACCACCCCCGCCGCCACCGGCAGCGGGTGCGACGGTGTCGCAGGCCGATATCGACGCCTTGTTCGGGTAAGCCGCCATGTCCGCAGACGGCAACAATGTCGCTCCCCGCGTGCGCCTGTCCCAGGCGCAGCTGGACCGCGCGTGCGAACGGCATCTGGCCTACCTGTCGGGCATGCAGGGCGGGGCGAAGCTGAGCCTGCCTTTCTTCGACCTGTCGGGCATGTCCTTCAATGCCCGCAACCTGACCAATGCCAACCTGTCGGGCGCCATCCTACGCGGCACCAGCTTTGTCGGGGCCAAGCTGGACTATGCCGACTTGTTCGGTTGTGACCTGTCCAATGCCGATCTGTCGGGCGCGCAGCTGATGCGGACCGACCTGCGTGCCGCCAGCCTGCGCGGGGCCATCCTGCGCGGCGCCAAGATGGTGGAATGCGATCTGCGCGACGGCAACATGGCCGTCAGCACGCGCACCGATTTCAAGGTGCTGGGGCTTGAGATCGGGCCCGCCGACATCTCATCCGCCGTCATGATCAATGCCGACCTGACGCGTGCCCGCCTGACCGGTTCTTGCGCGCGGGAGGCGGATTTCTCCGGCGCCACCATGGCCGGCGCGCAACTGGCCCGCGTCGACATGCGCAATGCCCAGTTCAAGTCGGCCAATCTGGATGGGGCCGACCTGGCCGATGCCGACCTGCGCGGGGCCGACCTGTCGGGTGCCAAGGTTTCGGCCCAGGCCCTGCAGGCCGCCATCCGCACCGATGAGGAAGCGGCCCAGCGCGGCGTCGGGCCTTCGCCCGACATGCCACCGGCGCCCCCCCCGCCGGAGGAGGTGCCCAACAGCCCGCCGCCGCCCGAACGGCTGGACGCCATGCTGCGCGCCCATGCGCAATGGGTGGCGACTGGCGGGCAAGCCGGCCATCAGTTGGATATCAGCGGCCTGGACCTGTCAGGCACCGACATGGCAGGCCGCGTCCTGACCTTAATGAAGGCCACGGGGGCCAATCTGCGCGGCGCCGACATGCGCGGTGCCCAGATGCAGGCGGCACAGCTGTCAGGGGCTGACCTGCGCTCCACCAATCTCAGCTTCGCCGATCTGCGCGGCGCCTGCATGGACCGCGCGAACCTGATCGACGCCAATATGGAAAAGGCCAACCTTTCCAAGCTGAAGACGGCGCGCGGACACGAACTGCGCACCTCCCTGGTCCGTGCCCGACTGGCCGCTGCCATCCTGCGCGGGGCCGACCTGACCCTGGTCGACTTCACCGGTGCCGACCTGTCTGCCACCGTCCTGGACGGTGCCGACATGGCCGGCGCCACGCTGGAGGCGGCGCGGGGGATCAATCTGGGCTGAGGTAAGTCAAAGGTCGTTCTATTCGAGGCCTACCCTGTCAGAGGCAGGGGTTGCTTTTGTTGTCTTCGACCTGCTGAATTCGGAGCTGCCTGTCAGGCAACTCCAGCCAGATGCAACCAGATGAAACAAAAAATAAAGGGGCGTTTCACCGTTCACGGCCCGCCGACATCGATGCCAGATGCATCGACGGGGGCTGAGCGCAGGAATGGTGTTGGGGAGCAGATTGTAACAAAGACGGTGACCAAAGTCAGCAATGGCGGCGGGGTTGCCCCCGCCGCCTGCCTTTCTCAAGACCTCTTAAGCCTCAGCCGCGGTTCATGCGGCTGTTGACCAGATCGTGAACGACATTCGGGTCGGCCAGCGTGCTGGTGTCGCCCAGGGCTTCATGTTCGTTGGCAGCGATCTTGCGCAGGATGCGGCGCATGATCTTGCCCGACCGGGTCTTGGGCAGGCCCGGTGCCCATTGGATCAGGTCCGGTGTGGCGATCGGGCCGATTTCCTTGCGCACCCAGGTGACCAGTTCCTTACGCAACTCCTCCGTCGGGTCCTCCCCGGCGTTGAGCGTCACATAGGCATAGATGCCCTGGCCCTTCAGGTCGTGCGGGTAGCCGACCACGGCAGCCTCTGCCACCTTGGGATGTGCGACCAGGGCGCTTTCGATCTCGGCGGTGCCCAGGCGGTGGCCGGAGACGTTGATCACGTCATCGACGCGGCCCGTGATCCAGTAATAGCCATCCTCATCACGGCGGCAGCCGTCGCCCGTGAAATACTTACCCTTGAAGGTGCTGAAATAGGTCTGGATGAAGCGTTCATGATCGCCGAAGACGGTCCGCATCTGGCCGGGCCAGCTATCCACGATGCAGAGATTGCCCTCAGTGGCCCCTTCCAGGATCGTGCCTTCATTATCCACGACCTGCGGCTGGACACCGAAGAAGGGCAGGGTGGCCGATCCCGGCTTCTGACCGATGGCGCCCGGCAGCGGGGTGATCAGGATGCCGCCGGTTTCCGTCTGCCACCAGGTATCGACGATGGGGCAGCGGCCATCGCCCACCACGCCGTGATACCACAGCCAAGCCTCCGGATTGATCGGTTCGCCCACTGAACCCAGCAGTCGCAGCGACGCACGGCTGGTCTTCTTCACCGGGCCTTCACCTTCGCGCATCAATGCCCGGATGGCGGTGGGGGCCGTGTAGAAGATATTGACCTTGTGCTTGTCGATCACTTCCCAGAAGCGGCTGACCGACGGGTAGTTGGGGATGCCCTCGAACATCAGGGTCGTGGCGCCGTTGGCCAGCGGGCCATAGACGATGTAGCTGTGGCCCGTGACCCAGCCCACATCGGCGGTACACCAGTAGATGTCGCCGTCATGATAGTCGAAGACATATTGATGGGTCATGGCGGCATAGACGAGGTAGCCGCCGGTCGTGTGCAGCACGCCCTTGGGCTTGCCAGTCGAGCCGGAGGTATAGAGGATGAACAGCGGGTCTTCGGCCCCCATCACCTCTGGCGCATTATCTGCGGAAACCTTGGCCGTTTCCTCATGATACCAATGGTCGCGACCGTCCTTCCAGGCGATGTCGCCGCCCGTGCGCTTGACCACGATGACCGAGGTGACGCCCGGCGCCTTCTCCAGCGCCTTGTCGACATTGGCCTTCAGCGGCACCTTGCGGCCACCGCGCAGGCCTTCATCGGCGGTGATGACCAGCTTGCTGTCGCAATCGACGATGCGGTCATAAAGGCTGTCGGGCGAGAAGCCGCCGAACACGATGGAATGGATGGCGCCGACGCGGGCACAGGCCAGCATCGCATAGGCTGCTTCCGGGATCATGGGCAGGTAGATGGTGACGCGGTCACCCTTCTTCACACCCTGTGCCTTCAGCACATTGGCCAGACGGCAGACCTTCTCATGCAGTTCGCGATAGGTGATGTGGGCCGATTCCGCCGGGTTGTCGCCTTCCCAGATGATGGCCGTTTGATCGCCGCGCGTGGCCAGATGCCGATCGACGCAATTGTAGGAGACGTTGGTGGTGCCATCCTCGAACCAGCGGATGGAGACATCGCCCTCAAAGCTGGTGTTCTTCACCTTGGTGTATGGGGTGAACCAGTCGATGCGCTTGCCATGCGCGCCCCAGAAACCTTCCGGGTCCTTGACCGACTGTTCGTACATCGCCTTGTACTTGGCTTCGTCGACCCAGGCGCTTGCGGCCACATCTTCCGTGACAGGAAAGAAGGTTGGGCTGCTCATGGCGTTGTTTCTCCCAAGGTTGGCGGGCGATTACCGGTCCCGCTTATCTCTTGAACCGAACCCCGGCTTTTTGCGTGTACCGCGCCTGTGGGTTCTGTCCGTTCACGCAATTTATGTAAGCATCGGCGTTCAAGTTTGGAACATGTACATTCGTCGCGTGCGCATTTCGACGCATTCAACGGTTTTTCCGGGGAAATGTTGGGGCCGCCATACTGCGTGCGGGCCATTGCACAGCATGGTATGATTTACATAACACTGCATGGAAACAGGGCGGACAGGGGATGAGTGGGGTGATTCCCGAAGAGGGCGGCAGTCAGGGCCCCGGCGATGACCCGGCGCGGCTGGGTCTGCGCACCAGTCTGATGACCTTGAACCTGCTGCTGTCGTCCCTGCCGGTGGGCGCGTCGGGCTTTGCCGATGCGGCGGCGGACGCGCGCTGCCTGTCGCGGCGTATTGCCACGGCGACGGATGATTTCAGCGATGTGATGCGAAAGGCGGGGTGACGGGAGCTACTCCCCCACCGCCACCACACCATCCGTTACGGTCAGCGGCACTGACCGTAACGGGCGACCGGCGCAGGGGCCGATGACGCACATGCCGTCTTCCACCCGGAACTGGGCACCGTGCGTGCTGCACTGAAGCCAGCGGCCATCAATGCTCATGAAATCGTCCTGGTCCATTTCCAGGGGCACGCCGACATGCGGGCAGGCATTGCGGTAGCCGAAGACCCTGTCGCCCTTGCGGGCCACCAGGATCTTCACCTTCACCTCACCCTTCGGCCAGTCGAAGCCGCGTGCCGTGCCGTCGGGGATCTCCTCCACCCGGCACAGAACGTGGCCGCCGCTCATGCCGGCACCCCGGCCAGGGCGCAGATATGGGTCCATTGATCATCGGTGACGGGGCAGACGGACAGGCGCGACTGCTTGATCAACTGCATCTCGGCCAGGGCCGGATCACCCTTCATCTGCTTCAGGGTGACGGGGTTTTTCACGGGCATCACGGGCTTCAGATCGACCATCACGAACCGACCGGCGGGATCGGACGGGTCGGGATAGGCCTCGCGCACGATCTCCGCGATGCCGACAATCTCCAACCCCTCGTTCGAGTGATAGAAGAAGGCCCGGTCGCCCACCTTCATGGTCTTCAGGTTCAGGGCTGCCTGATGGTTGCGCACGCCATCCCAGTGGGTGCGGCCATCGGCCACGAACTTGTCCCAGGCGTATTTGAACGGTTCGGACTTCACCAGCCAATAGGCCATGATATTTTTCCTTTGCTCCCTCATGCGCCGGGCGCTGCCATCCGGCAACTTGGCTTACGCGCCACGCGGCGCGGGCCGGCGGTCGCCAGCCTGCACCCTCCGGGTGCCACGGCCTTACGGCAGAACCTTGCGATAGGGGCGGATGCTGACCGACTGGAACAGCCCGGCCTTGGCATAGGGGTCGCCGGCGGCAAAGGCCTCGGCACTGGCCTTGTCGGCGAAATCCATGACCAGCAGGCTGCCCACCGGCTTTTCCCCGGCATCATCCAGCAGTGGGCCGGCGACGACGATCTGCGCCAGATAGGAATTCAGATAGTCCAGATGCGTCGGGCGGTTGGCCAGCCGCAGGTCCAGGGAATTCGGATGATCAAGGCAGGAAATGGCGAACAGCATGGGGTGACCCTGTCGGTTACGATGTCCACCCCATGCTTTAGCCGCAGCGGCGCGCCCCGTCCAGGGGCAGCGCCATTACCGCCCCGTCAGTACCCAGTCCGGGCGCACCCAGTGGCAGGTATAGCCGTTGGGCGTTCGTTCCAGATAATCCTGGTGGAAATCTTCGGCCTCCCAGAAGGGGCCGGCATCGGTGATTTCCGTCACCACCTTGCCGGGCCAATGGCCGCTTGCATCCACCTCCGCCTTCACATGGCGGGCGGTTTCGGCCTGGGCGGCGTTTTCCACGAAGATGGCGGAACGGTACTGGCTACCGATATCATTGCCCTGACGGTTGCTGGTCGTCGGGTCATGGATCTGGAAGAAGAATTCCAGCAGGCGGCGATAGGTCAGCTTCTCATTGTCGAAACTGATCTCGATGGCCTCTGCATGACCGGTGCGGCCTGTCTTCACATCCTTATAGGTGGGGTTTGTCAGGGCGCCGCCGGTATAGCCGACACGGGTGGCGACGACGCCCGGCACCTTGCGGATCAGATCCTGCATGCCCCAGAAGCAGCCGCCGGCCAGGATGGCGCGTTCGATGGCCATGATCTCATTCCTTTCAGCTTAACGCTCGGCCCGTACATGTGGTGCCTTGTGGTGATTAAGTCCAGTATGGGGCGGCGGGCACCTTTGCGTCATCGGCGTTCGACAAGCGCGGCGGGGCGGGGTACATCCCCACGCCATGAATGATGCGACCACCAGCCCGGCCGATAGCGCGCTTGCGACGCGCGGGGCGGCCCTTGACCTTTTGTTCAACGTGCTGGCCAAGCGCGTGCCGTTTGACGACGCCTGGGACGCCAGTCGCGCTTTGCGCGCGTTGGAGCCGCGCGACCGCGCCTTTGTGCGGATGCTGGTGGCCACCACCCTGCGCCGTCTGGGCCAGATCGACGCCGCCATCCAGGGCAGCCTGAACAAGCAGGGCCAGCAATTGAAGGCCGTGGTGCAGGATATCCTGCGTCTGGGTGCGGCCCAACTGCTGTTCCTGGGCACGCCGGCCCATGCCGCCGTCGATACGGCGGTGGAACTGGCGGTAGCGCGCAAGCAGCATCCCTATAAGGGTCTGATCAATGCCGTGCTGCGCCGGCTGGACCGTGAACGGGTCAGCATCCTGGCCGAACAGGATGCAGGGCGTCTGAACACGCCCGACTGGCTTTGGCTTTCCTGGCGCAAGACCTATGGCACCGCCCTGACCCGTTCCATCGTCGAGACGCATCTGGGCGAGGCGCCGCTGGATATCACCGTGAAGGGCGATGCCGCCGCCTGGGCCGAACGGCTGGAGGCGACCGTGTTGCCCACGGGCAGCCTGCGCCGTGCCGCCGGTGGGCAGGTCACGGAACTGTCCGGCTTTGATGAGGGCGGCTGGTGGGTGCAGGACGCGGCTGCCGCCATTCCGGCCCGGCTGTTCGGTGACCTGACGGGTCGTGATGCCATCGATCTGTGCGCGGCACCCGGCGGCAAGACAGCGCAACTGGCCGCCGCCGGTGCCCGTGTCGTGGCTGTGGACCGGTCCGACAAGCGGCTGGTCCGCCTCACCGAGAACATGGCCCGCCTGGGTTTGGCGGCACAGGTGACGACGGTGGCGGCGGACGCCACCGAATGGCGGCCCGATGCCGTGGTGGATGCCGTCCTTCTGGACGCCCCCTGTTCGGCCACCGGCACCATCCGCCGTCACCCCGACGTGGCGCGACTGAAGTCGGAAGAGGATGTGGAGAAGCTGGGCCGTATCCAGTCCCGCCTTCTCTATCGTGCTGTCGACATGCTGAAGCCCGGTGGCACCCTGGTCTATTGCACCTGCTCGCTTCAGGCGGAAGAGGGCGAGAACCAGATCACCAACCTGCTCTACCGTCGGCCCGAGATGCAGGTGGTGCCGGTGACAGCGGACGAGGTCGGGGGTTTGTCCGACCTGATCACGGCTGACGGCTATGTCCGCTGCACGCCGGGCCATCTGGCCGAGATCGGCGGCATGGACGGGTTCTTCGCGGCGCGGCTGCGGCGGGTTTCGTAAGTTACGGCCCCTCCGCCCGCCACACATCCTTCACATGCCGGGGCAGACGCCGGGGCAGGACGGCCATCAGGTCAAAGCGGATGGCGTAATGGGCCAGATGCGGGCGGTGGGCCACGAACTGGCTGATGGCTGCATAACGCCGGCGCCAGCTGGTGCGCGGCAGGGAGGACAGGGCCAGGACCATGTTCCGCCGCGCCTTCACCTCCACCACCGCCAGCACGTTGCGCTTGGTGGCAATGATGTCGATCTCACCCATGGGCAGGCGCAGGCGCGTGGCCAGGATACGGTAGCCCTTCAGCCACAGGACCAGACAGCACAGCCATTCGGCGATGCGGCCCAGCCGTTCGGCGCGGCGGCGGTCAAGCTGGTCACGGGACCGCGCCATCGCCCCCCGTCCCCAGTTGCAGGGCCCGCGCATAGACCTGTTTCTTGGGCTGGCCCGTGATGGTGGCGACATGGGCGGCAGCGTCACGCACACTCATCCCGCCGGATAGAGCCTGTTTCAGCAGGCTGTCCATGTCGGCGGCGTCGCTGGCGGCGGCGCCTTCGGCGGGGGGGCCGATGACCACAACCACCTCGCCCTTGGGCGGCCCCTTCTCGGTATAGTGCGCGGACAGGTCGGATGCCGGACCCCGCCGCACCTCCTCGAACAGCTTGGTCAACTCCCGCGCTACCGCGACCTCGCGGTTGCCCAGGCTGGCGGTCACATCGGCCAGCATCTCGGCCAGACGCTGGGCCGATTCATAGAAGATCAGGGTGGCGGGCAGGGTGCGGAACAGCTCCAGCTCCGTCCGCCGTGCCGCCGATTTGGCGGGCAGGAAACCGCCGAACAGGAAGCGGTCGCTGGGCAGGCCCGACAAGACCAGGGCCGTGATGGCGGCATTGGCACCGGGCAGATGGGTCAGGGAAAGGCCCCTGTCCTTCGCCTCCCGCACCAGCTTGAAGCCGGGATCGCTGACCAGCGGGGTGCCGGCATCCGACACCAGCGCAATGGCCTGTCCGTTGGCCACCTTGTCCAGCAGGACCGGCCGCATCTTCGCCGCGTTATGGTCATGATAGGGCAGCATACGGGTGCGGATGCCGTATCGGCGCAGCAATTTACCGGTGACGCGCGTATCCTCGCACGCGATCGCATCGACACCGCGCAGGATGTCGAGCGCGCGCAGGGTGATATCACCGGCATTGCCGATGGGGGTGGCGACGATGTAAAGCCCCGCCCCAGGTTTACGGATGGCGCTGCTGCCGGTAGGCTGCGCCACCACATCATCATCGCCTTCCTCGGGGAATTCCCCGTCCAGGTCGGCGTCTTGGTCGGGTTGGTCGTCCATGCTGGGTGACGTCAAAGGGAAGGGGTTCCGAATGCGTGGGATGGAAGATCGGCGCGGGGCGTCGTGGCTGGTGACGCTGGCGGCCTGCGTCGGGCTGCTGGCGGGGTGCGCCAGCCCTGGCAGCGTACCGGCCCCGGCCCCCACCCCGCAACCCCCGCCGCAGGTGGCCCCGCCCCCCGTTGCCCCGCCGCCGCCCGTGACCGCACAGCCGACGGCCCCCAAGGATGACAAGATCCGCGTCGGCCTGCTGCTGCCCTTGACGGGTGCCAATGCTGCCCTGGGCCAGTCCATGCTGGACGCCGCACAGATGGCGCTGTTCGATCTGGGGGACGATAAATTCACCCTGTTGCCCCGCGATACGCAGGGCAGCCCCGGCATCGCCGCCACTGCTGCACAAGGTTTGATCGAGGAAGGGGCGGGCGTGATCCTGGGGCCCCTGTTCGGCGCGGAAGCCGCGGCGGTCAAGCCTGTGGCGGCCCAGGCCGGCAAGCCTGTCCTGTCCTTCTCCAGCGACTGGAACGTGGCGGGCGGCGGCGTCTGGACGCTGGGTTTCCAGCCGCAGGAACAGGTGCGGCGTGTGGTCGGATTGTCGATGGCGCGCGGCCTGATGCGGTTCGGCGTGGTGGCCCCGTCCACCCCCTATGGCGATGCGGCGGTGCAGTCGCTGCGCGACGCGGTGGAGCAGGCGGGCGGCACGGTGACCAAGGTCGAACGCTACACGGCGGGCGCCACCAACTTGACGGAACTGGTCAAGAACCTGTCGGATTTCGATCAGCGTCAGGCCGCATTGGGTGCCGAACGGGCGCGCCTGACCGCGCTGGGCGATCCCGAGTCGCTGGCGGCATTGCGCCGCTTGTCCAATGCCGACACGTTCGGGCCGCTGCCCTTCGATGCCGTTTTGATTGCCGAAGGCGGGCAGACCTTGCGCGAACTGGCGGCCCTGTTCCCCTTCTTCGACATCGATCCGGGTCCCGTCCGCATGCTGGGCACAGGCCTGTGGGATGAGGCGGGGCTGGGCCGGGAGGCAGCACTGGTCGGTGGCTGGTTCGCGGCCCCCGCCCCGGAAGGGCGCGACGCGTTCGAGGTGCGGTTCCAGCAGACCTTCGGCTATCGCCCGCACCGACTGGCCACGCTGGCCTATGACGCTACGGCGCTGTCCGCCGTGCTGGCCAAGGGTGGGGCGGGCTTTACCGTGCCGGCCCTGACCAATGCCAACGGCTTTGCCGGGGCGGAGGGGATTTTCCGCCTGCTGCCGACCGGCACGGCGGAACGCGGTCTGGCCGTGATGGAGGTGACGCGCACCGGCACCACCCCGGTCGACCCCGCCCCGCAGACCTTCGCCCCCGCCGCCCCGACTTCTTGAGGGTGCCCATGGATATCCATGTCGCCAAGGCCGCTGACGGCCAGCACATCCTGACCTGGAACGGCACCAGCGTGCGCTGTGCCGTGGGGCGGACGGGCATCCGGCTGGATAAGCGGGAAGGGGATGGCGGCACGCCTGTTGGGGCCTTCACCCTGCGCCGCGTGCTCTACCGCGCCGACCGGCTGGCCCCGCCCGTGACGGGTCTGCCCGTGTCGGTAATCAACCGGGATGATGGCTGGTGCGATGACCCCGCCCATCCCGACTATAACCGCCCCGTGAAGCTGCCCTTTGCGGCCAGCCGGGAGGAATTGTGGCTGGACAGCCTTGTTTACGACATCGTCGTCATCCTGGGTCACAATGACGACCCGCCGGTGCCGGGCATGGGCAGTGCGGTGTTTTTCCACCTGACCGACGCCGGCTACGGCCCCACGGCGGGCTGCGTGGCGGTACAGTTGGGCGACATGCTGCCCATCCTGGCTGTGACCAAACCGGGTGATCGTATGGTCATTGCACCGTCACCGCAGGCCATGGTGGCCTGTGATCCAGCGGGTGGGCGGGGGCCTGACTGCTTTTTGTAGGCAGGGTCAGACCCAGCTTTCCCGATACAGCGCCACCATCTCCGCCACGGTTGGCACGCGTGGGTTGTTGTTGGGGCTGCCCGATGCCAGGGCCTGTTCGGCCATGAGGGGCAGCAGACTGTCCCAGCGGGCGGCATCGATGCCGTACTGTTTGGGTGTGGGGACCTGCAGGTCCGCGTTCAGGCGGCGCAGGGCCGCGACCAGTTCGCCTGCCGCCGCCTTATCATCCTGTCCCGGTTCCGCCGCCCCGATGGCGCGGGCGCAGTCGGCATAGCGGGTGATGGCGCCCGGCAGTGACCAGGCCGTGACGGCGGGCAGCAGCATGGCGTTGGACAGGCCGTGCGGCACATGGAAGAAGGCGCCGATGGGCCGGCTCATCCCATGCACCAGGGCGACCGATGCGTTGGAAAAGGCCATGCCGGCCAAGGTGGCGCCCAGCATCATATTCTCCCGCGCGGCCCTGTCGGCAGGATCGGCGCAGGCAGTGCGGATCCAAGGCGCGATATGGCCCATTGCGGCGATGGCCATGGCATCGGTGAAGAGGCTGGCCTTCACGCTGACATAGGCCTCAATCGCGTGGGTCAGGGCGTCGATGCCGGTATCGGCGGTCAGGCGCGGGGGACAGGACAGGGTCAGCTCATAATCGATGATGGCGGCGGCGGGCACCAGACCCGGCCCCGCAATCAGCATCTTCTCATCTGTTTCGGTGTCGGTGATGACGGTGAAGCGCGTCACCTCCGACCCGGTGCCGGCGGTGGTGGGGATGGCGATGACGGGCATGCAAGGCGTCGGGATCGGGTTCGGCACCTTGTAGTCGCGCATGCGGCCGCCATTGGCGGCCAGCACGGCCATGGCCTTGGCGGTGTCGATGGGCGACCCGCCGCCCAGCGCGATCATCCCGTCATAGCCGCCATCGCGCAGCAGGGTGGCACCGGCGGCGATGACATCGGTGGTAGGATCGGGCACGGTGTCGGCGAACAGGCCGGGATTGAGGCCCGCGTCCCGCAAAGGGACCAGCACCCGGTTGGCATGGCCATGGTCGCGCATGAAGGGATCGGTGACCAGCAGGGGCCGGCGCACACCCAGCCGGGCCAGAACCCCCGCCAGCCGCTGCACGGCCCCGCCGCCGATTTCCATGATGGGTGGCACCAGGATGGTGGCGATCATCATTTGCTCCCCTGCCTTGTCTGATTTCCGCCTGGCATGTTCGGCCCTGCCAGCAGGCTTGCCAAGTCCCCGGTGCCGGGAATGGCACATCGGGTGATGAGGTTTGTTCATGTATGGAACGTGGCGGCCCGAGCGCCTATGCTGCGCCCCTGACCATTTCGATCCCTAAAGGTTCTCATGACCAGTCCTGCCCCCGACCTGTTCGCCGCCGCCCTCGCCACCCGCGCCTATTCCCATTCCCCCTATTCAGGGTTCAAGGTGGGGGCGGCCATCCGGTCGGAAAGCGGGCGCATCCATGCCGGCTGCAATGTCGAGAATGCTGCCTATCCGCAGGGCCAATGCGCCGAGGCCACGGCCATCGGTCTGATGGTGGCCGCCGGCGACCGCCGCATCGCCGAGATCGTGGTGGTGGGTGGGGAAGCCGGGTCCGGCCTGATGTGCACGCCCTGCGGCGGTTGCCGTCAGCGCATCCGGGAATTTGCCGGCCCCGACACGCCCATCCATGTCTATGATGCCGGCGGCCATCGCCGCAGCTTTACCCTGGGCGAGTTGCTGCCCTTCAGCTTTGGTCCCGACAATCTGGGATTCTAATATGTCCGGTACCGAAATGACCCTTGTTGATATTGCCCTTCGTGTCCTACCATTGTTGGATCTGACCAGCCTGAATGACGCGGATGACGCCGACAGCACCGCCGCCCTGTGCGCCAGGGCGGTGACGCCGGCGGGGAATGTGGCGGCGGTCTGCCTTTGGTCATCCTTTGTTCCGCAAGCGAAACAAACATTGATCGGCAGTACTGTGAAGGTGGCGACGGTGGTCAATTTCCCCGGCGGGTCGTTGCCGGCGGAAAAGGTCGTGGACCAGATCGCCCGTGCCCTGGCCGATGGGGCGGACGAGATCGACGTGGTCATGCCCTATGCCGCCGTCATGGCCGGGATGGGCGGTGACCAGCGGGCCTTGGACCATCTGGCCGCCTGCCGGGAGGCCTGTGGGCCTGCGACTATGAAGGTCATCCTGGAAAGCGGGGTGCTGGCCAAGCCAGCCCTTATCGAACGCGCCGCCCAGGTGGCGGTGGCTGCCGGGGCGGATTTTCTGAAAACCTCCACCGGCAAGGTGCCGGCGGGCGCCACGCCGGGGGCGGCCCGCATCATGCTGACCGCCTGTCGCGAGGCCGGGCGGCCCGTGGGCTTCAAGGCGTCGGGCGGCATCCGCGATGTCGAGACGGCGGCGCAGTATCTGGCCCTTGCAGATGATATCTGCGGGCCGGGCTGGGCCTCGCCCGCGACCTTCCGCTTTGGCGCATCGGGTCTGCTCGACGCGCTGCTGGGGGTGCTGGGGCATGGGCCAGAGACGAGGGTGACGGTGGGTTATTGATCCATCGCCACCACCCCCTGTTCGACCCGCAGCCACGCCGTGGCCAGGGCCGCCACCTCCTCGCGTTGGTGGGTGACGTAGAGCATGGGCAGGCCGGTGCCGTCGCGCAGGCGCTGCAGGTAGGGCAGCAGTTCGGCCTTGCGGGCGGGGTCCAGGGCCGAAAGAGGCTCGTCCAGCAGCAGCAGCGACGGGTTGGACAACAGCGCCCGGCCGATGGCCACGCGTTGGCGTTCCCCGCCCGACAGGTCGCGGGGGCGGCGGTGCAGAAGCGGCGCGATGTCCAACAGGTCGATGATGGTATCCAGGGTCGGTCCGTCCCGCCCGCGTCCGCCAAACAGCCGTCCATAGAGAAGATTGTGGCGGACATTCAGGTGGGGGAACAGGCGCGCCTCCTGAAACACCTGCCCGACATGGCGGCGGTGGGGGGGCAGCCAGGTCCGGTGACCCGTATCGACCAGGACATTTCCATCCAGCACGATCCGGCCCGCAGAGGGGCGCGACAGGCCCGCGATCAGGGATAGAAGCGTGGTCTTGCCGGCACCGGACGGGCCGGTGATGGCCGTGACGCCGGGGCCGATGGACAGGTCGGCGGTTAGCGTGAAGGTCCCGATACGGTGGGTCAGCGACAGGTCAAGCATCGCGTCCCTCCACCCGCCGGCGCACGCGGCGCGCCAGCAATTCGCTGGTTGTCACCGCGATGACGGCGATCAGGGCGGCGACCAGGGTCAGGCGCAGGGCCGCCGCGTCGCCGCCCGGCACCTGCGTCAGCCCGTAAATGGCGGCGGGTAGGGTCTGTGTGACGCCGGGAATGGCCGCGACGAAGGTGATGGTGGCCCCGAATTCCCCCAGCGCCTTGGCAAAGCACAGGATGGCGCCGGACAGGATACCGGGCAGGGACAAGGGCAAGGTGACGGTCAGGAACACGGCCCAGGGCGGGGCACCCAGCCCGGCCGCCGCATCCTCCAGCCGTGTATCCACAGCCTCCATCGACAGGCGGATGGCGCGGACCAGCAGGGGAAACGCCATGACCGAACAGGCCAGGACCGCCCCGGTCCAATTGAAGGCGAACACGATCCCGAATTCGGCCAGAACCTGCCCCACCGGCCCCTTGCGCCCGAACAGCAGCAGCAGCAGGTAGCCCGTGACAACCGGCGGCAGGACCAGGGGCAGGTGTACCAGCGCATCCAGCAGGATACGGCCCGGAAAGGACCGGCGGGCCAGCAGCCAGGCGACCAGGATACCCGGCCCCAGGCTGATGGCGGTGGCCCAGCAGGCCACCTTTACCGACAGCCAGATGGCCGTCATTTCCTCCGCCGTGAAGGTCCCCATTATTTGGTCAGCACCGTGAAGCCCTGATTGATGAAGTGACGCCGCCCTTCGTCTGTCTTCAGGAAATCCAGCAGCGGCTGGCTGGCGGCCTTGTCCGCCCCCTTCAGCAGGGCAACAGGATACTCGATCGGGGCGTGGCTGTCGGCGGGGAAGACGCCGACAATGGCCACGCCGGGTTCAACCCGCGCGTCGGTGGCATAGACGATGCCGGCCCCGGCCTCCCCCCGCGCCACCAGCGCCAGGGCGGCGCGGACATTCTCGGCGGGTGCCAGCTTGTCCGATACCTGGGACCACAGGCCCAGCTTGGTCAGCGCCGCCTTTGCATAGCGGCCCGCCGGTACGGCCTTGACATCGCCCACGGCCAGCCGCCGGCCATTCAGCAGGGCGGCGATATCCAGATTGCCGTCAATGGTCAGGCGCCTTGCCTGCGACCGTTCCATGACCAGCACCAGTTGATTGCCCAGGAAGGTGAAGCGGCTGTCGGCCTGTACCAGCCCGGCCTTGACCAGATGATCCATCCATTCCTGATCGGCGGAGATGAAGATATCCGCCGGTGCCCCCGCCTCGATCTGTTTGGCCAGGGCAGAACTGGCGGCATAGGCGGCGGTGGCGGTGCTGCCCGTCTGCGCCTTGTAGGCCACCAATGCCTCATCCAATGCCGTCTTCAGGCTGGCTGCGGCATAGACGGTCGTGTCCTTTGCCCAGACTGCCGGTGCGAAGGCCAGGGACAGGGCAAGGAGGAGGGAGGAAAGGCGGAAACGGGCCATGGTGCATCCTGACCTGACGGAAGGTAGCAGCAGATTATCGTTATGTCTGATAGAATACAACGAGGCTGTTGGCGCGATCATGATCCCGTGCAACCAGATGCAACAGAAAACATAGGGGTGTTTCAGAGTTCGGGCCTTCGCCCCTCCGAGTGCGGGTGCCCCTGCAACCAGATGTAACAGAAAATAAAAGGGTGTTTCATGGTTCATGCCTTACCCGATCCGAACGCCAAGCGCGTCGGATTGCAGCGGACAGGGGAAGGGCGTTGAGAAAGCCATTGTAGCAGAGACCGGCCAGAAAGTCAGCCATTCCACCGCCTCTGCCGTCCCCGGTCAGGTGCGGCGGAAGATGACGGTCAGGTTGTTGGCGGGCATCTGAATGATCTCCGGCCCGGTGAAACCGTTGGCGGCGGCGAGGTCCGTCACCTGCTCCAGATCGCGCACGCCCCAGGCCGGGTTGCGGGCCTTCAGATCGGCATCGAAGGCGGCGTTGCTGTCAGCCGTATGATGCCCACCCCGTTTATAGGGGCCATAAAGGCAGAGCGGCGCACCTGGTTGCAGCAGACGGCCCGCACCCGTGAACAGGCCGATGGCGGCATTCCAGGGTGCGATATGGATCATGTTCACGCACAAGATAGCGTCGGGCCGTATATCGGGCCAAGTATCGGGGCGGGCGGCGTCCAGGGCCAGCGGTGGGCACAGGTTGGGCAGGCCGGATTCCCCCGCCCAGGCGCGAATGCTGGCGCGGGCATCTTCGTCGGGGTCGCTCGGCTGGAAGGTCAGGGCTGGCAGGTTCTCGGCCAGGAAAACCGCATGTTCCCCGCTGCCGCTGGCAATTTCCAGCAGCAGGCCGGTTTCCGGCAGATACGGGCGCAGGGCATCCAACAGCGGTTGCCGGTTACGCAGCGTGGCGGGGGCGTGGCGTTTTTCATCGATCATCATGGGGCCAAAGGTAGGGGGCGGGGGCCGGTGCGCCAAGCCCATTTCGTCCTGCATGCCGGGTCAGACCAAGCAAGCAGTTGCGCGCGTCTGCCGGATTGTCTACCTGTGGCGCTGATTATATCGATTGCGTGCGTCACGCTTTTTGGAGTTCCGGGGATGCCCTACGTCGTTACCGAGGCCTGCATCAAGTGCAAGTACACTGACTGCGTTGAAGTCTGCCCCGTCGACTGCTTCTACGAGGGTGAGAACACGCTGGTCATCCATCCCGATGAATGCATCGATTGCGGCGTGTGCGAGCCGGAATGCCCGGCGGAGGCCATTCTGCCCGACACCGACCCGCGCGCCGAACAGTGGCTGGCCATGAACCGCGAATATGCCGGGCAGTGGCCCGTCATCAATCGTCGCAAGGACCCGCTGCCCGACGCCGACGCCTGGAAGGGCGTGCCCGACAAGTTCGAGAAGCATTTCAGCCCCAAGCCGGGGAAGTAAGGATATGGACGGGCCACCGGTTTCCCCGGTGGCCCGCGCGTACCGGCAAAAATTATTGACCGGTCGTTAAGAAGTCCGCTAATGCCCATGCGATGGGCGCATGACCGACATAACGCGCTCTGCGCGGAACTTATGGCGAACAACGCGTTCCGCCTCTGTCATGTGGACGTAACATCGACTATATTCAGTCGAGCGAGGATCGGCACGGCGCCCGTGATCGTGGCTTGATGTGCCGACCGCTTTCGCCATCGTAGTGTTTCGTCAGGAGAGGTCCCGCTGCCTGTGCGGTCGGGGCCCCTATCATTTTTGTTCCCGTGGCGCGCAGCCCCGCGCGGAAGAAGAGAGCAACCGACATGTCCGAAAGCCTAGATTTCACCACCGGGGATCACGTTGTGTATCCGGCCCACGGCGTGGGACAGATCATCGGGATCGAGACCCACAGCATCGCCGACATGAGCGTGACGCTGTACGCCATCCAGTTCGAAAAGGAACGGATGACGTTGAAGGTTCCGGTGGCGAAGGCCAAGGCCTCCGGCCTGCGCCGCCTGTCCACCAAGGACCGGATCAAGGCCGCCATGGAGACCCTGCAGGGCCCCAGCAAGATCAAGCGCATCATGTGGAGCCGCCGCGCCCAGGAATATGAAGCGAAGATCAATTCCGGCGACCCGGTTTCCATCGCGGAGGTCGTGCGCGACCTGTATCGCGGTGAAGACCAGTCCGACCAGTCCTACAGCGAGCGTCAGATTTATCATGCCGCTCTGGAGCGTCTGGCCCGTGAGCTGGCCGTCGTCGAGAAGATCGACGAGCGCAAGGCCACCGAAAAGCTGGAAGCCGTGCTGAGCAAGGCGGCTTGATCGGGGTACACCCACAAGATCAAGCATCCCGCTGTTAAAAAATCGGGATATTTAGTATGAAAGGGGCGTTCACTTGTTGAACGCCCCTTTTTTTGCGCCGCCGCACGCCCTACACTGGCTTTGCCAAGAAAAACCTGCCGGGACCCCATGTCGGATGATCGCAAATATGCCTTGCTGGGTCGGCCACGCCGCGTGTGGGCGGTGGGTGCCATCCATGGCGAGGCGGCGCGTCTGGCGGCCCTGCATGATGATGTCGGCAAGCGCTTCCTGCCCGGTGACCGTCTGGTCTATCTGGGTAACATGATCGGCCGGGGCGTGGCCGTGCGCGAGACGATTGAGGAATTGCTGTCCTTCCGGCGCGAGATCATGGCGCGGCGCGGCGTGGTGGCGACCGACATCGTTTACTTGCGCGGCGGGCAGGAGGAGATGTGGCAGAAGCTGTTGCAGCTTCAGTTCGCGCCAGACCCCGCCGCCGTGCTGCAATGGATGATCGGGCAGGGGCTGGACACCACGCTGGCGGCCTATGGCGGCAATGCCCAATATGGGCTGGTGTCGGCCAAGGAAGGGGCCGTGACGCTGGCCCGCTGGACCGGGGAACTGCGCGCCGCCATGCGCGCCGCGCCGGGCCATGACAATCTGCTGAGTGCGGTGCGCCGCTGCGCATATACCAGCGCGCCGGACGGGGCACCGACGGAGCTGCTGTTCGTTAATGCCGGGCTGGACCCCGCCAAACCGCTGCATATGCAGGCCGACATCTTCTGGTGGGGCGGCAGTTCCTTTGCCCGCATCGTGGAACCCTATAATGGTTTTCGCCGTGTCGTGCGCGGTTATGACCCGACCCATGGGCCGGGCCCGACCGTCACCGATTTCACGGCTAGCCTGGATGGTGGGGCCGGCTTCGGTGGCCGCCTGATCTGTGCCTGCTTTGCCCCCGACGGGCAGATGCTGGAATTGGCCGAAGCCTGAAAAATTTTCAGGACGGTTGATCCAACCGTCCTTCGCCTCCGTACCAAGGATCAAGCAAGGGCACATGCCCCCCCCTGATCCAGCGACGGAGAGTGACCGATGGCGTCCATCGACGATCCCGAAACCCAGCGTGCCAACCTGGCTTTCATCCGCGCCTCGATGAAAGAACCGCTGCTGGCCCGTGATCACGAGCTGGATCTGGCCCGCCGCTGGCGGGAGAAGGGGGACGAGAAGGCGCTGCATGAGCTGGTGCGTTCCTACACCCGTCTCGTGATCTCCACCGCTACGCGTTTCCGCCATTACGGCATTCCCATGGGCGATCTGGTGCAGGAAGGCAATGTCGGCCTGATGCAGGCGGCGGGCCGGTTCGAGCCGGAACGCGACGTCCGCTTCTCCACCTATGCCGCTTGGTGGATACGGTCGGCCATGCAGGATCATATCCTTCGCAACTGGTCCATCGTGCGTACCGGAACCACGGCGGCGCAGAAGTCGTTGTTCTTCAACCTGCGCCGCTTGCGCGCCAAGATCGCCGACAATCCCTCGTCCGATCATCTGTCCACCGACGCGCGCCAGCAGATTGCCCGAGAACTGGATATCGACGCCCGTGAGGTGGAGACGATGGAGATGCGGCTGGCCGCCTGTGACCAGTCGTTGAATGCCACCATGGTCATGGATGGCGAAGCGGAATGGCAGGACATCCTGCCCGACAGCCGCCCCAACCCCGAGGATGTGGTGATCGGCATGCGCGACGGGCGCATGCGGTCCAAGTGGCTGGCCGAAGCGCTGGGCGAACTGTCGCCGCGCGAACGCCAGATCATCGCCGAACGCCGCCTGCGCGACGAAGGGGCGACGCTGGAAGAGTTGGGCCGTGCGCTTGGCGTGTCCAAGGAACGCGTCCGCCAGTTGGAAAGCCGCGCCATGAACAAGCTGCGCGCCAGCATGATGAAGCGCGTGGCCGATGGCCGCGATCTGTTTATGGAAGCTTGAGGGGCGGTTATTCCCCGCCACCCCCATACCAGAGGCCGATGCTGATGCTGCTGGCGCCGCTGGCCTTCAGATAGGCGATCCAGAAATCCAGCACCCGGTTCTCCACGGGGCGGGGCAGCGCCTTGCGGCCAGGGTCATGGCCCCGGCCAAAGCCGAACATGTCGACCTGCACCTGTGTCAGCGGCGCCAGAAGCCGTTGATCGGTGACGGTGCGCAGGTTCTTCGCGGGCTGCCCCTCCGAGAGCGCCGTATAGGGTAGCAGGTCGGAATGTTCCAGAAGATCGGAGAAGACGATCATCCGGTTCAGCCCGCGCGGCTTCCAGGTTTCGGCGACATTGCCGATGGTGCGCAGGATTTCAGAGCGCGGATAGGCCTGCTTCTCCTTCAGCATGCCGATCAGAACCTGGGCCAGCCGGCGTTTGAACTCCCGGTTTTCCGCCTTGGCGACGGTCGGCTTGCAGGTGGCCATGATCCAGTCCGTCAGACCGCCGCCTTCGGGGCAGCCGGGCACGCATTCCTCAAACTTGCGGGCCGACGCCGCATAATCGTCGGTGATGGTATGGACCACCAGCCGGTCACCGGGCTTCAACTCGCCCACGAACCGGTCAAGGCCCGCGATCAGGATGTCGATATCCTGCTGATCATATGGGGTGGTGCGGTCCACCAGCAGGGCGACGGTGCCCGTGCCCTGCTTGCAGTAATCCTGCCGCGCGGCCAGGGCGGCGGGCGCCAGACCGGCCAGCAGCGCCAGGAGAAGCAGGAGCTGCCCCAGCCTCATCCCCGCACCGCCCGCAGCAATTGCGCGCTGATCTGCAAGGCGGATGGGATTTCGCGCAGGCAGGCGGGTGTGCCGTCGCTGCGGGCGCGCAGATTGCCGATGCGGTAATTGATCAGCCGGTTATGGCTGTTCATGCCCAGCTGGCGCAGGCTCTGTTCATAATCGGCGCCGGCGGATTTGCGGTCGGCCTGGATGGTGGCGATGTCCTTTTCCAGTTGTTCGATCTGCCGGTTCAGGGCGGCGATCATGTCGTCATATTTGCGCGTCGCCTGCATACGCTGCTTGTTATAGTCAGTTTCCCGACCGGTCACGCGCTTGCGGGCCTTTTCGGCCTTGCGGGTCAGGCGTTCATAATCCGGGTGCGGATCATGCCGCACGAAGGACGCGACGACGCCGACCGTCAGGATCACCAGATTGATGACCAGCAGGGTCCAGCCGGCGGAACCCAGTTCCGTGCCCGTCACCTGTGCCGCCGTGCTGGTCAGGTCGCCCTGGCGCAGCAGATCGGCGAAGGAGCTGTTGGTGTCCGCCTCCAGCAGGCGCAGGAAATGTTCGCGCACCGCCGCGATGAAATAGACCAGCGTGCCCGACAGTCCGGCCAGAACGGCGGCACCGGCATAATAGGAAAGCCGCGCCTGCATCCGTTCATGCTGGTTCGCCTGCTTCAGCCACAGGCCGATGAAATGCGCGAACAGGGCCAGCACCCCGCCGATGATCAGCGAGATGAACAGGGACAGAAGCGGCGTCTCCTGAAAGAAGAACTCGAACGCCATGCGGTTGACCGGCACCTCGGCCAGACAGACCAGCAGCATCAGAAACGGATAGGCCCAGACCATGGAGACGCGCAGGGGCCGGGCCAGTTCCGCCTGCAACCTGGCGACGGCGGCGACGGCTTCCGACTTGCGTTCGGTCAGGTCACGGAATTCGGGGCTGTCGGGCCCGACCTTGTGCGACAGGTCGTTCAGGGCGCGCTGTTTTTCATCCTGAAGGGTGCGGCGGCGATTGACCAGATCCTCGTCCCGTTCCTTCAGCTTCTGCTGCTCGGCGATGTCCAGTTCCGACAGATAGGTCAGGCGCGCCTTCTCATAGGCGGCGAAATCGGCGGTGACCTGGGCCAGAACCTGATCCTGCACGGGGTTCTGTGGCGCATCCAGCGGCGGAAAACCCTTCTCCCCGTCGCGGGCCCCGCGCGTCTCATCCGCCCGCCGCTCGCTGTCGCTATAGCTCAGATGCCGGCCGATATGCATGTCGGCCATCTGCTTCACCCGGTTCGCCATCCCGCTCCCCCGAAGGTCGAGGCGTGGTGCCCCTTTGAGGAAAAGAGCATTTCATGTCGATTATGGGGCGGCAAGGATGGGGCCGGGCCGGAAGGGGCCATTTAAGCCGGTATCCGGGAGGCCTTCCGCCATGATTTGGACGGATTTGGGGGCGTCATCCTTTCATCAAGGCGTCGATATCCCGATGCCCCTCTATAATGCTGATGATATGCAGACTGTCATCTTCATATCGGAAAAGAATGATATAGCCGCGATAGGCAAAGCTGCGGATGCCTGAGCGAATATCATCGCGGGGGCGTCCCAGGGTTCCCGGCAGTTCCGCTAGTTTCTGGCACTGCGCCCTCAGCCGCTGAACGAAATGCAGGGCTGGCTTCGTCTCACCTGCTCTTTCGGCTAGGTATGACAGGATATCGGCAAGATCGCGTGAAGCCGCACTTGTATAGAATAGCCGCCGCATGGCCTAAAGGCCGCTGGCCTGCAATTCCCTGATCCGTTCGGCAAGGACCGCGTCAACCTCTTCCTCCGAAAGCTCACCACCTTCTGCGAGGGCGTCGTCCACGATACGGCGCAATTCGGTTAGCCGGGCTTCACGGGATTTAAGTAGGGAAAGGCCCGCCGCGACAACGGCGTCCGGGCTGTCGAACTCGCCGGAAGCGACGGCCTCGTCAATAAACCCTGCCCAGGGTCCGGTAACAGATACCTGCATGATCGGCCTCCTTCGGGCACTGCCTTAGGACCGTATCATAACATTTCCTGCCACAGGACCAAGGCCGCCGCCCACCCCTAAAACAAAAAGGGGAGGCCTGTTTCCAGGCCTCCCCTTCGTCTTTTCAAACCAGAACCAGCGATCAGCCGGCTTCGGCCTGACGCTCGGCGCGCTTGCGGTCGTTCGGGTCCAGCAGCTTCTTGCGCAGGCGGATCGACTTCGGCGTAACCTCGACCAGCTCGTCGTCCTGGATGTAGGACAGGGCCTTTTCCAAGGACATGCGGATGGGCGGCGTCAGGACGACGGCTTCATCCTTGCTGGTGGTGCGGATGTTCGTGAGCTTCTTGCCCTTCTGAACATTCACTTCCAGGTCGTTCTCGCGGGTATGCTCACCCACGATCATGCCTTCATAGACCTTCCAGCCGGGCTCGATCATCATGGGCCCGCGATCTTCCAGGTTCCACAGGGCATAGGCCACGGCCTCGCCCTCGGCGTTGGAGATCAGCACGCCGTTGCGGCGGCCGGGGATCGGGCCCTTGTAGGGGGCGTAATCATGGAACAGGCGGTTGATGACGCCGGTGCCACGGGTGTCGGTCAGGAACTCGCCCTGGTAACCGATCAGGCCGCGCGAGGGGACGTGGAACACCAGACGGACCTTGCCGGCGCCCGACGGACGCATTTCCAGCATCTCGCCCTTACGCTCGGCGATCTTCTGCACGACGACGCCGGAGAAATCCTCGTCCACGTCGACGACGACTTCCTCGATCGGCTCCAGACGCTGACCATTGGTGTCGGTCTTCATGACCACGCGCGGACGGCTGATCGACAGCTCGAAGCCTTCGCGGCGCATGGTTTCGATCAGGATGCCCAGCTGCAATTCGCCACGGCCCGCCACTTCGAACGCATCGGCATTCTCGGTTTCGCGGATGCGCAGGGCGACATTGCCTTCGGCTTCGCGCATCAGACGGTCGCGGATCATGCGGCTGGTGACCTTGTCACCTTCGCGACCGGCCAGGGGTGAGTCATTGACCGAGAAGGTCATGGCCAGGGTCGGCGGGTCGATCGGCTGCGCCGGCAGGGCGTTCTCGACGCTCATGTCGACGATGCTGTCGGCAACAGTGGTCTTCACCAGACCGGCGATGGCGACGATGTCACCGGCCTGCGCCTCTTCGACCGGCACGCGCTCCAGACCGCGGAAGGCCAGAACCTTCGACGCGCGGCCCTGCTCGATCAGCTTGCCGTCGCGGGACAGGGCCTTGATGGCCATGTTGGTCTTGACGCGACCGGACTGGATGCGGCCCGTCAGGATACGGCCCAGATACGGGTTGGCTTCCAGGGTGGTGGCCAGCATGGTGAACGGCTCGTCCACGCTGCCGACCTTGGGGGCCGGTACGTGGTTGACCACCAGCTCGAACAGCGGGGTCAGATCCTTGCGCTCGTCATCCAGGCTGTTGACGGCCCAGCCATTGCGACCGGAGGCGAACAGGGTCGGGAAGTCCAGCTGCTCGTCGGTGGCGTCCAGCGAGGCGAACAGGTCGAAAATCTCGTTATGCACTTCGTCGGGACGCGCATCCTGACGGTCGATCTTGTTGACGACGACCATCGGGCGCATGCCCAGCTTCAGGGCCTTGCCCAGCACGAACTTGGTCTGCGGCAGCGGGCCTTCGGCGCTATCCACCAGCAGGCAGACGCCGTCCACCATGTTCAGGATACGCTCCACCTCGCCGCCGAAATCGGCGTGGCCCGGCGTATCGACGATGTTGATGCGGACGTCGTTCCAGACAACGGACGTGCACTTGGCCAGGATCGTGATGCCGCGCTCACGCTCCAGGTCGTTGCTGTCCATGGCGCGCTCGGCGACCTGCTGGTTTTCACGGAAAGTGCCGGACTGCTTCAGCAGCATGTCGACGAGGGTGGTCTTGCCATGATCGACGTGGGCGATGATGGCGATATTGCGCAATTGCATGGGTACGGTCCTGCGTGCCTGGTGCTGGTCGCGCGCCGCCCAATGACTATGTCCGCCGGATCGGGGTTCGCGCATGAAAAACGCCCGGCCACCCTGTCAGCGTTCGAAGGGAACGGGAACAAGGGTGGCCGGGCTGTTTCGCGACGCAATATAATCGTTTCGCAATGGCTTCGGTAGGGTGCAGAAGGTGGGGCTGCCCTGCGTTTCGTCGGATCGCGGTTAAGGTTCCTTCAAGGGGTTGGCGGGAAAGGCGTCAGGCATGCCACCATCCCCCGCCAGCCCATCCCATGCCCGTTGGCCTAACACCAAAGCGCCTGTGCCTTACCCCTGGAAAGCCGCCCCCGGCCCATGCCACCATGGCGGCAACCGGGGGAGGATAATGAGCCAAGGCAGATGGCAAAAATGGATGCTGATGGCGGCGGCTGCCCTGGCGGCGGAGCCCATCCATGCCCAGGAGACGAAGTATGAGGTGGTGATCGAAGGGGTGGATGATCATCCGCACCTGTCGAAACTGCTGACCGAAGTCTCCAGCCTTGTCGCCTTGAAGGAAGACCCGCCGCCTTCGCCCATCGGCCTAGGCCGTCGGGCCGATGCCGATCTGGACCGGTTCCGGGCCGCCTTACGGTCCGAAGGGTTCTATGACGCCATTGTCGATGCGGAGATCGATGTCGATGTGGTGCCCGCCAAGGTCCTGATCCGGGTGGAGGAGGGGGCACGGTACAAGGTGACAACGGTCGCCATTGCCGGGCCAAATGAACAGCCCCTGCCCGATGGCGCGCCCACACCGGACGCGCTGGGTCTTGCCATCGGGTCGGATGCGCGTGCCCCGGCAGTGGTGGATGCCGAAGGCCGCATCCTGCCGCGCCTGGCGGAAAAGGGCTATGCCTATGCCCGCCTGCTGGACCGCAAGCTGATTGTGGATCATGCCAAGCAGGGCATGGACGTCACCTATGTCGTTGATCCCGGACCGAAAGTGACGTTCGGCGATGTCACCTTCAACGGTCTGGACGAGGTATCGCAGCGCGCGGCCCGCCGCCGGCTGCCCTGGCGCGAGGGTGATGCCTATCACCCGGCCGCCATGGAGGAGGGGCGGCAAGCCCTGGCCGATCTGGGCGTTTTCTCCTCCGTCCGGCTGCGGCTGGCCGATCAGCCGTCGGGTGACCAAAAGGCACCCGTCCTGGTCGATCTGGCCGAACGGGAAATGAACTATGTCGGTTTCGGTGCCGATTACGGGACCGAGGACGGGTTCGGGGCCAATGCCTATTGGGGTGATCGCAACCTGATGGGCAATGCCGAGAAGCTGCGGGTCGATGCCTCGGTCGCCGGCATCTCCCGCCGCGGCGAAACCAGCGCCAGCGATTTCGATTACCGTCTGGCCGGTACCTATCAGCAGCCGGATTTCCTGTCCCGCCGCCAGTCGCTGAACCTGTCGGCGGAGGCTTTGTCGGAACGGCCCGATGCCTATCGCCGTCAAGCACTGGTCCTGACGGGTGCCGTGGAACGCAAGCTGGGCAAAGGCTTGAAGGCCAGCCTGGGCATGACGGCGGAACAGTCCAAGATCGAGGAAAGCCAGCAGACCACGCGCAACACCCTGGTCGGTATTCCCGCCGCCATCACGCTCGACCGGTCCAATGATCTGTTGAACCCGACCAAGGGTTTCCGCCTGTCGGGCGCCATCACCCCCTATCTGGCGGCCTTTGGGGACAGCAACAGTTTCACGGTCGCGCGGGTCGGCGGCAGCGCCTATTTCGATTTCAAGGATGATGGCTGGTATGTGGGCGCGCTGCGCGGCGTCTATGGCGCGGTGATCGGCGGCGGGCTGCTGGATGTGCCGGCTGACAAGCGCTTCTTCGCGGGCGGCGGCGGGTCGATCCGTGGTTATGGCTATCAGGAAGTGGGGCCGCGCGATGACAAGGGCGAGCCGCTGGGCGGCGTCTCGCTGCTGGAAATGTCCGCCGAGATGCGGGTGAAGGTGACGGCGGATATCGCGGTCGTGCCCTTCGTTGACGCCGGTAATGTCTACACGACCGAGTATCCCAAGCTGGGCCAGGGCCTGCGCTATGCCGCCGGTATCGGCGGACGCTATTACACCGTCATCGGCCCCATCCGCCTGGATGTGGCGGTGCCGCTGAACAAGCGCGACGGGGACAAGGCGTTCCAGTTCTACATCTCCATCGGCCAGGCGTTTTGAGGAGGGGATGATGAGCGATTTCAACCGCCTTCGCCCCATCCTGATCTGGATCGCCGCCGGTGTGGCCGGTCTGATCGGTCTGATCGTGCTGATCGCCGTATCGGCGGGCATCTGGCTGTCCACCCCGTCGGGCCGTGATTTCGTGCTGTCAAAGGCCGGGGAGGCCGCGCCGGAACTGACCGTGGAGGGCGCGGACGGGTCGATCTTCGACCTGCGCGCCGCCCGGATCACCATGTCTGATGCCAATGGTGTCTGGTTGACGGTGGACGGCGCGCATCTGGCATGGAACCCCTGGGCCCTGTTCTCCCGCACTCTGTCGGTGGCGGATCTGTCGGCCAAGGCCGTGACGGTATCGCGCCCGCCGCTGCCGAAACCGTATGATCCCAATGACAAGGGCGGTTTGCCGCGCCTGCCCGTTGCCGTCACCTTGTCGCGGCTGGCGGTGGAGAAGGTGACGCTGGGGCCAGACCTGCTGGATGGCAACCCGGCGGTGCTGACCCTGGCCGGGCAGGGGCGGTTGCCGGCGGGGGAGCTGGGCGGATCGGGGTCGCTGGACATCAAGCGCATCGATGACCGGCCCGGCACCCTGACCATTGCCGGCGATTACCGGCCCGGTCGCCGCCTGACCCTGACGGCGGAAGCGCTGGAACAGGGTAACGGGCTGATTGCCGAATTGCTGGACATTCCGGGCCGCCCGCCCGTGACCCTGACCCTGAAGGGCGATGGCCCGTTGACCGATTGGACGGGGACGGCCACGGCCAAGGCCGGCGATGCCGCCGATGCCAAGGCCGAATTCAGGATCAGGCCGTCGGGTACTAAGTTGACCTTCGGTCTGGACCTTTCGGGCAATGTGCAGGCCCTGCTGCCGCCCGATATCCGCCCCCTGGTGGGGCCGGACCTGCGCATCGGGGCCGGTGGTCTGATCGATCCGGGGGTGAAGCTGGCGCTGGATGGTGTCGGCATCCAGACGGCCGTCGGCAAGCTGTCAGGCGGCGGTGCGTTCGATATCAAGACCCGCGTCATCAATGTCGGCGCCTGGGTGGAGCTGCCGGATGCGGCCATCCTGTCACCCCTGCTGGGGCCGGCGCGGATGAAGGCGGCGCGCGGCAGCATCACCCTGACCGGTACGCCGGAGGCACCGGAACTGGCCACCGATCTGACCCTGGATATGGTTGGCCTGCCGGACCTGACGCTCAACAGTCTGGGCGTGAAGCTGTCGGCCAAGGGATTGGAGCAGACAGCGGTCATTGCGGCCCTGCATCTGGACGGCGCGTCAGGGGCGCTATCGGCCCTGACGGGACGCACATCCGATCTGGCCGCCGAACTGACCGTGACCCGCGCTAAGGGCGGGATCGATATTGCCAAGGCCGGATTCATCGGCACGGCGCTGTCGGCCACGGCCAGCGGATCGCTGACCGGCTGGGGCCGGGATGGCGAACTGGCCCTGACCCTGTCGGCCAAGGATCTGGCGCCGCTGTCCGGGGTGGCCGGGCGCAAACTGTCCGGATCGCTGGCGGTGGAGGGCAAACTGCGCCGGGCGGGCGGAAAGACGGCGGTAACGCTGCAGGGGGAGGGCAAGGAACTGGCGGCGGGCGTCGCGGTCCTGGACCCGCTTCTATCGGGCCTGACGGAGATTTTCGCCGATCTGGAGGTGGCGGGTGACGAGATGGCGCTGCGTCGCCTGTCGCTGACCAACCCGCAGCTGAAGATCGGCGGGGAGGGGCGGTACGGTCCCAAGGGCATCAATGCCGATGCGGTGGTGGAGGTGGCGGACCTGTCGCCCCTGTCGCCGGCGCTGGGCGTGGCGATGGCGGGCGGGGTCACGGCCCGGCTGAAAAGCCCCGGTGCCGACACGATGACGCTGGAAATGGTGGCGGACGGGCTGACCATGGATGGGTTGCGGCTGATCGATACGCGCCTGGATGCACGGCTGTCGGGCCTGCCCAAGGCGGCGAAGGGCCGGATTGACGTGGCCAGCAGCCTGAACGGGCAGCGCATCGCCCTGGGCAGCGAGCTGTCACAGACTGGTTCCACCCTGTCGCTGGCCGGGATCGAGGCGGTGATCGGCCTGAACCGATTCAATGGCGACCTGTCGCTGGATACCAGCACGGGGCTGGCGGCGGGGCGCCTGACCGGTACCGTGCCCGACCTGGGCATCCTGGCCTTCATCGCGGGGGATGAGGTCTGGGGCAATGGTACCGTCAATATCGCGCTCAGCCATGACAAGGGCCGGCAGTTCGCGGATGTGAAGGCCGATTTTAAGGAAATCTGGCGGCGCTGGCATGGGCAGAAGGTGGCTTCCATTGCCCTGTCGGCCCGTCTGGACGGGACCGACAAGGTGCCAAGCGTCGATGCGGGCTTCACCGTTACCGGTGTCGATGCCGGAACCCTGGACCTGGACAAGATTACGGGGGCGGCGCGCGGTCCGTTATCCGCCGTTTCCCTGTCCTTTGATCTGTCGGGCAAGCGCGGGTCGGCGCCGGTACGCTTGTCCATCGCGGGGCAGCTGGCGACGGGGGCCAAGGACGCGATCACGCGGGTGGGGCTGGGCACCCTGTCGGGGGCCTATGGTGATACGGAATTCCAATTGGCCAATCCCGCCACCCTGTCCTTTGGCGAGGGCGTGGTGGGCGTGCAGGGACTGGTGGTTCTGGCCGGTGACGCGCGGGTGGAGGTGACAGCGGACCTGTCGCCCAGGGCGCTGGGCGGGCGGGTGTCGCTGACCAAGCTGCCGCTCAACTGGGTGCGCCTGATCGATCCGACCCTCACGCTCTATGGCCATCTGGACGGCACGGCCAGCCTGTCGGGCACCGTGGCCGATCCCAAGGGTGTGATGTCGCTGAAACTGTCGGAATTTGCGCTGGCCCCGCAGGTCCTGAAAGGACCGTCGCCGCTGGGCGCCACCCTGAATGCCGATTGGCAGAAGGGGCGTGTGGCGCTGAATGCCAGGATCGACAGCGCGGGATCGGGTGTCGGCCTGTCGGCGCGTGCCGACCTGCCGCTGGAAATGCGAGGGTCGGCGACAAGCATCGCCATGCCCACCGACAAGCCGGTCAGCGGCCGGCTGGAGGGCAATGTCGCGCTGCGCCGGCTGAACGATCTGCTGGCGACAACGGGTGACCGGCTGGGCGGGCAGATGGTGCTGGACCTGACCTTGGGCGGCACCCTGGCTGACCGGCAACTGACGGGCAGTGTCATGCTGAACAATGCCCGCTACGAGAATCAGCGCTGGGGCACGCAGATCACCGATATCGAGGCGGTGTTGAAGGGTGATCCCGAAGGGCTGGTGATCGACCGGTTTGAGGGCAAGACGCCGGGCGGCGGCACCGTCACCCTGGCCGGCAGCGTCGGCCTGCGCCCCGAACGCGGCGACCGGCAGATCGACCTGCGCCTGACCGCGAAAAAGGCCAAGCTGGCCGGGATCGACATGGTGGAGGCGGTGGCAGGTGCCGACATCACTGTCACCGGCAAGCCGACACAGATGATGATCGCGGGACGCGTGGATGTGGCCAATGCCCATATCCGCATCCCGGACAAGCTGCCGCCCACAGTGGTGGAGGTGAAGGTGGTGGAGATCAACCATCCCCGCCGCATCGCCCCGCCCGGTGCCGTCAGCAGTGCCAATGCCAAGGCGGAGGGAGAGGTGCCACCGGCCCTTGTCATCGGCCTGAATATCGATGTGGAGGCGCCCAACCAGATCTATGTCGCAGGCCGTGGGCTGGACGCGGAACTGAAAGCGTCGTTGAAGCTGCGCGGGACAGCGGATCTGCCGCTTTTGTCGGGCAACGTGTCGCTGGTCAAGGGTGAGATGGGGCTGCTGGGCCAGACCTTCACCCTGTCGCGGGCCAATGTCACCTTCCTGGGCGATGGCACCTTTGACCCCTCGCTTGATCTGGAGGCGCGCACGCAACGCGGCGACCTGACGGCCATTGTCGCCGTCACGGGCCGCCCGTCGAAACCGACGGTGAAACTGTCGTCGCAGCCGCCCTACCCGGAAGACGAAGTGTTGGCCCGGCTGCTATTCAACCGGGGGGCGGGGCAGTTGTCGGCGTTGGAGGCGGTGCAACTGGCGCAGTCGGCGGCGCAATTGTCGGGCCTGTTCGGCGGGGGTCCTGGCTTTGTTGACAATGTGAAACGCTCGCTCGGCGTGGACCGGCTGGAATTCCGGGGCAGCGAGGATGGCACGGGGGCCGGCACCGTGGCCGCCGGCCGCTATATCGGCGATAACATCTATGTCGGGGTGGAGCAGGAGCTGGGCACCGGGCAGAGCAAGGCGACCGTGGAATATGGCATCACCGACCATATCAAGGCGCGTGGCGAGGTCGGGACCGAGAGCAAGGTCGGCGTGCAGTTCCAATGGGATTATTGAGGGGGGTGACAGGCGGCCCGCCGCACCCCCAGAATGCCGCCGGATATGATCAAGGTGGCGGACACCCATGGCCGACAGGCTTTCTCCCTTCATCGATGCGGTGCGCGCCGGCCAGTCCCTGCGCCTGACCGGCGGCGGCAGCAAGCCGGGTCTGGGCCATGCGGTCGCGGGCACGGCCCTGTCGCTGTCGCCGCTGTCGCAGGTGGTGTCGTATGAGCCGGCGGAACTGATCCTGGTGGCCGAACCGGGGGTGACGATGGCGGAGCTGCGGGCCTTGCTGTCGGCCAAGGGCCAGGCCCTGGCGTTTGAGCCGCCGGACCTGGGCCCGCTTTATGGCCGTCCCGCCGGCACGGATACGCTGGGCGGGGTGGTGGCCACGGGCCTGTCGGGGCCGGGGCGGGTGAAGGCCGGGGCCGTGCGCGACCATGTTCTGGGCATGACCGCCATTGCCGGCGACGGGCGTGTTTTCCGGTCGGGCGGCAAGGTGGTGAAGAATGTCACCGGTTTCGACCTGCCCAAGCTGCTGACCGGGGCGCATGGCACGCTGGGCCTGATGACGGAGATTGTGGTCAAGGTGCTGCCGGCCCCGCCCTTGTCCAAGACCATGGTCCTGGCGGGGATCGAGGGCGCGGAGGCCAGCCGCGTCCTGGCCGATGCGCTGGGTTCGGCGGCGGAGGTGGGGGCGGCGGCGTTCACGCCATCCTACCTGCCGCTGGATGGGTTGCTGCCCGACCGAACACCCTGTGTGCTGCTGCGGCTGGATGGGGTTTCGGTGTCGGTGGCGGAACGGCTGTCCGCACTTGAACGGCTGCTGGAGGGGCGGGCGGCCATGGCGGTGCTGGAGGGGGACGAATCGGCCGCGCTGTGGGCATGTCTACGCGATGCGATGCCGCTGGCCGAACGGCCCGATCTGGATGTCTGGCGCCTGTCGGTGCCACCCATGACGGGGATGGGGGTGCTGTCCGCCATCCGGGCCGCGATCCCGCGTGCGCTGGGCTGGCTGGATTGGGGCGGGGGCCTGATCTGGGTCGGGCTGCCGGGCGGGATGGCGGATGCGGGGGTGGGTATCGTGCGGGGGGCGCTGGGCGGGGATGGGCATGCGACCCTGATGCGGGCACCCGATGCGGTGAAGGCGCGGGTGCCGGTGTTTCAGCCGCTGCCCGGCCCGTTGGCCGCCCTGACGGCGCGGGTGAGGGCACAGTTTGACCCGGCAGGCATCCTTAATCCCGGCCTGATGGGGGTGTGATGCAGACCCATTTCACCCTGGCACAACTGGCCGACAGCGGTACCGCAGAGGCGGAGAAGATCCTGCGAACCTGTGTGCATTGCGGGTTCTGCACGGCCACCTGCCCCACCTACCATCTGACGGGGGATGAACGCGACAGTCCGCGCGGTCGCATCTATCTGATCAAGGATATGCTGGAAAGCGGACGGGATGCGGGGCCGGTGGAAACCCACCATATCGACCGCTGCCTGTCGTGCCTGTCCTGCATGACCACTTGTCCATCTGGCGTGCATTACATGCATCTGGTCGATCACGCCCGCGCCCATATCGAGAAGACGGCCAAGCGCCCGGTGAAGGTGCGGCTGACGCGGGCGGCACTGGCGCTGATGTTGCCGCATGCGGGGCGGTTCCGGGTGGCGATGGGGCTGGCGAAACTGGCCCGCCCGTTCCGCGCCCTGCTGCCGCCCGACCTGCGGGGTATGCTGGACCTGGCGCCCGACCGTGTGCATCCGCGGCAGGCGCAGGAGGGGCCTAGCGTGTTCCCTGCGCAGGGAACACGGCGCATGCGGGTGGCGCTGCTGCCCGGCTGTGTGCAGCCGGCGCTGAACCCCGCCATCAATGAGGCGGCCATCCGGTTGCTGCCCCGGTTGGGGGCGGAGTTGGTGGTGGCGAAGGGGGGCGGCTGCTGCGGGGCGCTCACCCACCATATGGGGCGCGACGGGCACGGGTTCGCGGCGGCCAATATCCGCGCCTGGATGGAGGAGGTGGAGGGCGATGGCCTGGACGCCATCATCGTCACGGCCAGCGGTTGCGGCACCACCGTCAAGGATTACGGCCATATGTTCCGCGATGATCCGGTGCTGGCGGGGCCGGCGGCGACCGTGTCGGCCCTGGCGCGCGATGTGACGGAGGTCTTGGCGATGCTGGGCCTGCCGGCGGAGGTGAAGGTGCCCCGGCCCCTACGCGTGGCCTATCACGCGGCCTGTTCGTTACAGCACGGGCAGAAGGTGAAGGACCCGCCGCGCGACCTGCTGCGCCAGGCCGGGTTCACATTGCTGGAGGTGCCGGACGGGCATCTCTGCTGCGGGTCGGCGGGCACCTATAATTTGTTGCAGCCAGAGCTTTCGGGGCAGTTACGCGATGCCAAGGTGGCGGCGATCGAGGGGACGCGGCCCGACGTGATCGCCGCCGGCAATATCGGCTGCATGACCCAAATCGGGACGGGTACCGCCCTGCCTATCGTGCATACGGTGCAGTTGCTGGACTGGGCGACCGGTGGGCCGGCGCCGGATGGGTTGTCCTAAATCAAAAAGCCCCGTGAATGCGGACATCCACGGGGCTTTTTGGGGTAAAGGCTTGTGTCAGGCCTTCGGCTTTTCCGCCGGGGCCACCTTGGGCTTGCCGGCGTTGCGCAGGACGACGGCCAGGTGGGAATGCAGGTTGGCGTTGGCGGCCAGGATGGAGCCGCTGGCCAGCGGGCTCTTGCCGGGGCCGATCTCGCTGACGAAACCACCGGCTTCGGTGACCAGCAGCAGGCCGGCGGCCATGTCCCAGGGCTTCAGGTCGGCTTCGAAGAAACCGTCAAAGCGGCCGGCGGCGGTGTAGGCGAGGTCGAGCGAGGCCGCACCCCAGCGGCGGATGCCCGCCACCTGGCCCATCAGGGCCTCCAACTGCTGCAGGAATACCGGCGCATTGCCATGGCCGCGGAAGGGGATGCCCGTGGCAATCAGGCTGTCGGCCAGCTGACGGCGCGAGGAAACGCGCAGGCGGGTATGGTTCAGGAAGGCACCTGCACCCTTTTCGGCCCAGAACATCTCGTCATGCACGGGTTCGTAGACGACGCCGGCAATGATCTCACCCTCACGCTCCAGCGCGATGGAGATGGCCCAGTGCGGCAGGCCGTGCAGGAAGTTGGTGGTGCCGTCCAGGGGATCGACGATGAAGCGGTGGGCGGTGTCCTTGCCCTTGATCTCACCGGTTTCTTCCAGCAGCAGGCCGAAATCGGGACGCGCCTTCTGAAGCTCCTCGCGCACGATACGCTCGGCCTTCTGGTCGGCGGCGGACACGAAGTCGGACGGACCCTTGCGAGAGACCTGCAAGTGCTCGACCTCGCCGAAATCGCGCAGGATGGCCTTGCCGGCCTTCTCAGCCGCACGGGTCATGACGTTCAGGATGGCCGAACGGGCTGCCATGGTCGAACACTCCACAATGACGAAGAAACTGCGGGATCAATGCCCGCCTATTAAAAGCGAAACGCCCGCGCGTTTAAACCCGCGCGGGCGCTGCAACGGTAAGGGTCCGGGAAGACCCGGGAGGCTTTGCCTCCCGAGGCCGGCGACTGCCGGCCCGCGCCTCGTGGCGCGCAAGCCAAGCCCGCGGATGCGGGCGCCCGGCGCCTGAGGGAGCGTGTAACCCTTAATCCTTAAAGCGTTCCATGTACTCGCCGGTTTCGATGTTCACAACGATCTTGGTGCCAGCCTCGATATGCGGCGGGACCATGACGCGGGCACCATTTTCCAGAACGGCGGGCTTGTAGGAGGAAGAGGCCGTCTGGCCCTTCACCACCGGGTCAGCCTCGGTGATCGTCAGGACCACGGACTGCGGCAGTTCGACCGACAGGGGCGCGCCTTCGAAGGACTGCACCACGACTTCCATGCCGTCGGCCAGGAAGATCTTGCCGTCGCCGATGATGTCGCCGGAGATGGTCACCTGTTCGAAGGTTTCCTTGTCCATGAAGGTGAAATTGTCATCTTCAGCGAACAGGAACGTCATCTCGTGATCGTCCAGACGGGCGCGTTCCACGGCTTCGCCGGTGCGGAAGCGCTCGATATTCTTGTTGCCGGTCTTGACGTCCTTCATTTCCAACTGGATGAAGGCGCCGCCCTTGCCGGGCTGCACAATCTGGGTGCCGGTGATCACATAGAGACGGCCGTTATGCTCAAGGATATGACCCTTGCGCATGGTGTTCGCATTGACCTTCATGACAGGCTTCTCAAACTTTATAGGAATCGAGCGGCGCGGAACCTAACAGGTTGCCTCTCAACAGGCAAATGGCCAGTGTCCCCGCCCGCCGCATAGGCAACCGGCGGGCCGTGCAAGGGCCGCAGGGCGGAATTTTAACACATCCCCCGACCATTTGCCGCCTTTCCGCCGTGTTTAGGGTATAAGGCAGCGGGAAAGATGATGTGCTGCGCGGATGGATGATGGTTGCGGGTGAAGGGGTGATGAACGCGGCGCTGGTGCGCAAGTTGCGGCTGGTCACGGGCATCGTGGCGTTGGTGGCGCTGGTCCTGGACCAGATCAGCAAACAATGGGTGCTGACCAGTCTGCTGCCCTGTCTGTCGGGGCCGGCGGGGCCGGAATGCGCCGTCAACTCCCCCTTCATCGAGGTGACGGGCTTCTTCAACATGGTGGTGGCCTGGAACTTTGGCGTCAGCTTCTCAATGTTCTATAGCCAGCATGATCTGATGCCCTTCGTGCTCAGCCTTTTGGCTATCGGCATTTGTGGCGCGCTGCTCTGGTGGAACCGCAGCAATGACCGCAAACTGGTGGCGCTGGCCACCGGCATGGTGGTGGGCGGCGCCATCGGCAATGTCATCGACCGGTTCCGCTTTGGGGCCGTCGCCGATTTCCTTGACTTTCACGTCGCGGGCTGGCACTGGCCGGCATTCAACGTGGCGGATTGCTGCATCGTGGTTGGGGTGGGCCTGTTGTTGATCGACGGGCTGTTCTCCGGCGACGAGCGGCGCTAGAGTGCGAACCGGCAATCGCGCGGGTCGGCCTCTGTTAGACTCTGCTCCTCGTTCAAAGGGTACGGATCGGACCATGGTTGTGTTGAAGCAAGTGCGCAAGGCGGCCGTTCCGGCCATCACCGTCCTGATGATGGGCGGCCTGCTGTCGGCCTGTGGCCTGTTTGGCGGGCATGACGCGCCGGATGAGTTCATGGTCGTGTCGCGCGCCCCGCTGGAGGTGCCGCCCGACTTCTCCCTGCGTCCGCCGCAGCCGGGCAGCCCGCGCCCGCAGGAAATGGAACGCGACACCCGTTCGCAGTCCAGCGTGTTCGGCGCCAGCGGTGCCGGCTCCGCCGCCCTGGTCGATCCGCGCACCAGCCCGAAGCAGACCAGCGGCGAAGGCGCCCTGCTGGCCCAGGCCGGTGCAGACGGTGCCAGCCCCGATATCCGCGCAATCGTCGACCGGGAGAATCCGGGCGTGGTGGTCGGCAGTCCGACCTTCCTGGACAAGCTGATGTTCTGGAAGGACGACCAGAACCCGGAAGTGCTGCCCCCGCCCGGCGGCGCGCTCTCCACGACGCGTGAGGCCGGCAAGTAAGTTTGGTTGCCGTCACGGTTGATTGAACCAATGCCCCGCCCCACCGGCGGGGCATTGTGATTTTGTGGGTTCAGGCAACCCAAACATGCCGTGGCGCGGCATCGCGCCCGCTTCCCAAGGGGCGCTGTCCGGCCTATGTTCCGGCCATGACCGACGCGAACACGACCCACCCCGCCGCCGCCACAGGCACGCCCCCCAGGCCCCAAGCCGGGGAGGAAGGGCGTTTCTTCGGTTATCGGGAAATTGACCCGACCGAAAAGGCATCCCTGGTCCAGGGCGTGTTCGGCAGTGTGGCCGGCAAATACGATCTGATGAACGACCTGATGTCGATGGGCGTCCACCGGCTGTGGAAGGATGCGTTCGTCGATCTGGTCCGCCCGCGCGATGGCGAGGCGCTGCTGGATGTGGCCGGCGGTACCGGCGATATCGCCTTTCGCCTGAAAAAGCAGGCGCCGGGCGCCAATGTCACCGTCTGCGATCTGACCGAATCGATGGTGCGGGTGGGGCGTGACCGGGGCCTGGATGGCGGCATGCTGTCGGGTATCGACTGGACCGTCGGCAATGCCGAGGATCTGCCGTTCCCGTCGCGGTCCATGGATGCCTATACGATCGCCTTTGGCCTGCGCAATGTGACGCGGATCGACAAGGCGCTGGCCGAGGCGCGGCGCGTGCTGAAGCCCGGTGGGCGCTTCTTCTGTCTGGAATTCAGCCATGTCGTGATCCCCGTCCTGCGGGATATCTATGACGGCTATTCCTTCCACCTGCTGCCGCGCCTGGGCCAGATGGTGGCGGGGGACAAGGACAGCTATCAGTACCTGGTGGAAAGCATTCGCCGTTTCCCCGAGCAGCAGGCCTTGTGCCGCCGGATTGAGGCGGCGGGCTTCACCGGGGCCAGGGCGCGCAACCTGTCGGGTGGCATTGCCTGCATCCATTCCGGCTGGCGCGTCTGAGGATGCTGCGCGCCATCCGCAATCTGGGCCGCATGGTCAGCATCGGTCGCACGCTGGGCCGCCATGGCGCCCTGCCGGTCGATCTGTTCCGCGACAGTGCCCCGTTCCTGGCCTTCATCCTGTCGCTGGGCAACCGCAACAAGGCGCCGGGGCGACCCGGTCAGCGGCTGGCGGCGGCGTTGCAGGCGCTGGGCCCCAGCTTCATCAAGCTGGGTCAGGTCCTGTCCATCCGCGCCGATCTGGTGGGCGAGGAGGTGGCCAACGATCTGGCCGAACTGCGTGACAGGCTGCCGCCCTTTCCCGCCGACGATGCCCGCGCCATCATCGAGGCGGAACTGGAGCGGCCCATATCGGAACTGTATGCCCGGTTCGATGATCAGGCCGTGGCGGCGGCCAGCATCGCGCAGGTGCATTTCGCCGAGACGCCTGACGGGCGGCTGGTGGCCGTCAAGGTCCTGCGCCCCGGCATTGAGCGGGCGTTCCAACAGGATATCGACCTGCTGCTCTGGCTGGCCGATTGGGCTGTGCGGGTGCAGCCAAAACTGAAGCGGTTGAAACCCGTGGCGGTGGTGGAGACATTCGCCCGCACGGTTGCCCTGGAAATGGACCTGCGGATGGAGGCGGCGGCGGCCTCAGAGCTGGCCGGCAATTTCACGGGCGACGCCACGTTTGGCGTGCCCAGCATCGATTGGGACCGCACGGCCAAACGCGTGATGACACAGGAACGCGTCATCGGCTTTTCCATCGACAAGGTGGAGGAAATTCGCGCCGCCGGTTTGCAGACCGATCAGTTGCTGGCCCATGCGGCGGATGCGTTTTTCAATCAGGTGTTCCGCGACGGCTTTTTCCATGCCGACATGCATCCCGGCAATATGTTCGTGACGCCGCAGGGACGGCTGGTCGCCGTCGATTTCGGCATCATGGGCCGCATCGACCGGCAGACGCGCCTGTACCTGGCCGACATGCTGATCGGGTTTTTGAACCGCGATTATGATCTGGTCGCCAAGGTGCATTTCGATGCCGGCTTCGTGCCCGCGACCCAGGATCAGGAACTGTTCAAGCAGGCTGTGCGGTCCATCGGGGAGCCGCTGCATGGAAGGCCTTTGTCCGACATTTCCGTGGGCCGGCTGCTGGCCCAGCTTTTCGCGGTGACCGAGAAGTTCCAGATGGAGACGCAGCCGCAATTGCTGCTGCTGCAAAAGAGCATGCTGACGGCGGAGGGGATGGGCCGCGTCCTGAACCCGCATGTGAATATGTGGGACCTGTCGCGGCCCCTGATCGAACGCTGGATGATCGAGAACCGGGGGCCGGAGGCGCGCGTCGCCGACCTTCTGTCCAATGTCGCGGGCATTGCGCGCCGGTTGCCGACCCTGGTCCGCGACCTGGAACGCACCGCCAATATGCTGGCCGAGGGCGGGGGCCTGCGTCTGCACCCCGAGTCGGTTCTGGCCCTGGCGGCGGTGCGCGAGCGTGAGGGCCGGCGCTGGCGGCGGCTGGGCTGGGCGGCACTACTGCTGGCGGCGGTGGCGCTGGGCGTGGCGTTGAGCTGACGCCCGCGACCATCTTACCGTTGCCCTGTCTTTCCCCACGTCCTACCGTCATTCCCAATGGTGACGCATCGGGGGTGTGGATGATGGGGCTTCCCCCAAACCTGTTCGGACTGGCCGGGTGGAGCGGCAGTGGCAAGACCACGCTGATAGCGCGGTTGATCCCGGCCTTGTCGGCGCGGGGCCTGACGGTGGCCACCATCAAACATGCCCATCACGCGTTCGATATCGACCAGCCGGGTAAGGACAGTTACGTCCACCGCATGGCGGGCGCGCAGGAGGTGCTGGTGGCGTCGGCCAACCGTTGGGCCCTGATGCACGAAAACCGGGATGGGCCGGCACCGACCCTGGGCGAACTGGTCGCCAAACTGTCGCCTGCCGATGTCATTCTGGTGGAAGGGTTCAAGCGCGACGCGCACCCCAAGCTGGAGGTGCATCGCCCGTCCAATGGCAAGCCGCCGCTTTGGCCCGATGATCCGCGCATCGTGGCGGTGGCCAGCGATGAGACCCTGCCCGACTGCCCCTTGCCCGTGCTGGATTTGGGGGATGTGGAGGCGGTGGCCGACCTGATCCTGCGCACCATCGGGGTGGGGCATGGCGGGTAAGGATTGCTTTGATACCGGATCAAGGGTGCTGACCGTCGCCCAGGCTCTGGATCTTATCGCGTCGCGGTTCACGGCTGTTTCGGAACCGGAACAGGTGCCGTTAGGGCGGGTGCTGGGGCGGGTGCTGGCGGCGGATATTGTCAGTGTGCTTGACCTGCCGCCCTTTGATAATGCCGCCATGGATGGCTATGCGGTGCGGGCCACCGATCTGGGCCGCCGGCTGCCGGTGGCGGGTACGCTTTATGCCGGGTCGGCCCCGGTGGCGGCACCGAAGCCGGGGGCAGCCCTACGTATCTTCACCGGTGCCGTGATGCCCGATGGGCTGGATACGGTCGTCATGCAGGAAGAGGTGCGGGTGGAGGGCGATTTTGTCCACCTGCCCGCCGGCCTTTCCCCTGGCCTCAATGTGCGGCGGCGGGGGGAGGATGTGGCAGTGGGGCAGGTGGCCTTGCCCACCGGGCGGCGGTTGCGCGCGGTCGATATCGGGCTGGCGGCGGCGCTGGGGCAGGATTTTCTGACCATACGCCGGCCCCTGCGTGTGGCGCTGTTTTCAACGGGGGATGAGGTGACGGCACCGGGCCGTGCGCTGGCCCCTGGTGGGATTTATGACGCCAACCGGCCCTTGCTGTCGGCGCTGCTTTCGCAGATGGGCTGCGCCGTTACCGACTTGGGTATCCTGGCCGATGATGAGGGGGTGATCCGGGCGGCATTGGCGGCGGCGGCAGCGGATCATGATCTGATCCTCACCTCCGGCGGGGTGTCGGCGGGGGATGCCGATCATGTGAAGGCGGCGGTGAGGACGCTGGGCGGGCTGGACCTGTGGAAGCTGGCCCTGAAACCCGGCAAGCCGCTTGCGCTGGGCCATGTCGGGGCGGCGGCCTTTGCTGGGCTGCCCGGCAATCCCGTGGCCATGCTGGTCAGTTTTCTGGTCCTGGTTCGGCCCTTGATTGATCGTCTGTCGGGTGCCGTGCCCGCGCCCCTGCCGTTGCTGACGGCCCCCGCCGGCTTTGCGCATGCCAAGAAGGCGGGCCGGCGGGAATATCTGCGGGTCAGCATCGGGCCGGACGGCGTGGCCCATGCCGATCCGACGGAAGGGGCCGCCATGCTGGGCCACCTGACCCGCGCGGATGCGCTGGCGGAGTTGGGGGAAGAGGTGACGGCGGTGCGTCCGGGGGACCCGGTGCGGGTGCTGCCGTTGGGGATGCTGGGGACTTGATTATCTATCCGTAAGCGGATATATTCCGATATCCGCTTCAATAGGAGCTTTGATGTTCGGGATTGTTGTCATCCGCTGACCCGCCGCTGTTGGCCGGTCAGTTTTCGCGTAAGTCCATGCCCTGCCCCGCGGTTTGCCGGTGGTCGCGCATGGCTGCGTCAGCCCCTATGCTGAACGGACGACGACATCCCCATCATGAATATCTCAAAGCCGGAGCAGCGGACGCTGCACGCGCTGGCCCAGGGTGGCCGCATCAACCTGATCCGTAATGAGGCCGATTATCGCGATGTGAAGGCCGTGGAATGCCTGACGCGCGATGGCTGGCTGCTGGTGGATTGCACCCTGCCGGTGTTCCGCAAGCTCAAGTCCCGCCGCCTGATCGCATCGCGCGATGGCGGGCCATACCGCATTACCCGCGACGGTCTGGCGGCGGTCAGGTCGCAGTTGGATAACCGCTGAAATGAAAAGCCCCGGTGCTGACAACGGCACCGGGGCTTTTTTACCCGTCACATATTCGGGTAGTTCGGCCCCCCGCCGCCTTCCGGCACCGTCCAGGTGATGTTCTGGAGCGGGTCCTTGATGTCGCAGGTTTTACAATGGACGCAGTTCTGCGCGTTGATCACGAAGCGCGGATGCTGGCCATTATCGTCGCGCACCACCTCATACACGCCGGCGGGGCAGTAGCGCTGGGCCGGTTCGTCGTAATTGGGCAGATTATGCTCAATGGGGATCGACGGGTCCTTCAGCTTCAGGTGGGCCGGCTGGTTTTCCTCATGATTGGTGTTGGAGATGAACACCGAGGACAGGCGGTCAAAGCTGATCACGCCATCGGGCTTGGGGTACTTGATCTTCTTAGCCATGTTGGCCGGGGTCAGGCTTTCATGGTCGGCCTTCGTGTGGTGCAGGGTGTAGGGCAGGAATTTGCCTAGGCCCAGATCATGCGCCCACATCTGAATGCCGCCGTGGATATTGCCCAGCAGCAGGCCGGCCTTCAGGCCCGGCTTGACGTTGCGGACCTTGAACAGGTCCTCATGCACCCAGCTGTCCTTCCACGACGCCTCATAGGCGGACAGGGTGTCGCCATTGCCGACACCACCCGCCAGCTTGTCGAACGCGGCCTCGGCGGCCAGCATGCCGGTCTTCATGGCATTGTGGGTGCCCTTGATGCGGGGCACGTTCACGAAGCCGGCGGAGCAGCCGATCAGGGCGCCGCCGGGGAATGTCAGCTTCGGCACCGACTGCAACCCGCCCTCATTGATGGCGCGGGCGCCATAGGACAGGCGCTTGCCACCCTCCAGGTACTTGCGCACGAACGGGTGCTGCTTGAAGCGCTGGAATTCCTCAAACGGCGACAGATGCGGGTTGGCGTAATCCAGGTTCACCACGAAGCCGATGGAAACCTGGTTATCCTCCAGATGGTACATCCAGGAACCACCAGCCGTGCTGCTGTCCAGCGGCCAGCCCTGGGTGTGCATGACCAGACCCTGTTGATGCTTTTCGGGGTCGATCTGCCACAATTCCTTGATGCCGATGCCGTATTTCTGCACATCGCAGTCCGACCGCAGGTCGAACTTTTCCATCAACTGCTTGGACAGGTTGCCGCGCACACCTTCGGCAAAGAAGGTGTATTTGCCGTGCAGTTCCATGCCGGGGGTGAAGTTATGCGTCGGCTCCCCATCCTTGCCGATGCCCATGTCGCCCGTGGCGACACCCTTCACGCTGCCATCCTCATGGAACAACACCTCGGCGGCGGCGAAGCCGGGATAGATCTCCACGCCCAGCTCTTCGGCCTGCCCGGCCAGCCAGCGGCAGAGATTGCCCAGGCTGATGGCGTAGTTGCCGTCATTATGCATCAAGGGCGGCAGCAGGAAGTTGGGCACGCGGATGCCGCCCTTGTCCGACAGGATATAGAACCGGTCGTCGGTGACGGGCGTGTTCAGCGGCGCGCCCTTTTCCTTCCAGTCGGGGATCAGCTCGTTGAGCGCGCGCGGGTCGATGACATTGCCCGACAGGATGTGGGCACCCACTTCCGAGCCCTTTTCCAGCACGCAGACGCTGACCTCCTGCCCCTTTTCCGCCGCCAGCTGTTTCAGCCGGATCGCCGCTGACAGGCCCGACGGGCCTGCGCCAACGATCACGACATCATATTCCATCGATTCGCGTTCCATACCCATCCCACCGCTTGTTTTCAGCGCGCCTTTCGACCGTTCGTGCCTTTTTTGCAGGCCCGTATAATCCAGTCGCCGCGCCGCTGCCGGCCCGTCCAGCGGGGCCGATCCTCTACGACGCTGTTAAGACAGCATAGGCCGGTGGTAGGGTCAAACCATGATTGGCGTCGTCGAATCCGTCTCCGCCCTGCGGTTCCTGCTGGATTGTGGGGTTGATGAGGTGATCGGGGAGGAGCCGACCGATTGGTCGGCCCTGTCACCCCGTGCGCGCACCCAAAGTGCCGTAGCGTCACCTGCCCCGACACGGCCCGCAGCGGGGGGCGCAGCGCCCCAACCGTCCCCGCGACAAAATGTGCCGCCGCCCGTGGCGCGTGCGCCCGAACCTGGTCCGCTTGGGGCGGCAGAGGCCGGGCAGTCGGCCCGTCTGGCGGCGTCGGCGGCGCAGAACCTGGATGAGCTGAAGGAGTCGCTGGCCGCCTTTGACGGCTGTGCGCTGAAAAAGACGGCCACCAATCTGGTGTTCGGTATGGGCAGCCGGCAGGCGCGCATCATGCTGATTGGTGAGGCGCCGGGCGAGAATGAGGACCGGCAGGGCCTGCCCTTTGTCGGGCCGGCGGGACAGTTGCTGGACCGCATGCTGGGGGCCATCGGCCTGGACCGGCATGCCGATGATCCAGCCAAGGCCGTCTATATCACCAACATGCTGCCTTGGCGTCCGCCCGGCAATCGCAGCCCGACCGACAGTGAGATTGCCGCCTGCATGCCCTTCATGGTGCGGCATATCGAGTTGATGGCACCCGATATCCTGATCTTCGCGGGCGGGATCTCGGCCAAGGCCATGTTGAACCGGACAGAGGGGATCACGCGGCTGCGGGGCCGCTGGTTCGATTATGGCAGTGCCGGGTTGAAAAAGTCGGTGGCCGCGATGCCGATGCTGCACCCCGCCTATCTGCTGCGCAATCCCGATGCCAAGCGGGAGGCGTGGAAGGATTTGCTGGCGCTGAAGGTGCGGTTAGACGGGGGCGCGTAGCATCCCCCGGTAAAGGCCGGGTTCCGACCCGGCGATGGGGATGGCGTCCACGGCCTTTTGATAGAATTCCACCGGCCCGGCCCCGCCGATGACGGCATAGGCGTAACCATCGGCGGCCATGGCGCGCAGGCTGGCCAGTAGCAGCGCCTTGCCCAGGCCGGTTCCCCGCGCCCCTTCATCCACGCCCGTGGGGCCGAACAGGCCGCGCGCGGTCACGTCATGGCAGGCAAAGCCCAGCAGGGTGCCGGCATCATCATGCGCGATATGGATGTGGGTGGGGCAGGCGGACAGGGCCACGGCAGCCTCCGCCCGCCAACCTTCCCCAAACCGGGCCGCGATCCAGGGCAGGATCAAAGGCGCCTCCGGTGCCAGGGCACGGCGCAGCGTTATGCCGGGCGGCAGCGGATCGGGGCCGGGGGGCAGGGCGTAGAGTTTGACGAGCAGGTCCATGTGTTACGTTACTCCCTCAATCGCCGGGCGGGCGCATCCGCGCCCTTGGCTTGCGGCGCACAAGCGACGGGCTGGCGGTCGCCAGCCTCCAATCTGCCAAAGGGCAAGCCGTTTGGCAGATTGGCATTACCCCAACGCCCGGCGCAGATTGTCGCCCGCCACCGACAGGGACGCGCGCGCCGCATCCGGCGACAGTCCGCGCAGCAGGACCAGGGCTGCCGGTTTCAGCGCGCCGCCGCAATCGGCCAGGGCCTTTGCCGCCATGTCGCAATCGGCCCCCGTGATCTGTCGCAGGATGTCCAGCGCGCGGGCCTGCAGCTTCACATTATTGACCTGCAGATTGACCATCAGGTTCCCGTAAACCCCGCCGAGGCGCACCATCAGGGCCGTGGAGAACAGGTTCAGCAGCAGTTTCTGCGCCGTGCCGGCCGCCAGCCGGGTGGAGCCGGCGATCACTTCCTCCCCGCTATCGACAAACAACGGATGTTCGGCGGCCAGCAGTAGGGGGGAGCCGTCATTGCTGGCGATGCCGATGGTCAGGGCGCCGCCTGCCCGCGCCACATCCAGGGCGCCGACGGTAAAGGCGCTGCGCCCGCTGGCCGATACGCCGATGACGATATCGGCGGGGCCGGGGGACAAGGCTTGGACGCGGGTCGCGCCAGCATCGCCCGCATCCTCCACCGACCCATCAAATCCCTGGCGCAGGTCACCGATCCCGGCCAGGACCAGTTCCACCCGCGTCAGGGGGAAGCTGAAGGTGCCGGGCAGTTCCAAGCCATCCAGGGCGGCCAGCACCGCCGAGGACCCGGCCCCGACATAGATCAGGCGGCCTGTGGTGCCGATTCGTCCCGCCGCCGCATCCACGGCCCGGCTCAGCGCCGGCAGGGTGGCCAGACAGGCCGACACGGCCCGCGCCTGCCCGCCCCACAATGCCTCCAGAATGTCGGGCGTGGACCATTGATCCAGCCCCTGGAAGCGTTGGCCCACCTTCTCCGTCGCGGACATGTCCTGTCTCTGGTCTTGTTAAACTGTCTACACGACCATACCAGATGATTTTTTGATCGCCAAGTAAGGCTTGGGATATTGCTATCTGGTATTTATCTGGTATCGTACCTGTCAGAGATTGGATAGAGACCAAGAGACGCCTTCATGACCTCTCCCCTGTTCCTGGGCATCGATGGTGGCGGCACGCGCTGCCGGGCGCGGCTGGCCGATGCGGGCGGGCGCACGCTGGGCGAGGGTGTGGGCGGGGCCGCCAATATCCGCCTAGGCCTGGACGTCGCCTGGGGTGCCATCATGGAGGCGGTGGATACCGCCCTGGCGCAGGCGGGATTGGGACGGAAGGTTCTGTCCAACACCTATATTGGCCTGGGTCTGGCCGGCATCACCAATGCGGCCGATCAGCAGCGGGTGGCCGACAGCGCGCCGGTGCGCTTTGCAGGCATCCTGTCCGACACGGATGCTTACACCGCCTGTCTGGGTGCCCATGCCGGGGCCGATGGCGGCATCCTGATTTCCGGCACGGGCAGTGCCGCGCAGATCATCATCAATGGTGTAGGCCGGGGCATCGGCGGCTGGGGGTTCGAGGTATCGGACCTGGGCTCCGGCGCGTCCATGGGGCGCGACGCGGTGCGCGCTGCCCTGCTGGGGTATGACGGGATGGGGCCGCAGACGGATTTGACCCGGGCTGTGATGGCGGCGCTGGGCGGTGATCCGCCATCGGTTGTCGCCTGGGTTGGCACGGCCCGGCCGGGGGATTATGGCACCTTGGCGCCGCTGGTGCTGGATCATGCGCGCAAGGGCGACGTGGTGGCCGAACGGCTGGTGCGCGAACAGGCGGATTATCTGGTCATGCATATCCGCCGCCTGCTGCAACTGGGCGCGCCCGCCATCTGTTTGATGGGCGGGTTGGGTCCGGTGCTGCTGGACTGGATGGCGCCCTGGGTGCGGGATGTGCTGACGGAACCCAAGGGCGATGCCATGGCGGGCGGCGTGCTGCTGGCCATGCAGGCGGTGCCGGCATGAGCGTGACCGAACCCCTGTTCGATGGCGCGGCATTGTCCGCCGACAGCCCCCTGCCGCTTTACATGCAGCTGGCCCGGCATCTGAAACGGTTGATCAGCGACGGGACCCTGGCGGTGGAAGATGCGCTACCCGCCGAGCGCGATCTGGCCGAAGGGTTTGCGGTGTCGCGCGTGACGGTGCGCAAGGCGGTGCAGGCGCTGGTCGATGAAGGGCTGCTGCATCAGCGCCCGCGCGCCGGCACCTTTGTGGCCAAGGCCCCGCATGTTGAACAGCCGCTGTCGGCCCTGACCGGCTTTTCGGAGGATATGCGGTCGCGCGGGCTGGAGCCGTCGTCGCGTTGGCTGTCGCGCACGGTGGCCCCGGCCAGCCCGGAAGAGGCGATGGTGCTGGGCTTGGCGCTGGGGGAGAAGGTCAGCCGTCTGTGGCGTCTGCGTCTGGCCGACGATGCACCGATGGCGATCGAGCTGTCGGTGGTGCCGGCCCGCATCCTGCCGGACCCGATGCAGGTCACGGGATCGCTGTACGATGTGCTGCGCGGGTTGGGATATCCGCCGCACCGCGCCTTGCAGCGACTGTCCGCAGGCCTGCTGAATCCCGATCAGGCTGGCATCCTGCATGTGCCGGAAGGTACGCCGGCCCTGTTCATCGAACGCCGCAGCTTCCTGGAAAATGGCCGCCCGCTGGAATTCGTGCGCAGCCAGTACCGGGGCGATGCCTACGATTTCATTGTGGAGCTGAACCTGACCGCTCCGCCCAACCCGTGATGTTTTGAGACCGACCATGACCAAGCCCGACAGCACCAGCACCAAGATGGCCGTGGAAGCGGCGGAAAGTGCCGCCGCCATTCAGCGCCAGATCGAACGCTGTGGCCCCCTGTTCAGCGTTCTGGGGACCAAGCTGCGGGAGTTGAACCCGTCGCTGGTGGTCACCTGCGCGCGCGGCAGTTCCGATCATGCCGCCACCTATGGCAAGTATCTGATCGAAACCCATCTGGGCCTGCCCGTCGCGTCGGTCGGCCCGTCGGTCGTGTCGCTATACAATACCGACCTGAAGGTCGAAGGCGCCCTGTTCGTGGCCGTGTCGCAGAGCGGGCGCAGCCCCGACCTGCTGCGTCTGGCGGCGGCGGCGAAGAAGGGCGGGGCCTATGTCGTGGCCTTCGTGAATGACGAGACATCGCCGCTGGCCGAGGCTGCCGACCTGTTCATCCCGCTTTGCGCGGGGCCGGAGATCAGTGTGGCCGCCACCAAATCCTATCTGACGGCCTGCTTTGCCTTCCTGTCCATGGTGGCGGAATGGAAGGATGATGACGGTCTGCGCCAGACGGCAGGCCAGGCCCCGGCGGCCCTGACGGCGGCGGCGGAACTGGACTGGACGCCGGCCCTGCTGAACCTGACGGACAAGTCCGGCCTGTATATTATCGGGCGCGGCGTGGGGACGGGGGCCATCATGGAAATGGCCCTGAAATGCAAGGAAACCTGCCGCCTGCATGCCGAGGCGTTCAGTGCCGCAGAGGTGATCCACGGGCCGCTGGCCCTGGTCGGCCCCGATTTCCCCGTGCTGGCCATCAACCAGAATGACGCAACGGCAGAGGCGACGCGCGCGGCCATCGCCCGCTGTATCGATCTGGGAGCCCCGGTGTTCAGCAGCGATGACAGTGTGAAGGGGGTGATCCCGCTGCCGTCGGTGCCGGCGCTGGCCCCGGAACTGGCGCCGCTGGCGGCGGTGCAGAGCTTCTACATGGCCATCCATACGGTGTCGCAGCGCCGGGGCCTGAACCCCGATGTGCCGGCCAACCTGCGCAAGGTGACGGAGACGGTGTGATGACAGGCACCTTGCTGACCGGTGCGCGGGTCTTTACCGGCACCCGAACCATTGAGGCCGATCTTTTGATCCAGGGCGAGCGTGTCGCTGCGGTTCTGCCGCCCGGTGCCATGGCCCCTGCCGGCGTTGCGGTACGGCGGCTGTCGTCCGACATGCTCCTGGCGCCCGGTTTCATCGATACACAGGTGAATGGCGGCGGCGGGGTGTTGTTCAACGATACGCCGACGCGCGAAGCGGCGTTGGCCATTGCGCGCGCCCATCGCCGGTTCGGCACCACGTCCCTGCTGCCCACCTTCATTACTGATGCGGTGGCGGGGATGCAGGCAGCGGCACTGGCGGCGGCATCGGCCAGCGGCGTCATCGGGTCGGGTGTCATCGGCGTGCATCTGGAAGGCCCGTTCCTGACCCCTGAACGGCGCGGTGTCCATAATCTGGACCATGTGCGACAGGCGACCGAAAGCGATCTGGATTTCTTGGAAGGGCTGCCGGACCGGTTTGGCGCGCATGATGCCCGCGTGCTGCTGTCACTGGCCCCGGACCAGGTGGCTCCGGCGGAGATTGCGCGGCTGGTAGCGGCGGGCGTGATCGTGGCGGGCGCGCATTCGGCGGCCAGTTTTGCCCAGACCATGGCGGCGGTGGATGCCGGCCTGACGGGCTTCACCCACCTGTTCAACGCCATGCCGCCGCTGGCCAATCGCGAACCCGGCATAGCCGGGGCCGCCCTGTCGGCGCGTGATACGGTGTGCGGCATCATCGCCGATGGGGTGCATGTGCATCCGGCCATGCTGCGTCTGGCGCTGGCGGCCAAGGGGCCGGGCGGCTTGATGCTGGTCACTGATGCCATGCCGCCGACCGGGACGGACGCAACCAGCTTCCAGCTGTATGGGCAGACTATCCATCGCCGCGAGGGTCGTCTGGTCACGGATGATGGCACCCTGGCCGGGGCCGATATCGACATGGCACAGTCGGTGCGCAATGCCATCCGGTTGATGGGGGTGGATGTGGAGGAAGCGCTGCGCATGGCCTCGCTCTATCCCGCGCGCTTCCTGCATCTGGATCATCGCCTGGGCCGCCTTCAGGCGGGGTGGCAGGCGGATATCGTGCTGCTGGACAGTGCTTTGACGGTTACCGGCACCTGGGTCGCCGGGCAATGGCGGGATGCCAAGGACGGAGAGTGAGGAAGGGTGTCGCATGCGGTCCTTGGACCTTATGCGACCTACGAAGTCCATTGTAGGTCGCATAAGCATAGCGCATGCGACAGCGATTGTGGACAGGACCACCGATCAGGGAGCAGGGGGATGAACAAGCGTCGTTACACCGCCGAAGAGGTGGAGCAGAAGCTGGCCTTGGCCGATGCGCTGCTGAATGAAGGCTATAAGATCGTGGATATCGCCCGCGAATTGGGCGTGACCCGCGTCACCTATTACCGCTGGCGCCAGGATCAGGCTGGCGAAAAGCCGGCCATGGTGCGCCGCCTGGAACAGTTGGAGCGGGAGAATGCCGAGCTGCGCCGGCGTCTGGCCGATCTGCTGCGCGCCGGGTATCGGTCGGACACGGCGGTGGCGGCGTGAGGCCTACCCCCGCTCATGCAACCCCGCCGCCCAATCATCGCGCAGGATGGCGTAGAGGATATGGTCGGCCCATTTGTCATTGATGCGCAGATAGGCCCGCGCATAGCCTTCCTTGGTGAAGCCGACCTTTTCCAGCACGCCGCTGCTGGCCTGGTTGGACGGCAGGCACGCCGCCTCCACCCGGTGCAGCCCCAACTGCCCGAAGGCAAAGGACAGCATCAGGCGCGCCGCCTCTGACGTGTAGCCGCGCCGGGCAAAGGGGCGGCCCACCCAATAGCCCATAGACCCCATCTGCGCCACGCCGCGCCGTACATTGGTCAGGCCGATGCCGCCCACCACCAGTTCCGTGCGCTGTTCGAAGGTCAGGAAGCTGTAGGTCTCATCATCGCGCCATTCGGCGGCCTGGCGGCGCAGGCGGCGGTTGAATGCCGTCTGGGTCAGAGCGTCGGGCGGCCAGGTTGGTTCCCAGGGCACTAGGAACTCGCGGCTGGCCTCCCGGATTTCGGCCCATTGTTTCCAGTCGCGCGGCTGTGCCGGACGGATGAAGACATTGGGGCCGTCAACGCGCAAGGGCGGGGGGCTTAACAGACCATCAGGGATCAAACGGATCATCCTGTTCCTGGCCCCCCGGTTCGCGGTTTCTTGTTGGTCGGTACTTTAAGCGTGATCGCGTCAGGCCGCCAGACGGCTTGTCACGCTGTCCAGGCTTTCCAGACCATCCAGAGGCCCCAGCGCCGTCAGGGTCGGCTTGCTGCCAAATATGCGTTCCGCACAGGCGGCGACGGCGGCCAGATCAACGGCATCCAGCTTTGCCACCGTTTCGGCGGGCGGGATGACGCGGCCATAGGTCAGCAGTTGCGAGCCCAGCTGTTCGGCCCGGTTGGTGGTGCTTTCCAGGCCCATCAGCTGGCTAGCCTTCAGCTGCGCCTTGGCGCGGACCAACTCCTCGGTCGTCACGGTGCCCGCCAGCTTTCGCACCTCCTCACAGATCACGGGGATCAGTTCGGCGGTGCTGTCGGGACCGGTGCCGGCATAGATGCCGAACACGCCGCTGTCGGCCATGGACCAGTTGAAACTGTGGACCGAATAGACCAGCCCGCGCTTTTCGCGCACTTCCTGAAAAAGGCGGGACGACATGCCGCCACCCAGCAGGGTGGACATCAGCATGGCGGCATACAGGTCGGGGCTGTTGTTCGACACCCCGTCAAAGCCCAGCAGTACATGCACCTGTTCCAGGTCGCGATCCTCCCGGAACTCGCCCCCGTGATAGATGGCCTGCTCCGCCCCTGTCGCTTCCCCCGCACCGGCATAGGTGAACAGGCGGGCGGCCAGTTCCACGACCTGTTCATGGGTGATGTTGCCGGCGGCGGCCACCACCATGTTGGCAGGCACGTACCGGCCCGTCACATAATCCACCATGGCGGCGCGCGGCAGACTTTCCACCACGTCCGAGGTGCCCAGGACCGGGCGGCCCAGACGCTGTTTCGGGAAGGCGGTGGCCAGGAAATGGTCATAGACGATATCGTCGGGCGTATCCTCCGCCTGACCGATTTCCTGCAAGATCACCTGGCGTTCCTTGGCCAGTTCCCCCTCATCGAACAGCGGGTTCTGCACCATGTCGGCCAGAATACCCAGGGCCAGACCCAGATCCTCCTTCAGGACCTTGGCGTAGTAACAGGTCTGTTCGCGACTGGTATAGGCGTTCAGATGGCCGCCGACATTCTCAATCTCCGCCGAAATGGCGAAAGCGTCGCGGGTCGGCGTGCCTTTGAACAGCATATGTTCAACCAGATGCGCCACCCCGTTGGCGGCCAGCGGTTCATGCCGGCTGCCGACGCCGAACCAGACGCCGACCGATACGGTCTCGACATGGGGCATGCTGTCGGTGGCGACACGCAGGCCGTTGGGAAGGGTGGTGACGCGGGTGCCGGGGGCGGCGGGGAAGCTGTTGCTCACGTAATCTCTGATCCGTTTCAGGCTTGCGGCTGTGCGACACGGGCGCGGGCCCGCACATAGTCCTTCAATATCTGGATATCGTTGGGAAGGATATCCAGTCGTTCGGGCCGTTCGTACAGGTCGGCCAGATGGCGGGGCAAGGGCGGGCGCACACCGGTGGCCTTTTCAACGGCATCGGGGAACTTGGCCGGGTGGGCCGTGCCCATGACAATGACGGGAATGGACCTGTCCAGCCCGGCATGGCGGGCGGCGGCCACACCCACGGCACTGTGCGGATCGACCAGATAGCCAGAGCCGGCATAGGCGTCGCGCATGACATCCAGGGTCTGTTCGGTGTCGCAGCGATAACCCGCGAACAGTTCGCGCACGCGGGCCAGCTGACCCTGGCTGACTTCAAACCGGCCCGTTTCGCGGAAGCCGGCCATGCATTGGGCCACGGCGGCGCCGTCCCGGTCCATCAGATCGAACAGAAGCCGTTCGAAATTGCTGGAGACCTGAATGTCCATGGAGGGCGACAGGGTCGGCACCACACCATCGGCCTTCATCTCGCCAGAGGCAAAGAAGCGGGCCAGGATGTCATTCTCGTTGGTGCCGACGATCAGCTTTGCCACCGGCACGCCCATCTGGCGCGCGGCATAGGCGGCATAGACATTGCCGAAATTGCCGGTGGGCACGGCAAAGGCCACTTCACGATCGGGCGCGCCCATGGCGACAGATGCTGCCACGTAATAGACGATCTGGGCCATGATGCGGGCCCAGTTGATGGAATTCACCGCCGACAGGTTCAACGCATCGCGGAACGGCTGATCGTTGAACATGGCCTTCACGGCGTCCTGGCAATCATCAAACGTGCCGGCCAGGGCGACGTTATGGACGTTGGATGACAGGACCGTCGTCATCTGCCGGCGCTGCACCTCCGAGGTGCGGTTATGCGGGTGCAGGATGACGATATCGACGCGTTCGCGATCGCGGCAGGCCTCGATCGCCGCCGAACCGGTATCACCGCTGGTGGCGCCGACGATGGTGACGCGGCTGTCCTTCTTGGCCAGCAGATGGTCGAACAGCTGCCCCAGCAACTGCAACGCTACATCCTTGAAGGCCAGCGTGGGGCCGTGGAACAGCTCCATCATCCAGGCATTGGCATCAATCTGCGTCAGCGGCACGACCGCCTTGTGCTGAAACGTGCCATAGGCGGCGTTCACCAGACGCGTGAAATCCGCGCGGTCGATGGTGCCGCCCAGGAAGGGCAGCATGACCTCGACCGCCAGTTCCGCATAGGACAGGCCACGGAAACGGCGCAGATCATCCGGGGTCAGCTTTGGCCACGCCGCCGGGACGTAAAGGCCACCATCGCGGGCCAGACCCGCCAGCAGAACATCGTCAAACGCCAGGGCGGGCGCCTGGCCGCGCGTGCTGATATAGGACACCTTTACCTCGACCCGATGCGGCATAACTCCAAGGCGCGTACCCTAGCCAGGGTGGCCACGGGCCGCAAGGGGACGGGGCCGGTCGCGTTGTGTCATTGGCTCATGCCTGCCCCGACCGGGCGGGGCACCACCAAAAGCGGTAGGCGCACTCTATTCATCTTGTCGCAGCCCTGCGCTTAGGTGGTATCGGATCAACGGTTTCCTTCGAGACCGCGAACGTTTATCTTAAATGCTGGATAGAGTTTGAACCCAACGGTTGCATATTTATTGCGCAGACAAAGGGGAGTGCGGGAGCGATGGGGTGGACGCAGGCCTTGATGATGGGGATGGTGATGGGCCTGGGCGCCTATCTCTTTACCTATCTTATGGGCCGCTATGCCGAAAGCTCCCTGCAGTCCGGTCATGACCTGAAGCGGATTGAGGAAGTCTTGCCGCGCCGGTCCCTGCTGGAGGCGAAGTTCGACCTGCGCCGCAGTGACCGCAAGGCACGGCTGACCCAGCTTCAATCCGAACTGGCCGAATTGCGCCGTCGTCGCTTCCTTCAGGAAAAGGCCCTGGTCGATGCACGGCGGGAGGCAAATGCGCCCGTGCGTATCGTCGGACCGGAGGGGCAGGCCCTGTTGAAGTTCCGTGCCTGGATGGTGAACCGGCAGGTACAGCAAGCCCTGACCGACCGCAAGCGTCACCCGACCCTGGACATGGAATGGGCCAATCCGCAGGTGATCGAGATTTGGGCCGACAATCTGTCGGATGCCAAGCGCGATGCGGGCCGCATCTTCCCCATGCCGTTGGGCTTTTCCCTGCTGAACATCACGCTGGAAAGTGCTGCACCCACGGCGGATGCCGCCGTTGCGGGTTGAGGGGTGTCATGACCGGTCCCATCATGCTGGTGGTGATGATCGTGGCGGTGGCCTTTGCCATGGCGCTGGAACAATCCATGCGCCGCGTCCGCGATACGCGCCGCCGCGTCACCCAACTGGTCAATAAAAAGCAGCAGCAGGTGGAACGGTTGCGCGTGGCGGGCCGTGAAAGCATGACGCTTGGCCGGGAGGTACGCAACCAGCAGCGTACCGTGGATCACTTGATTGAGGAAATCAGCCAAGTGGAAGGCGAGTTGCTGCGGCTGGCCCACCCGGCCAACCGCACCTTCGTTCTGGATGAAAAGCGCGGGCCCGCCGATGCCGGCTGGCATGTGACGGTGGAGGCGCCGACCGTTTCCGTCGGTCGCCATGGCCCGCCCTGGGAGGGACAGCGCCGGTTCCGCGTCTGGGCGCCCGACGAACATGCAGCCCGCGCCAAGGTGGAAAAGCGCTACGGCATGGACCAGGGCTATTCCATCATCGCCGTATTCCCCGCCCCGCCGCCGGTCGCCAACCGTAATGGCGATCCGGCGATGGTGTAACCAGTATCGTTCCCTCAAACGCCGGGCGCTGCCATCCGGCAGCTTGGTGTCATCCCGCCGCCTTCGCCTCCAGCACGGCCTGCTTCAACAGAGGCAGGCGGTCATTGCCGAACACCATCTCGGTGCGATTGACGACAAAGCTGGGCACCCCGAAGCAGCCGGCGGCCACGGCGGCTTCGACATAGGTGCCCTGGATGCGGGCCGTCTCTGGATCGTCCAGCATCGGCTGGAACAGGTGCGGTTCGATGCCCGCCGTGTCATTGGCGATCTTGATGCACAGCGCGTCATCAGCCGGGCTGATCCCATCCACGAAGATGGCCTTCATCAGGGCGCGGGCAAAGACCTGCCCCGCGTCGAACCGGCGGGCGGCCACACAGGCCAGCGCCAGACGCGGCGGGTTCGGCATCACGACATCCTTATAATCGCGCAGCGGCACGCCATAGAGCTTGGCAAAGCGCGCGAGATCGGTGCGGCGATAATCGGGGCGGAACTGCCCGGAATGCGGCACGGCCTGTTCAATGTCGTAGCCGGCAGCCTTGATGATGGCGCGGGCCGACACGGGATACCAGTCCACCCGGCAGCCGGTTTCGATCTGCAGCTTCATCATCTGCGTCCCAGCCAGATAGGCATAGGGGCTGGCGGGCGAGAAATAGAAATCGACGGTGACGGGACCGGGCATGGCGGCCTTCATTTCCTGGGCTGACGGGACGGGTACGTGGCGCAAAGCCTTGCCAGCCTCGGGCCGCCCTTGCAAGGGGGATGCGGGCAGCCGCCACAGCTTTGACCGGAAAAGGGGAATTGCCGGCCCGAAAATCCCGTATTGCCAGGGCCCGCCCCTTTGGGGCATTGTGCGCCCCCGCGCATGGTGGGGGCCTGTAGCTCAATGGTTAGAGCCGGCCGCTCATAACGGTCTGGTTGGGGGTTCAAGTCCCTCCGGGCCCACCAGATCTGAAAGGCCGTCGGCATCTTGATGCCGGCGGCCTTTCTGCTTTCTGCCCTATTTCCGCATCCCTGATATGGCTCTGCATGCCTTTTTGTATACGAAGTTGGGGTTGTTATACCCGTATCGCGGGAAGCTGCCTGCTTCGGGGGTTTTAGCACCTTTGGGCGATAGATTGAGGAAAGTGCTTTCCCGGTCCGCCATCTGCGCACCGCATCGCCGCGTCCACACCGATTTTCCAACGCTTGTTACAAAAAAATTGCTCGACCAGACGATTTGGTCTTGCCGTCATGCATACACAGAACGTATAGAATTTATACACAACAAGCGATGGCGCCGGATGGATCAGGGGTTTTGCGGATAATTTCTCTTCCGCCCCCGATGTTTCGAGACCGGGTGCCGCACAGGACAGGGCCGGCCTTAACGGCCCTTCAAGGGGAGGTTCGAGATGTCTATGCGTGCGCAATTGTCGTGGCGTCCGTCCTTGCTGGCCGTGGGCCTGGCGCTGCTTTCGGGTGTGCTGCCGGCGGGCGCGCAGGAGAAGAAGGCGGATGCCGGCCCCATGCTGGACGAGATCGTGGTGGTCAGCCAGAAGCGTGCGGGTGCCGTGGATGTGCAGGCCGTGTCGGTCGCCATCACCGCCTTCGACGCCAACGCCATCGAGAAAAGCTTTGCCACCGATCTGGTGGATGTGGGCCGCATGGCGCCCAACATCCAGCTGAACCAGTCGGGTACCTTTGGCGGCTTCTCCAACTTCTTCATCCGCGGCATCGGGTCGTCCAATACGATCCGCACCGTGGACCCGGCTGTCGGCACCTTCGTTGACGGCATCTATATCGGCTTCGGCCCCGCCTCCATGCAGGACACGTTCGACATCGCCTCGGTCGAGGTGCTGCGCGGGCCGCAGGGCACGCTGTTCGGCAAGAATGTGACGGGTGGTGCCGTTTCCGTGATGTCCACCCGTCCGACCGGGGAACTGGGTGCCGATATCAAGGTCACCTATGGCAATTATGACCGCATGGACGTGTCGGCGGCGGTGCAGTTCCCCATCATCGAAGGTGAGCTGGCCGGCAAGATCGCCGCCATGTCGAAAAGCCGCGACGGCTATTTCAAGAACCTGACCACGGGCCGGACCAAGCCCGATGTCGATACCTCCATCATCCGCCCGACCTTCCGCTGGACACCCAATGAGGTGCTGACCGTCGATCTGATCGGTGAATATTACCGGGACAAGGGCGGGTCATCGGCGTCGCAGAACCGGGACAGCCGGGTCAATCCGCGCATGCTGCTGGTCAATGGCCAGCTGGTGGCCTCGCCCGCGACCGTGCAGCGCGTGTTCGGCTATACCCCGCCCACGGACAAGTATGACATCAACCATAATGACCAGGGCTATGTCGACACGACGGCGGGTCATGGCATCATCGATGCCAGCCTGGACCTGGGCCATGGGATCGTCTCGCTGGTCACCGGCTATCGCGAGGTGAAGTTCAACTCCTCCACCGATTTTGACGGCTCACCCTATGTGGTGTTCGAATTCCCGGACAACCGGGAGCGTCAGCACCAATATTCGGGCGAGCTGCGCTATGCGTCCAACTTCTCCGATACGGTGGAGTTCACGGCGGGCCTCTATTACTTCACGCAGGAAATGTACATTGCCGAACGCCGCGCGGCCTATGCCAGCGGTCCGGCAACCGCCCCCGTCATTTCCCGCACGGTCGGCATCGCCAAGACCGATGACAGTTCCTATGCTGTGTTCGGCCAGGGCTCGGTGAAGTTCACCGATCAGCTGTCGCTGATCCTGGGTGGGCGCTATACGGTGGAGAAGAAGGAGATCGAACTCTGCCCCTTCAACGCCGCCCTCTATACCAGCCTGAATTTCAACGCCTGTCCCGTGGCGCGTCTGAACGGCGATGACAAGTGGAACAGCTTCTCGCCCAAGGTCGGCCTGGACTATAAGGTCGATGATGATGTGCTGCTCTATGCGTCCTGGACCAAGGGCTTCCGCTCCGGCTCCTTCAATGCCCGCGCCACCAATGCCGCCGTGCTGGGACCGGTGGATCAGGAGACCGTGTCCTCCTATGAGGCGGGTATGAAGAGTGAGCTGATGGGAAGGCGTCTGCGGCTGAACACGGCGGCCTTCTTGTCGGATTACACCAATATCCAGCGCACCGTGTCCGATACGGTCATCGTCAATGGCCTGCCGACGGTGACGCAGGTGCCGCGCAACGCGGCATCGGCCACCATCTGGGGTCTGGAACTGGAAGGCTCCTTCCTGGTCACCGATGCCCTGACGCTGGATGCCTCGCTGGGCTACACCAATGCCGGTTATGACAGCTTCGCCAATATCGATACGAACCGGAACGGCGTGTATGAGCCGGCCATTGATGGTCCCATCGCCAAGGATCTGAAGTTCGAGCGCGTGCCGAAATGGCAGTATGCTGTGTCGGCCAGCTATGAGGTGCCGGTCTCGGACACGTCCTCGCTGCGCTTCCGCACCTCCTATACCTGGGTGGATGATCAGTTCATCGACACGCTGAACAGCCCGTCGCTGGCGCTGAAATCCTATGGTCTGTGGGATGCGTCGGTCAGCTACTCCCTCAATGACAGCTACACCGTGTCCCTGTTCGGGCGTAACCTGAACGATGCTGAATATTATGATTTCGGCTTTGACGGCGGCACGCACCGCGCCGTCTGGGGCGGCACACCGCGCACCTATGGCGTGGAACTGTCGGCGAAGTTCTGAGGGTAAACAGCGCCCCTCGCCCAAGATAGTGGGAGAGGGAGGGGCCCATCGCTGTGAAGCGATGGGAGGGTGAGGGAGCGGCGGTGCAAAGCTTGGTCCCCCTCACCCTCCCACCCGCGCAGAACGCGGGCGAGCCCCTCCCTCCCCTTCAAGGGGGAGGGGTGACATGAGAGGAAACACCCATGGCAACGACCCTGACCCTGGAACAGCGCATCGCACGGCTGGAGGCGCGGGCCGAGATCAATGATCTGGTGGCCCGGTACGGCCTGACGGTCGATGACCGTGACCTGGATGGGCTGGCCGACCTGTTCACCGAGGATGGTGCCTTCAGGTCCAAGGACGGGGTGTTGGACGCGCGGGGCCGGGCGGCGGTGATTGAGCAGTATCGCGGGCGGTTCGCGGCCCTGGGTCCCTGCAACCATTTCACCCATGACAAGATCATCGCCTTTGACGATGCCGACCCGGACCGGGCCACGGGCATCGTCACCTCGCATGCCGAGGTCTGGCGCAATGGTCAGGCCATGCTGACGGCCCTGCGCTATCAGGACGAGTATCGGCGCGGGAGCGATGGCAAATGGCGTTTCGCTGACCGGCTGCTGACCTTCTTCTATTATCTACCCGTGACGGAATATGCCGAGGCGCTGGGCGATCCGTTGCGCCAGCGCGCCTATGGCGACCGCCGCCCGGCCGATTTCCCGGAGGCGCTGCCGACCTGGCGGCTGTATCACCAGCAGGGGGGGAATGCCGACTGATGACCCACAGCCTGATGTCCGGCATCGAAACGCCCGAAACCAAGGCCGCCGCCCGGCTCGTGCCGCGTGACGGGCTTTACGCCTGGTATGTCACGATCCTGCTGACGGTCGCCTATGCGGTCGCCTTCGTGGATCGGCAGATCCTCAATCTGCTGGTGGAGCCGATCAAGGGGCAGTTCACCCTGTCGGACACGCAGATCAGCCTGTTGCAGGGCCTGTCCTTCACATTGGCCTATGTGTTGATGGGGCCATTGTTCGGGCGGTGGACGGATATCGGCAATCGCCGCACCATCATCTGGACCGGGGTCACCCTCTGGTCGGTCTTCACCATCTTCTGCGGCCTGTCCCAGACCTATTGGCAGCTGTTCGGGGCGCGGATGGGGGTGGGCGGGGCGGAGGCGTGCCTGATGCCGGCGGCATGGTCGCTGCTGTCCGATTATTTCAGCAAGGACAAGCTGCCGCGCGCCATGAGCATCTTTCTCATGGGGCCATATCTGGGCGGCGGATTGGCGTTGATCTTCGGCGGGCTGGTCATACAGCAGCTGGGCCATGTCGGGCCGGTGGATGCCGGTCCTTTCGGCCTGCTGGCGCCGTGGCATCTGGCATTCATCGTGGTGGGCGGGCCGGGGCTTTTGCTGGCGGCCCTGATGCTGACGGTGCGGGAACCGCCACGGGCCAAGGTAGCGGGGCAGGCGGAGCAGGAACGGTTCACGCTGGCACAGATCTGGCAGTTTCTGAGTGAACGGCGGGCCTTCTATGGCGCGTTCTATGGCGGCATGTCGCTGCATGTCATCGCGCTTTATGCCTTTCCGGCCTGGATACCCAGTTTCCTGATCCGGCATTACGGGGTGTCCATGGCCTCGGTCGGGCTTGAATATGGGGCCTCGGTTCTGATTGCCGGGTCGCTGGGCGTGTGGTGCGGGCCTTATGTCGCGAAATTCCTGGCCGCGCGCGGCTATGTTGATGCCGCCTTCCGCACGCCGGCCCTGACCACGCTGGGCGTGGTGCCGTTCGCGGTGCTGCTGCCCTTTTGCCCGACCTATGAGCTGGCGCTGGCGGCGGCGGTGGGGGTGACCTTCTTCTATACGCTGCCCATGGCCATGGCGGCGTCCTCCATCCAGATGGTGACGCCCAACCGCATGCGCGGGGTCGTTTCCTCCCTCTATGTCTTCACGGTTTCCATCGTGGGCCTGGGGTTGGCCCCCACCTTCATCGCGCTGATCACCGACCGGTTGTTTGGTGATCCGGGCATGGTGGGCTGGTCGCTGGCCCTGGTCTGTTCGGTGTCCAGCATCGGCGCCTCGATCCTGATGCTGCGCGGTCTGGGCGCGTTTCGCGCGGCCCTGGCCGAAGGGGAGAAGGTGTCGTGAAAGTTCTTGTCTTCGGTGCCACGGGGGATCAGGGCGAGGCGCAGCTGCGTCGACTGATCGCTGCCGGCCACACGCCCGTTGCCGTCGCGCGCGACCCGTCGAAACTGGGTGTTGCCGGTGTGGACAGCGTGGCGGCGGATTACCGCGACCCCGACAGTCTGGCTCGCGCCCTGGACGGGGTGGACGCGCTGTTTATCACTATGCCGTCCACATCGTTCCAGGCGGCAGACCCCCTGATCCGTGCCGTGGAGGCTATTGGCAAGGCCGCAGCGCGGCAGGGGCTGCGCATGGCTGTCTTCAACAGCTCCATGATCATCAAGGATGAGAAGCGGGGTTTCGCCGCCCATGATGCCCGCTGGGAGATGCGCGAAAGGCTGCGCGACAGCGGCGTGCCGACCGTATCCATCCAGCCCGTGATCTATCTGGATAATCTGCTGCGGGCCTGGGCACGGCAGCACATCCTGGAGGAAGGGCGCATTTTCTATCCCCATCATCCCGAACTGGATGTCTGCTGGATCTGTCAGGATGATGTGTCGGACCTGATGATCGCCGCATTGGACCGGCCGCATCTGTCGGGCCGTGCCTATAATGTCGGCGGGGCGGAGGCGATCCGGGGGCCGGATCTGGCCCGGCGGCTGGGTGTTGTGCTGGGCCGGTCCCTGCGGTTCGACCCGCGCCCGATTCCGGATTTCTGCGAGGCCATGGCCGGCGTGTTCAAGGATGTGACCACGCTTGACCGTGACCGCCTGACCGGCGAACTGCGCCGCATCTATGAATGGTACAATTTCGGGGAAGAGAAGCCCTTCTCCGTGGATATGGCGCCGATCCTGGCCGATCTGCCTGTGACGCTGACGCGGTTGGAGGATTGGGCCGTACGTCAGGACTGGCACGCCTGATCCATCCTCTTTCCTCTCCCACCCCGCCCTTGTTAATCTGGATAGGTAGGCAGCGGCGTCCAGGCCGGCATAGAGTGCCGGCACCGGGTGGGGAGGGGTGGGTATGATCCTGATTGTCGAGGATAGCGAGGAACAGCGCATCATCCTGTCGGCCATCATCGCCCATTCCAACCTGGGCCCCAGCCAGACCGTTGGAAGTGCCGAGGAAGCGTTGCAGGCGTTGGAGATTGACAGGATAGAGGGGCCCGCAGCCGATGTGCGCGCCATCCTGATGGATATCATGCTGCCCGGCATGGACGGGATAAGCGCTGCTGTCCGGATAAAGGCCAATCCGCGTCTGGCGCCGATCCCCCTGATCGTGATTTCGGCGCTTGAAGAAAGCGAAAGCCTGGCCGCCGCCTTTGCCGCCGGGGCCGCCGACTATATTGTGAAGCCGGTGCAGCCCGTGGCATTGGCCGCCCGGCTGCGCACCACCCTGCGCCCGCCGGCAGGAACACGGCTCAAATCGGTGGATTGTCGACAGGCGCTGGACGGGATTTTCGTGTCTGGCGTGCGCCTGGATGTTTCCATCGCCGACTGGCCGGAACTGAAGCTGGAACTGGGCCAGCATGGGGCCGACGAGATCCGGGAAAAGCTGATCGAGGCTTTTTCATCCGTCCATGAGCGGGCCGACAAATGGGTCTGCCGGGCGGGAGAGGGCGGCTTCTCCCTGCTGGTGGCGGGGGCGGAGAATGGCGGCGGCCTGTTGCAACTGGCTGAGGAGATCGCCTGCGACATGCCCTGGCCGGAAGTGCGCGTGACCCTTTGCCCCGTGGGGGCGGCATGAGCCCGGACGATATCGGCAAGACTGTCGCGGCCCTGGTTTCCCGCCTGCCCACCGGTGCGGCCCGCCTGCTCTATGGCGAACTGGCCGGGGCGGGGGAGGCGAATGCCAAGGTCGCCGTTGTCCGCCGCGCCCTGGTGGAACGGATCAACGCCTCACGCCAGCAGCATGGACGCCGGCTGTTCACGCAGCTGTTCGAGCCGTTCATCACGGCGGACATGGAAATGCTGCGCCCCGGCCATTCCGGCATCGGGGTGCTGCACACGGTCGATATCGGTGCCGTCTGGACCCAGGCGGCGGCGGGTCCGCTGGCCAAGCTGGCGGCGGAGATCGAGGCGAAACTACCCTCACTGGTGGCCGAACGACCGCTGGATCTGGTGCTGTCTTTGCCGGAAATTCAGGGATTGCAGGAACAGGCCCGTAGAGGGGTGCTGGAATGGCTGACCGGCGATGCGGCCCGGCTGCACAAGGTGCTGGCAGCACTGAACAACTGGCGGGCTGCGGAGCTGCGCCGGATGGGGGCGGATTTCACGCCGCGTTCCCTGACCACCGAAGACCTGATCACCCTGCGCGGCGCCCTGATCCATGGCGCCTCCCTGCGGCCCATCGCGCAGGCGGTGCTGGCCGACAGCGGGTCGGCGGAAACCATGGTGGAACTGGCCGGCAGCTTCGCGCTCCACCCGATCCAGTCGCTGACCACGCCGGAGGCGCGCATGGCGGCCTATCTGGTGCCGCTTTCGCTGCTGCACCGGCGGCGCGCCTATCGCTCCGTCGTGCCGTTCCTGCTGGATGGCTCGCCTGCGGTGCAGGCCCGCATTCTGGAGGCGATGGACAGCCATTTCGCCCGCATCTGTGCCCGGATCGGCAAGGAGGCGGGGATGCTGGCCGGTGCCGGACAGCCCATCAAGGGGCCGCTGGCCGCCACCACCCTGCGCCGGCTGGTGCTGGGGGAGGAATTGGGCCACCTGGATGCCATCCTCAGCATCTATGAAGAGTTTGAGATTCTGGACGATCCGCGCCTGGGTGCCCAGGCGCGCGATTACATGGACCAGATGGTGAAGGCGGTGGAGCGCACCCTCTACCCGGCCCTGATCGACCGCTGTATCGCGGCGGGCCGTGCAGTGGAACGCGCGCTGCCCGATCAGGATGCGCTGGAATGGGCGCTGGGCCTGTGTGTGCGCTGGCGGACGGTCATTGGCCGTGTCATGCATTGGGGCACGGGGCACAGCAATTTCAAGGAACAGGTGTTGGAGCTGGCCAAGGCGGGTTTCCAATCGGCCCTGTCGGACCCGCGTGCCCTGTCCCCGCCCGACCGGCTGGGTCAGGCGGTGCGCATGCTGCAAATCTCCAAACCGCTGGGCGGCGGGGCGGAGGGATGGATCACCCTGCTGGACAAGGGCCTGGTCCGCACTGTCAGCGACCGGTTGCGGCAGGAGGACCCCCTGCGCGATGGCGAGCGCGATCTGGCCGCCGCCCTGATGGTGCTGGTGCGTGACGAACTGCGCCGTACACGCCATTGGCGTGATACGGGGCTGGTCGCGCTTGACGAGCTGGCGCTGGCGGCGGGGCTTTGACGCCCTGCCGGATTAGGTCTTTTGGCAGGGTTTCCGCCTATCGAAATTGCGCTATTTCCAAATAGTTTCAATTTTACCTATTCTTCTGGATACGCATCCTGCGGTGGTCCTTGACGGTCCAATCCCGTAGAGATGGCGATACACGAAGAGTTCATTTTATTCCTTCCTGTTCAAAAGGTTAGTGCCTATCCGAAAGGCTCGGGTTTCTTCTCCTTTCCCGCCGTTTTCCCCCATCGACCAAGGTTTCCCCGCATGTCCCAGACGATCATTCCCGTCATCCTGTCCGGTGGCAGCGGTACGCGGTTGTGGCCGCTGTCGCGTGAACAATATCCCAAGCAGTTCCTGCCACTGGCCGGCAGCCGCAGCCTGTTGCAGCAGACGGTGGAACGCTGTCTGGCCGCCGGTCTGGGCACGCCGATCCTGGTGGGGGCGGAGGCGCACCGTTTCGTGCTGGCCGAGCAGTTCCGCGATATGGGCGTCACCCCGCGCGCCCTGGTTCTGGAACCCGCTGCGCGCAACACGGCACCCGCCATCGCCGCAGCCACCCTGCTGGCGCGGGAGATTGACCCGGATGCGCTGCTGTTGGTCCTGCCCGCCGATCATGTGATCCGGGATGGGGCGGCCTGGGCGGCGGCCGTGCAGGTTGCGGCCCAGGCGGCGGCGCAGGGTCATCTGGTAACCTTCGGCATCAAAGCGGAAACGCCGGAGACGGGTTTCGGCTGGATCCGGCCCGGTGCCGCGCTGGACGGGATCGAGGGTGCCTTCAAGGTGGACCGTTTCGTTGAGAAACCGGCCCTGCCCAAGGCGGAGGAATTGCTGCGCGAAGGCTGTTCTTGGAACAGCGGCATGTTTCTGTTCGCGGCATCCGCCATGCTGGAGGAACTGACGCGGTTTGAGCCGGCCTTGCTGTCGGCGGTGGCGGCGTCGGTCGCGGGCCGGGCCAGCGATCTGGATTTCGTGCGTCTGGCCGCCGATGCCTTCAAATCCGCCCCGTCGGTCAGCATCGATGACGCCATCTTTGCCCGCACCGAACGCGCCGCCACCGTGCCCTGCTCCATTGGCTGGTCCGATGTCGGGTCCTGGTCGGCGCTGCATGAGGTGGTGGAGAAGGACGGGGACGGCAATGCCACGCGTGGCGATGTCATCCTGCGCAATTGCCAAGGGTCCTATGTTCGCACCGATGGGGTGCTGACGGCGGTCCTGGGCCTGTCGGATGTGGTGGTGGTCGCAACGTCCGACGCCATCCTGGTGGCGCACAAGGATGCGGTGCAGGATGTGAAGGGCGTGGTGCAGAAGCTGAAGGCCGATAACCGCAAGGAGGCCGAAAGCCGCCCCCGCGTCTATCGCCCCTGGGGCTATTACCAGTCGGTGCATGCCGGCGACCGGTTCCAGGTCAAGCGCATTACCGTCAAGCCCGGCCACAAACTATCGCTGCAAAAGCATTTCCACCGCGCCGAACATTGGATCGTGGTGAATGGCACGGCCTTGGTCACCCGCGATGGCGAGGAGATCCTGGTGCGGGAGAACGAGTCCATCTATCTGCCGCTGGGCGCTGTTCACCGCCTGGAAAATCCCGGCAAGGTGCCGCTGAACCTGATCGAGGTGCAGTCGGGTTCGTATCTGGGCGAGGATGATATCGTGCGCCTGGAGGATACGTATGGGCGGGCGTGAAGAACCTCCGGGGTTACCGCCCGAAGTGCCGCTTCATCACCGCTTCCGCCGGCTTGCCCTGCAAGGTGAAGTCAGTGTCCTGCGGGCCGCCAGCGTCGGGATCGCTGAACCAGCGCCAGAGCAGGACATCGCGCAGCCCGTGGCGGTCAAGGGCGGTCAGCCAGTGATCCAGCACGCGGGCCTGCAAATCCACATCGGGATGGGCGTCGCGCTCTTCCGGGCTTTCCCAGGGTTTGGCCTGTCCGCCAACCGCGCTGCGCAGGCCCAATTCGCCGATCCAGAGCGGGCCTTGGCGGGCGAGATTGGCGGCCAGGGTGTCGATGCGGCCCGCCATTCCGGCATCATCATCGCCCAGCGGCGGGTAGAGGCTGATGGACGGGATGTCCAGCAGGGTGCGAAAGGGCAGGCGGTCCAACTCGCCATCCCAATGCGCGACATAGGTCAGGGTTCCCCGGAACCGGCCCCGCACATCGGCAATGATGCCCGCCCAGGCGGGATCGCCGCTGACGCCGCGCAGTTCGGTACCCAGGGCCAGCGCGTCGGCCCCTTCTTCCTGTGCCAGACCGGCAAGGTCGAGAAGCAGCGCGCGGTAGCGGCGCAGCCATTCTGCCTGATCGGCAGCATCACTGAATTCAATGGCCCCGGCCCAGGTCTGCGGCACCCAGACATGGGGCTTCAACAGGACCTTCAGGCCCAGGCCGCGCGCCTGCCGGATGCCGGCGCGCAGTTGATCCAGGCTGACGGCGTCGCCCAGCACGATCTTGGGATCGGCGGGTGCCGACTGCCACAGGAACGGGATCAGGGAAACGGCATTGCCGCCCAGACCGCGCAGGTGGCGCAGGGAGCGTTCGCAGGCAGGGGAACCCAGTGGCGCGTCGGGCGTTGCGATCAGGTTCACACCCCGCCAGGGCGGCGCGCCGGCACCCGTGCACGCCGCCGGCAGCAGACCCAGTCCCGCCAGAACCGCTCCCAGTTTCAGAATGCCGCGCCGCGAGGCGTATCGTTCCCGCCGCAATCCGCAACCCTCCGCCCTTTCACCGCCGGACGCCATCGGGCACCGGCCACGGCCCCCTGTCAATGGTAAGCCCCATGCGCCACGCCCTGATCGCCGCCTTGTTCACTGCAACCGCCCTGGTCGCCCCGGCCCTGGCCGCCGATCCGGCCAAACCCGACACACGCAGCGTCACGCTGCGCGACCTGGGCTATCCGGACGGGGTCACCCTGTCCGGCATCTCCGCCCGGCAGGATATCTTCTTCCCGCTGCCGGCCTGGGTCCCGACCGACAATCTGCAACTGGACATGAAGCTGGATACGGCCCTGGCCGAGGGGCAGCGGGCGTCGGTGCAATTGCTGCTGGATGATCAGCCGCGCTGGGCCGGGGCCCTGAAACCCGGCAGCCATGCGCAGTCGGTGACCACCAGCCTGAAACGCATCGACCTGCGGCAGGGCTTCACCAAGGCCACCATCGCCTGGGGCGCGCAATGGACCGATAATCGCTGCGTCGATCAGCGGCTGCCCGGCGGCTTCGCCACCCTGTCACCCGACAGCGCCGTGACCTACAGCATCGATCCGGCAAAGATCGACAGCGTCCGGGCCGCATGGTCGGCGCTGGGGCCGCGCGTCAGCATCTTCGTGTCGGCGGAAGGGTTGAACGCCACACAGTTTCAGGCCGTAACCCGTCTGGCCGCGACCCTGATCCGCGAAGGACGCCGCGTCCATATCATCCGTATTCCGTCGGGCAAGGCTGCTGCTGCCGATCCCAATGCCCCGAAGATCGACCTGCCGCCGCCCCCGCCCCTGCCGACCCAGGCGGAGATGGATACCGGCAGTGTCTTCGTGGCATCCAGGGCTGAGATCGAGAGCTTTATTGGTTTCATGAAGTCCAAGGCTGGTGGACAAGCCAATTACGCGCTGGATACCTATGGTGGTGCGGATATCGGGCTGTTGAAGGGCATGGGGGTCCCGTCCATCGCACTTCTGGATGGGATTGATGGCGAGAAGGTCCGCTTCCTGACCGATGGCTGGTCGCCCCTGGCCGATATGACCGCCAATGCCATCAACGCTGCCAAGCCGCAGCCGGCCAGCCTGATCGGCAATGACGGCATTCCCTTTGCCGCGCTGGGTCTAGGCCAGGGCGTGCAGGAACTGGTGGACCGGGCGGAATGGCCGCTGCGTCTGGATTATGCCCAGGTGCCGCAGGGACAGCGCCCGGCGGCGCTGGAGATCGAGCTGGCGCCCGGCAGCACCATGGGCGACAAGCCGCAACTGCTGCATGTCTTCGTCAACAACACCCTGCTGCGCAGCGTTTCCCTGCCCGATGGCGGCAAGGTGCAGCGCATTTCGGTGCCGCTGCCCGACGGTCTGTTGGGCCGGTCGAACGCCATCCGCATCGTGCTGCAGCGGCAGGCGTCGGGCGGAGATTGCCGGGAGGCACCGCTGGCCAGCCCGGCGCAGATCCTGCCCGGCAGCCGCGTCACCCTGACGCCCGACAGCACCAAGCCCGCCGATTTCTACGCCCTGTCGCCGTCCATGGCCAAGGGTGCGACCCTGGTGGTAACGCCGGATCAGTTGAAGGATGTGGCGGCGGTCAACCTTGCCGCCCGTATCGTGGCCGATCTGGTGCCGGCCCAGGCCCCGCTGTCGGTCATCGTCGGCGATGGCAAGGCCACGCCCGCCACGCCCTTCATTCAGCTGCCGGGTGCCAGCCTGCCGGGCAAGCCCGACCTGCCCGTCCGCCTGGATGGCGGGGCGGTTTCGGTCAAGGACCGGTCGGGTCAGACGCTGCTGGATGTCACGGGCACCCATGGCCTGATGACGGCGCAGTTGGCCAGCCATGACGGCACACCGGGCCTGTCGCTGGCGACCAGTGATGGCCGCATTTCACCCCTGATGCCGCGTCTGGCCTTTGACAAGGGCAATGTCGCCTTTGCCGATGATACCGGCGTCCTGATGGCCTTTGACACGGTGCGCGACCGCGCCGTGCGGGTCGTGGTGGCTGATGATGCCGGCTGGGCCGACTGGCTGGACCGGTTCCGCATCGTGCTGGTGCTGGGTGCCTGGGGTCTGTTGACCCTGGTCGGCGTCGGCGCGCTTCGCCGCTGGTACCGCAACCGCGCGCCGAAGGCTTGATCCGGCATGGCCCCCATTCCACCCTCTGCCACCCCCACCAGCGGCGACATTGTCCCCCCCATTGGCGAGCTTTTGCTGGCCAAGGGGTTGATGACCGTGGCGCAGGTGGAACGGGCGCTGGAACTGCAACGGCAATGGAAGGTGCCGTTCGGTGATGTCGTCATTTCCCAGGGCATGGTGAAAGCACGCGAATTCTACCGCACGCTGGCCGACCGTTTCCGCCTGCCCTTCATCGACATGATGGCCGAACGGCCGGAGGACGGGCTGGCGGACAAAAGCCGGGTGGATGAGTATAGCCGCCTGCTGCTGCTGCCTTGGAAAAAGGAAGGTGACATTGTCACTGTGGCCACCGCGGATCCGGGGCCGAAGGCCATGCTGTTCGCGCGCCAGACCTATGGTCCCAAGACCCGGATGGTGGTGACGTCGAAATTCGACATCGTCTGGACTTTGCAGCGCCTGTTCGAGGATGAGTTCAACCATCTGGCCGTCCACGCGCTGGCCGACATGGACCCGACCAGTTCGGCCCGGACCGTGGTGACGCCAGGCCAGATGCTGTTCCTTTATGGTTTGCTGTCGGTCTTCCTGCTGGGTCTGGCCTTCGCACCCATCGGTACGCTGATCACGGCCAATGTCATCATGGCCTTGTTCTATCTTGGCAATTTCTTCCTGAAGACCATCCTGGTCTGGTTCGGGTCGGATGCCAAACAGGTGGATCGCAAGGTGACGGATGCAGAGGTCGCGGCCCTGCATGATGATGACCTGCCCACCTTCACCGTCCTGGTGCCCATGTACAAGGAGCCGGAGGTGCTGCCCATCCTGGCGGCGGCGCTGCGGCGGCTGGACTATCCCATCGCCAAGCTGGATATCAAGCTGGTGCTGGAAGCCGGCGACCATGAGACGATCAATGCCGCCAAGTCGCTGGGCCTGGAAGGTATTTTCGAGATCATCCGCGTGCCGCCGACCAAGCCGCAGACCAAGCCCAAGGCCTGTAACTATGCCCTGCGCTTTGCCCGTGGCGAGTATCTGGTGATCTTCGATGCGGAGGATCAGCCGGAGCCGGACCAGCTGAAAAAGGTGGTCGTCGCCTTCCGCAAGGCCTCGCCCAATACCGCCTGCATCCAGTGCCGCCTGAACTATTTCAATGCCAATGAGAATTGGCTGACGCGGATGTTCACGCTGGATTATTCGCTCTGGTTCGATTTCATGCTGGGCGGGCTGGAACGGCTGAATATCCCCATCCCGTTGGGCGGCACGTCGAACCATTTCCGCATGGATGTGCTGACCAAGCTCCACGCCTGGGACCCGTTCAACGTGACGGAAGATGCCGACCTGGGCGTGCGGCTGACGCAGAAGGGCTATCGGGTCGGTGTCGTGAACTCGACCACGTTCGAGGAGGCGAATGTCTCCATCCCCAACTGGGTGCGGCAGCGGTCACGCTGGATCAAGGGCTATATGCAGACCTATCTGGTGCACATGCGCGACCCGATCCACCTGTACCGGTCGGTGGGGGCGGGCGGCTTCTGGGGGTTCCAGTTCTTCATCGGCGGCACCATGCTGTCGGGCCTGCTGAACCCCATCTTCTGGGGCTTCTACCTGATCTGGTTGCTGATCGGCGGGACCTGGCTGGACCCGCTGTTCCCCACGGCGCTGCTGTACCTGTCCTTGTTCAACCTGCTGGCCGGCAATGGGCTGTTCACCTACATCTCCATCATCGCACCGGTAAAGCGCGGCTGGACCAATCTGGCGCCCTGGGGCCTGACGGTCATCGGCTATTGGGCGCTGATGTCGGTGGCGGCCTATAAGGCGCTGTGGCAGTTGGTGAAGAACCCGTTCTATTGGGAGAAGACGCAGCACGGCCTGTCGCAGACCACCAAGCAGGAAGTGGCTAAGGCGCTGGCCAGCATGGGGCAATCATCATGAGTGCCGTTGCCCATGCCAGCCGCCCCTATGTGACACCGCAACTGGACAAGCGTGGGGCGCGGTCGGTTCCGCGCTGGCTGTTCGCGGTGTCGTTGGCCCTGCTGCTGCCGCTGATCGGGTTCGTGGCGTCCTGGCCGATGCAGGGGGGCTGGCTGGGTCCGGCCATGGCCGACCGCTGGACCCGCGCCCTGCTGGCCACCGCTGATGTCGGGGCGTTTCGTGACCTGACGGGCACGGCCTATCCGGTCCTGCCATTGACCTTCGACATGGGCATCGCCCTGATCCCCGGCCTGGGTGGGGTGCCGGCACCGCTGGTTGTCAATGTCCTGATCCTGTCCATCGCGGCTTCTCTGTGGGTGCGCATGCTGGTGGCGGGCGGGCACAGGGTGGTGCCGTCGCTGGTGACGGCGGGGCTGCTGGCCTGCGCGCCGTCCCTGGCGCTGACGGTGGCGGCGGGCGGGGCGGCGCCGCTGGGCGTGCTGGCCTTTACCGTTGCCGTCTCCTCTTCCCTGCGGCTGGTGCGGCGGGGAGAGGTGAATGCCATGATCGCGCTGGGCGTGTCGCTGGCCTGTCTGGCGCTGTCGGATGCGGCGGGTGCCTATCTCGTGCTGGCCGCCGTGCCCTTCATCGCCGTGATGCTGCCGGCGCGCATGGTGGCGACATCGGCGTCGGGCAGCTTGCTGTTGGTGATGTTCCCGCTGATGTTCGCCTCCATGGCCCTGTTCTATGCCAACTGGGTGTTCGGCGGCTCCCCCCTGGCCTTCGCGGCGGGGGTGGATGCCGCCATCCATGGATCGGCGGCGCATGTAGGGGACAGTTCCTGGCTGATGGGACCGGGCGGGACCATGGGCATGGCAGTCCTGGCGGGGGCTGCCCTGATCCTTGCCAATGCACCGCTGCTGCCGGTGGGCATGCTGCTGGGCGACAGCGGGGCGCGGCGTGTGTTGCTGCTGCTGACCGGCATGCTGCTGACGGCCCTGGTCCTGACGTCGGCCACATGGTTCCTGGGTGATCCGGGGCGGTTGCTGGCCTATCTGGCGCCGGTATCGGTGCTGGCGGCGGCGGTGACGGGGCGCAACCGTCTGCGTTCCGGACTGATGCCGCTGCTGGCGGCGGCGGGGTTGCTGGCCGGATGGTGGGCGCAAGGGCAGGTGGGCGATGCCGACACTGCCGGCTGGCGTCAGGCCGTGCTAGGTGCGGGCCAGGTGGAGGGGGATACGCGGGGCGAGCTGGCGCTGGGCAGGTTCCTGCGCGATCTGGATGATGTCGCCATCGATGGCTTGACAGCAGGCGCCGTGGTGCCGGGCCGGGGCCGTGCGGCGGGTCTGGTCCTGCCCAGCAATGACCGGCTGAAGGCCGATCTGATCGTCCGCCAACTGCGCACGAACTATGTCGCGCTGCGCGACCCGGTCAGTCCCGCCGGCACCCGTGACCGGATCGCACAGGCATTGCCCGATCTCTGGCATGATGCGGGCACTGGGGCGGTTCTGATATATGACCGGGGGGACTGGCGCGTCTGGCGTCTGCCGGCCGACAGCGGGAAAAGGGGTGAATGACATGATCCTGATTGTTGAGGATCTGGAAGAAGTCCGCGAATTGCTGTCGGCCCAGCTGACCGCCTGCGGCTATGGCCCCATCATCAAGGCGGGCAGTGCGGAGGAAGCGCTGACGGCGCTGGATGTCGAACGCACCGAGGGGGAGGAATGCCCCATCGATATCGTGCTGATGGATATCATGCTGCCCATCATGGATGGGATCACGGCCACCTGTCTGATCAAGGAAAATCCCCGTCTGGCCGATGTGCCCGTGATCATGGTCTCCTCGCTGGAGGATGAGGAAACCTTGAACCAAGCCTTCATCGCCGGTGCCTTTGACTATGTCGTGAAGCCGGCGACGCTGGTGGCTCTGCGCGCCCGCGTGCAGTCGGCCCTGCGCTGGCGCACGGAGGCACGCCGCCGCCGGGCGCGCGAAGGTGAATTGGCAGAACTGACCGCCGACCGCCGCCATACGCCGGCAGCCGACCCGCGCGCGGTGACGGGCCTGGGCTGGCCCGGACCCACGCAATGCGGACAGATGCTGGCCGAACGGGCGCAGCGCCGCCATTCCGGCGCCGTCCTTTACGCTGCCATTGATGATTTCGGCCGGCTGGAAGAGGTGGATGGCGCCGATCCGGCGGCGGCATTGACCCGCCGCGTCATGGAACTGGCGGCGGGCCTGCCGGGGCGCATCGGCGATGTGCTGACCATGGCCGGCGACGGAAGGCTGGCTGTGCTGTTTGAGAATAATGACGCGGCTGCCGCGCGGGACATTGCCGAACGGCTGGTCGATCTGGTGGCCCGTGCCCGCATTCCGCATCCCCGTTCCAATGCCGGCCCGCATGTCAGCCTGTCTGTCGGGTTCGCCACGGGGGTGGAGGCTGCCAGTCTGGCGCGCCGCGCCCTGGACCAGGCCCGCGCCCATGGCGGGGCCCGCATCATCGACGGCGCCAGCCTGCCGCCGGAGGACAATTGACCCATGTTTCTGCGCAAATGCCTGACCCTCTTGTCCCTGCCGCTGCTTCTGTCCGCCACGCCCGCCTTTGCCGGGGCCTGGCCGCAGGCGGCGGGAACCATGGAGGTGATTGCCGGTGCCACCTACTCGGAATCCGATAGCGGCTTTGACGGTCGCGTCGGCGGCACCGATCCGAAATTCCGCAAGCTGGAGGTGGCGCCGCTGATCTCCTGGGGTGTGGGCAGCGACACCACGATCAGCGTCCAGCCCTCCTGGCAGCGGCTGAAGGCCGACAATGCCGCCGGCGGCAGTGACAAGGGATCGGGGCTGGCAGATGCGGAATTCGCCGTCCGCCGCACCATCTGGCAGGACGGTGGCCACATCGTCGCGCTGGCGCCGCTGATCCGTGTGCCGCTTGGCTATGACAAGGGGGATCAGCCGCCGCTGGGGTCGGGCAAGGTCGATGCGGAGATGCGTGCCCTGTACGGTCATGGCTTTGAGAACGGGTTCTTTGACGCGCAGGTCGCGTACCGTACCCGTGGCGGGCCGGCGGCGGATGAACTGCGACTGGACCTGACGGCGGGGGTGCGGCCCGATGCTGACTGGCTGCTGTTGGCGCAGAGTTTCAATGCCGTCAGTGTGGGCACGCCGGGCGCCGGCTATGGCGATGTCCGCCGCTATAAGCTGCAATTATCAGCGGTGCGCAAACTGACCGATGATGTCAGTCTGCAATTCGGCCTGTCCAAGGCCATTGGTGGCCGCAATGCCGGTGGGGAGCGTATGGCATTGCTGGCCCTGTGGTGGAATTTCGGCGGGCGGTAACCGAAGGGGGAGGGCGGGATGGTGATCCTCAGCCTGCGTAATCTGATGGGGGCGACCACAGGTGCCATCGTGGCGCTGCTGGCGGTTGTCCATGGCAGCCTGTCCGGTTGGGAAGCCGAACGTGTCCTGAACCATGAGGTCGGCACCTCGCTTGCGGCTGTCGCAGAGGGATTATCCTCCCGGCTGAATGGTGACATGCAGGCCCGCGCCGCCCTGACCCAGGTGCTGACCCAGGTGGAGGCGCTGAGCGACCCCGCAGTGGCTCAACGCATCGTGGATCAGATGGGCGATCAGGACCCGGCCCTGGCCTGGGCCGGGATTACCGACAAGGATGGCAAGGTTGTGGCCGGCACGCGCGGCATCCTGGTCGGCCAATCCATCGCCCAGCGCCCCGTCTATGTGGAAGGGATCAAGGGATCGTTTCTGGGGGATGTGCATGAGGCGGTGCTGCTGGCCAAGCTGTTGCCGAATGTCACCGGGGAGCCCCTGCGCTTCGTCGACGTGTCCGCCCCTATCAAGGGCCAGGATGGTTCCGTGAACGGCGTTGTGGCCGTGCATTACAGCTGGGACTGGGCTCGCCGGCTGGTGAGCGATCCGCTGTCGCCAATGCAGGGCCGCTCGGGCCTGGAGACCATTCTGGTCGCTGCCGACAACCGCGTGCTTCTGGGCCCGCGTGAATTGCTGGGCAGCCTGCTGCCGCTGGAAAGCACCCGGCGGGCGCGGGAAGGCATGGTGGGCTGGCGCGTCGAACGCTGGCCGGACGGCAAGGAATACATGACCGGTTTCGCTGCCGATCAGCGTCAGCGCGTGGTCAAGGGGCTGGCCTGGACCGTGCTGGTCCGGCAGCCGGTTGCCATTGCCTATGCGCCGGCAGACCGTATCCGTTACCTTATTTTCTGGTCTGGTCTGGGGCTGGCCCTGTTGTTTGGGACGGTGGGCTGGCTGGCTGCGAACCGCATCGCCAGACCGCTGCGCGCCATTGCCCAAGCGGCGCGGGCCATAACCAAGGGGGCGCCGGGTGCCGTGATCCCCGCCGTCGGCGGGGCAAAGGAAATCAACATCCTGTCGCACAGCCTGCGGGAACTGGTCACCAGTCTTCGGGCATCCAACCGCGCGCTTGTGGATAGCAATGCCGCGCTGGAACGGATGGAAAGCATCGCCTATCAAGACCGGCTGACGGCCCTGCCCAACCGCCGCTTCTTTGAACAATATCTGGATGCGGCGCTGGCCAATGCCCGTGGCACAGCGGGCCGGCTGGTGATCCTTTACCTTGACCTGGATGGGTTCAAACCGGTCAATGACCGGCTTGGCCATGATGCGGGGGATGAGGTGCTGCGACAGGTCGGCGTGCGTCTGGCCTCCAGCCTGCGGCAGCAGGATATGATCGCCCGGATCGGTGGCGATGAATTCGCCTGCATCCTGATCCTGGCGGAGACGGAGAGCCATCTGGCGCGGGAGGTGGCTGAACGCCTACGAGTTGCCCTCGAACCACCCATATCGGTGGCGGGACAGGACGTGCAGGTCGGCTGTACCATTGGCGGCGCCTTCTGGCCCCAGGATGGGGAGGATCTAGGCGAGGTGCTGCGTCTGGCCGATGCTGCCCTGTACCGGGCCAAACGCCAGGGTGGCAATCAGGTCGCCTTCTACGAAGACACGAACTGAACCACCCCGTCCGGTGATGCGGATGGGTCCAATTCCCATCGCACACATCCGGCCCGGCCTTGCCGCACCACCCGGCCCCTGCCATCCTAGCCATGGGGATGACGCCAAAGGGGGGAGCCGATGATCCTGTCAACGCTGGAGAACCCAGCCGGATACCGTGTCGTGCGGCATCTGGGGCTGGTGCAGGGCAGTACGGTACGGTCCAAGCATGTGGGCCGGGACATCATGGCCGGGCTGAAGGAAATCGTGGGCGGCGAACTGCGCGGCTATACCGAGCTTCTGAACGAGGCGCGGGAAGAGGCGACGGCCCGCATGCGGGCAGCGGCAGAAGAGCTGGGCGCTAACGCCATCATCTCCATCCGCTATGGCACCGCCAATATCGGCAGCGGGGCGGCGGAGGTGCTGGCCTATGGCACCGCCGTTGAGATCGTGGCGGAACAGGCCGCATCGTGAGCGGGCCGGAATCCGATCTGCCCCCCGGCTTTGCGTGGCTGGAGATTCTGGAGGATCTGGGCAACGGGGATGATCTGGATATCAGCCTCTGGCTTGGCGGCGTGTTGGCGGCCTTGCTGTTCAATGCCGCCGTCTTGCTGCTGGGGGCGTGGCTGGAACGCCGCCATGACCGGCGGTTGCTAGATATGGAGGCGGCGATGGCCAGCGTTCGGGTCTTCACGGGCCGGCCACCGCTGGATGTCGTGGGGAAACCGCAATTGGTGCAGGCCGCCATCGTCATGGCACCGGCGCCGCTGGGCCGTCTGATGCTGTTGATCCGGCGGATCATCGGGGGACGTGTGGTCACGCGGCAGCGCGACATGCAGCGTACGCGGCGTCTGGCCCTGCTGCGCCTGCGTGAACAGGCGCACGGTCTTGGGGCGGGTGTGCTGGCGGGGGTGGACATCTGTCAGATCGGGCTGGGTCGGGGCCGCTTCGCCATGCTGGCCACCGGCACGGCCCTGGTTGGCGCAGAGCCGGGGCCGCTGCCGCAGGTGACGGAAGCGATCGGCGCGGAGCCGCCCCGGCGGCGGCGGGAAATCGTCATCGCGCTGGCCGCCTTGGTCCTTGCCGCGGCGGCCACGGCAGAAATGGACTATCTGGTCGATACCTATTTCGGCAATTTCTGGAAGCGCTGGGTCTTCCATATCAAGGAATGACGGCTCAGGCGGGCCGGGCCGCCTGTTTCTTTGGTCGCTTGAACCAGAAGGTCCAGACGGCCAGCGTCCCCAGCAACGCCATGCCCAGACCCGACAGGGTCATCAAGAGACGGTAGGCAAAGCCGCCGACCTTGGCCGCATGCAGGGGATAGACCTTTTGAAAGGCCTGTTGCCCCACCGGCATGGACAGGGCGTCGCGCATGTCCATAACCCGGCCATCGGCAGGGTCGAACCAGATCAGGGTGCGGCCATTGGGCAGCCATTCGTCCGGCTGCTTCAGGCGCAGGGAAATCAGATCGCCGGCTTTGCGCGGCAGGGCCAGGACCCGGAATTCCGCCCCCGGAAAGCGTGCCTGTGCTGCCGACAGCATGGCGTGCCAGTCGGGGTTTTCGGCCAGCGCCCCGCCCTTCACCATGGGGGCTGCCGTCGCGGCACGCCATTCCTTGGCAGGGCCCAGCGGGCTTAACACGAAATCGGCCACGGGCCGCAGGGTCAGCATGGCGCCTGTCAGACAGGACACGAACAGCAGCGGGGCCAGAACCACGCCGATATCCCGGTGATGGCGAATGATGGCGGGCCGCGACATGCGCGCGGGCCAGGCCTTGAACTGGAACGTGCGGCGTAGCTTCCACCACAGGATGAAGCCGGAGATCACGAAGAACAGCCCGACCAGCGCCACGATGCCCAGGAACGTCTCCCCCACCTCGCCCGCCAGCAGATAATGGTGCAGGTCGAACAGCCAGAGTTCCGGACGGTCCCAGATGCTGTCCCACGACGCCACGACCGTCCCGGCCTGATCGGCATAGGCACCGGCCCCCTTGGCCGTGCGCAGCCGGTGCAGGCCGAAACTGTTGCTGGCGAAGATAATGCTTTCCGGGCGGGCCGGGTCGGCGAAAATCTTCCCCACCGCCGCGGCGACAGGGCCGGCATCGCGCACCAGCGCGTCGCCGGCACCGGGGGCCATGACCCAGGCATCCTTATGCACCAGCAGGGCACCGGTCAGGCCCATCATGGCCAGGACCAGACCCAGGATGCCGCCGGCCCAGCGGTGGAGAAGGTCGAGCGTCTTCATCAGAAGCTGTAATCCCAGCCGACGGTCAGGGTGCGGCCACGGCCTGCATAATAACTCTGATTGTTGGTCAGGCGCTGGGTCTGGCTGTTATAGTCGATGAACTGCCGGTCCAGCAGGTTCTGCACCGACAGTGTCACCCCACCGACGGGCAGTTCATAGCGGATGGAGCTGTCGACCACAGTATAGCCGCCGAAATGGGCGAAGGTATTCGTGGCCACATTCCCGACATCGCCCGACAGATAGGTCTGCGTCTGCACCCGTGCCGTGATCTTATCCTGCGCGTATGTTGCTGCCAGGTTCAGGCGGTCGGGGGAGATGTTGGCGCCGTCCAGCTTGCTGTCGACCTTGCCGTCATCGTTGCTGTCATTCAGCCCCTTCAGATGAGCATAGCCGCCCGACAGGGTCAGGCCGGGCAGCGGCGTCTCGTAGGACAGGTTCAGTTCCAGCCCTTCGATCTCGATCCGCTGGCGCTGTGCCTCATAAACACCGTTGATGAAAACCAGCAACTGGCCCTTGCTGGAGCTGGACCAGAAATAGGTGGCGCTGCCCTTGAACGGGCCGTAATCGCCCTCTACCCCGATCTCCTTGTTGTTGGAGATGATGGGGCTGATATCCAGGTAATTGTCCAGGTCGATACCGGGCTTGCCGATGGCGCGGGTGATCCGGCCCACATCGGGCACCGTGTAGCCCTCGGCATAGGAGGCGTAGGCACGCAGGCCGTCCACCGGCTCCACGATCACGCCGCCATTCCACAGCGTATCGCTGAAACTCGGGCTGCCGCCGGAGACGAAGTGGGAACCGTAGGAGGCGAGTGTCGTGTAGTCATCGATGGTGATGCGGGCATTTTCCGACCGCACACCGCCTGCCAGCCGCAGCTTCTCATCCAGCAGCGCCAGATTGAGCTGCGCAAAGGGGGCCAGACTGCGGAAATCCGTGGGCGGTACCCATTTGCGGCCCGTGGCGATCAGGCGCTGTTCGGTGGTGTCCCAGATGGCGTCGAAGCCGACGGTGCCCGTCAGATCCTCAAATCCCGGCATGGCGCGTTCATAGGCGATCTTGCCGCCCGTCTTACGCGACCGGTTCTGCGACTGATCGAACAGGGTGCCGTTGGGGGCCAGGCGCACATCCTGGAAGGTGGGGATGGGCGACGGGTCGCCACCATAGGTGTCGCGCGATCGGTTGAAGAAAATCTGGCTGGTCAGCGTGCCCTCCGCCAGATCATCGTCGGTCAGCGACAGGGCCACGCTTTCGGTGCGGTTGGCCGCCGGCGTGCCCGGCGGGTTGCCCTTGATGGACGTGCCGGGGACGCGGGCTTTGCGATCTCCCTGGCCGATCGCCGCGACATAGTCGCCATCGCCCTTCAGTTCGAACCGGCTGGTGGTCAGATCCAGACGCGTGCCCTCCCACACCTCATACCCGAAGCGGGCGAAGACATTGGTGCTGGCGCTGTCCTGGGTTTCGCCCTGGGTGCTGTCCATGCCGATACGGCGACCATTGGCGTCGTAGAACGCGCCGCGCGTTTCATAGGCCGCACCCACGGTGGCATCAAGCCGCCCGTCGCGTTGGCTGAGCAGGGCTGCCACCTTGCCACCGAAACTGTCACCTTCGAACCCGTCATTGGCGGTGCCCTGGATCAGGACGCGACCGCTATTGCCATCGGCCTTGGGCGCGCTCACCGTCACCTGATTGACGATACCGCCGGTGCCACCAATGCCCTGCAACGCGTTGGAGCCGAAAATCACCTCCACCCGGTCCACGAAGAACGGATCGATGGTGAAGCCATCGCGCGACCCGTCACGCAGGGGCGTGGATTGCGGAATGCCGTTGATGGCGTAAAGTGGCGACCGACCGCGCAGCGTTTCCCCGGCCCCCGACAGCTTCTGGCGGGTGGGGGAGAAGGACGGGATCAGGGTGGCAACGGCATCCACGACCGACCCGCTGATGGCCGCCTGCTGCGCCAGATCGGCGCTGCCGATGACATCCACGGTCAGGGGCAGGGCGCTGGCCGGCAGCTTAGTGCGCGCCGCCGTGACGACGATGGCGTCAATATCATCCTGTGCCGTTGCCGCCTGCTGTGCGGCGGCGGGAAGGGCGATCAGGCTGCTGCTGATCATCAGGAACGACAAGGACTTGCGCATCGAAACCTCTCCTTTTCAAAACGCCGGGACCCTATGATGGCGGACATACAAATGCAACTCATTATCAATGCTATTGCTGCGGGGCGGGTTTGATGCTGCGGGGGTCTGGCGGTCGATAGGAGTGTGGTTTTGTTGCAAATATGAAATAAAATAAAAACAGCAAATAAATAAATATTAAGTCGCGTAAATAAAATCTTCATGTCGCAAATGCCACAGAGGTTAATAATGAATAAACACTGTTACAATTCACTATTGCAGTAAAATTGGCCCTATACGAGTGTTCCGCCAGTGCCTTGGGGCACATTGACTGAGCGCGCGCCCGCAAGCTTGCCGAACAGAGGCGCGGCCTGTTGGAACAAGGGGACACAGCAACCATGACACTTTCTGAAAACGTGCGCGGCTCGGTCCGCTCCCGCCTGCTGCTGGGCGCCGCCTTGGCTGCGGTGCTGGCGCCGATGGGCACCGCCCTGGCGCAGGATGCGATCGAAGAGATCGTTGTGACCGGTTCGCGCATTGCGCGTCCCAATGATACCTCCACCAGCCCCGTCTATTCGGTCGGCGCGGCCGAGATCGACGCGCTTCAGCAGCCGGAAGTCGAGAAGATCTTCCGCATGCTGCCCGTCACGGTTCCCGGCGACGGCCAGAACACCAATAACGGCACCGCCGGCGCCTCCACCGTCGATCTGCGCGGCCTGGGTGCCCAGCGCAACCTGATCATGATGGATGGCAAGCGCGTCACGCCGTATAATTTCAACGGTCTGGTCGACGTCTCCACCATCCCGACGGCCCTGATCGAGCGTGTGGACATCGTCACCGGCGGCGCCTCTGCCGTGTACGGCTCGGACGCCATGTCCGGTGCCATCAACTTCATCATGAAGGATGATTTTGAAGGCGTTGATGCCAACTACGACTATTCCGTCACGGGCGAGGGGGATGGCCACATCCATTCCGCCGACGTGACCGTTGGTTCCAACCTGGCCGATGGCCGCGGCAACGTCGTGCTGGGCATCAACTATTCCCAGCGCAAGGGTGTGCAGCTGGGTGCCCGCCCGCTGGGCCAGCTGGGCATCGCCACCGCGACGGGTGCCAATTATCAGAACTTCCTGGATGGCAAGGCGCCCGATCCGGCCCCGGCGGGTTGCGGTGGTCCCAACTCCGTGGCGGCTGGCGGTTCGCCGACCACGCTGCCATCGCGCGTCACCATCGCCGGCGGCCCGGCCCTGGGTCAGTTCCGCGACGATGGCTCCATCGGCGCCAACTGCTCGGTCTTCAACTTCAATCCCTATAACTATTACCAGACCCCACTGGAGCGTTTCGGCGGCTTCGCGTCCGGCCATTACGAGATCAACGAGCATGTCGAGGCCTATGGCCGCTTCTCGTATTCCAGCACGAAGAACACCCAGCAGGTCGCCCCGTCGGGTATTTTCGGCACCACCTTCTTCGTGCCGCTGAACAACCCCTATCTGACGGGTGCCGCCCGCCAGACCATCATCAACGCCGCCAATGCCGGTCGCACCGCCGGTACCGTGGTGACGGCGGGCGCCTTCCCGAACTGGGTGGACGTCAACAATAACGGCGTGGTCGATCAGGCCGACGATATCCGTCTGTCGATCAGCCGCCGTACCGTGGAACTGGGGCCCCGCTCCACCTCCTATGATAACAACGCCTTCCAGTTCCTGACCGGTCTGCGCGGCGACATCATGGAAGGCTGGACCTATGATGTGTCGGTGCAGCATGGCGAAAGCAGCCGCACCAACCTTAGCCAGGGCTATACCAACATCACCAATGTCGGCAACGCGCTGAACGCCGTCAGCACCACGGCCTGCCGTGGCGGCCAGGGTGGCTGCGTGCCGATCAACCTGTTCGGTGGCTTTGGCTCCATCACCCCGGAAATGGCGGCCTATGCCTCCGCGTCGGCCATCGACAAGCAACATTACGCCCAGACCATCGTCACCGGTTCCGTCAGCGGCCCGATCGAAGGTCTGGTCAGCCCCTGGGCCAATGACAGCGTCGCTGTCAGCTTCGGTGCCGAATACCGCAAGGAAACCGGCTCCCGCACGCCCGACGAATGCTGGAAGCTGGCCCCGGCCTCGTGCCTGGGTGGTGCGGGCGGTAACCTGCGCCCGATCTCCGGCGGTTTCGACGTGCAGGAAGTCTTCGGCGAAGTGCTGGTGCCGCTGGTCTCCGGCAAGCCGGGCTTCGAGTCGTTGGACCTGGAAGCGGCCTATCGTTATGCCGACTATGATCCGACGGGCGTCAACAAGACCTGGAAGCTCGGCCTGAACTGGACCCCGATCGACAGCGTCCGTTTCCGTGGTTCGCAGCAGCGTGCGGCCCGCGCCCCGAACGTGGGTGAACTGGCTGCACCGCAGGTCGCGGCCCTGCAGAACGCCAATACCGACCCCTGCTCGGTCGGCAATGCGGCGGCTCTGACGGATGCTACCCTGCGCGCCCGCTGCATTTCCACCGGCATGACCGCCGCTCAGGTCGGTAATGTCGTGGATATCGCCGCCGGTCAGGTGAACGTGTTCGCCGGTACCGATCTGGCCCGCCTGCCGACCCCGGAAGTAGCCGATACCAGCACGCTGGGTATCGTCCTGACCCCGGATCTGGGGGCGATCAAGAACACCTTCATCTCGCTGGACTATTACAACATCAAGATCAAGGACGTGATCGGCGCCTTCGCACCGCAGGAAATCCTGGACGGTTGCTATGTCGCCGGTGACGCCAGCCAGTGCGCAAAGGTCATCCGCGTCGGCGGCACGCTGACCCTGCCGGGTGCGGGTCTGCAGGCCTTCACGACCAACCTGAACTACCTGAAGGCCGAAGGTCTGGAACTGGGCGTCAACTTCAATGTCGACCTGGAGGATCTGGGCGTCGGCGGCGATATGGGCACCCTGATCTTCGCCCTGAACGCCAACTACTACCTGACGCAGGAGTCCAAGAGCTCCGACCAGACCCCGGTCCTGGACTGCGTGGGCCGCTTTGGCACCAGCTGCCCTGGCGCCGTCGGTGCCGGTGGCGTCGGCAGCCCGCTGCCGGAAATCCGCTGGGTTCAGCGCATGAACTGGAATCTCGGCGACTTCACCATCGGTTACACCTGGCGTCACCTGGGTGGGGTGGAGATCGAGGAGCGTCAGAAGGCCACGACCTTCGACAAGTTCGAGAAGATCAAGGCTTACAACTACATCGACCTCCAGGGTTCGTATCAGCTGTTCGAGCAGGTGCGCCTCAGCGCCGGCGTGACCAACCTGTTCGAAAAGGACCCGCCGGTGGTCGGCAACGAAGCGGGCGCCACTTCTGCCAACTCGGGCAACACCTTCCCCAGCATGTATGATCCGCTGGGCCGCGTGTTCTCGGTTGGTGTGAACGTGCGCTTCTGATCCCGGATGGACGGGGCGGTGCCGGGTGACCGGTGCCGTTCCGACCGGCCAGGATGACATACCCCCGGCGCGCAACCCGACCGGTCCCATGCGGGACTGGCCGGGTTGCCGTCATTTCGGATATCATTATTGCAACGCGGCCTGTGGGGTGGCTGAAATGATTGAAAGTCACGGCGAAACTTAATTAACAAGGCTGTCCGGCAGGACGGCCACGGCCTGCGGAGTGTGGGTAGCGGTAATGAACCATCTGGCATCCGGGTTCGACATCAATCCTGACCAGGATCTGGTCGTGGGTGATGTGACGATCAGCCCGTCGCTGAACCGGATCGCCATGGGCGACCGCCAGCGCCGGGTGGAGCCGCGCATCATGCAGGTGCTGGTGCTGCTGGTTCGCCATCAGGGACAGTCGGTTTCCCGCGACACGCTGCTGCATCATTGCTGGGGCGGGGTGTTCGTCGCCGAAGACAGCCTGAACCGCTGCATCTTCCAGCTGCGCCGCGCGCTGCGCGATGTCGGCAGCGTCCGTCTGCGCGTGGAGACGATCCCGAAATTCGGATATGCCCTGTTCGTGGATGAAGGGGCGGAGGCAGAGGCCGCGCCTGTGGCGACCCCGGCCACCGACGGACAGGAAGCACCTGTTTTCACCGCCGATACGGATACCGCCCCCGCAGCGGCGGTTCTGCCGGTGGGTACGGTGCCGGCCACGGCAGAGGCACGCCGCCTGCGTCTGGCGCTGCTTGTTGCGGTGGCGCTGCTGTCGCTGGCCGTGATCGTGCTGGGTGTGGCCTATTGGCGGGCGGATCGGGCAGAGCCGTCGCTGGCCATCCCCGTTTTCGACGTGCTGCCGCTGACCCTGGAACCGGGGATGGACCTGTTCCCCGCCTTGTCGCCCGACGGGGAGATGGCGGCCTATGCCGCCCGCAATTCCTTTGACGATTTCGACATCATCCTGCGGGGCACCGGGCCCAATGGCCGGTCGGTGTCGCTGACCAATACGGCCGATCATGACCGGATGCCCGTCTGGTCGCCCCGGGGGGATGCCATTGCCTTCCTGCGCAGCGACCGCGACTGGAACTGCGCCATCTATGTCATCGCGGTGCCGGTGGGCAAGGAACGCCGCATCGGTGACTGTGTCGGTGATCAACTGCCCAATCTGGCCTGGCGGCCCGATGGGCAGGCCATCATCTTTACCGGCGTGCCTGATGCCACCGTGAAGATGTCACGCCTGATGATGATGCCGCTGGAGGGGGGGCAGGCCAGCCTGCTGCCGGTGCCGCCGGGCGGCAATGCCGATGACTGGATCCCCGCCTATTCCCCCGATGGCCGCAAACTGGCCTTTGCTCGCGCCTGGCCCGACGGCAAGCTGTCGATCATGGTGGTGGACACGCGCAGCGGCAAGGAACTGCACCGGCTGGCCCTGGACAGCACGTCTGTGAACTTTGCCTGGTCCGTCGATGGACGCGGCCTTTACATGACCAATGCCAGCCGGCAGCGGCGCGGCCTGTGGTATGTCGATCTGCAGACGACGCGCTGGCAGCAGGTGATGCCCGGCATCGGCCAGCTGGGCCGTCTGGCCGTGGCCAGCCAGCGCGGCAACATGGCCATGGAGATCTACCGTGGTCATGCCGACATTATGGAATTCACCTCCGACGCGCATGAGCGCACCCTGCAGGGGTCTGGCGCCAATGAATATGAGCCGCAGCTGTCGCCCGATGGGCGCGCGCTGGCCTTCGTGTCCGACCGCACCGGTGAGCCGCAAATCTGGCTGGCCGAGGATGACCGTCCGCCCCGGCCCCTGACCAATCTGCCGGGCGCCAACATGAACGGCCTGCGCTGGTCCCCCGATGGCCGCGCCCTGCTGTTCGTGGCGGAGGTGGCGATGGTCAGCGACCTGTACCGTGTCACCATCTCCGACGAGGCGACGGTGCGGCTGACCCATGACGGGCATGCCAAGAACGCGCCCGTCTGGATGCAAGATGGCCGTATCCGCATTCCCATCCGGGGGGATACGACCTGGGATATCTGGCTGATCGATCCAGCGGGTGCGGCGCCCGTGAAGATCGACGAGAACCGCGACTATATCGACATGTCGACCGATGGTTCCATGCTGCTGGTCGGCAATAGCGGTGGCACCAAGCTGACCTGGACCGCGTTGAAGGGGGAGGGCGGTGGAACGCTGGACCTGCCTGTCACGCTGCGCCGGCGCAATGTCGTGGTCTGCCCTGACACGATCTATGCCGCCCGCGTCAACCTGCCCTCGGCAGAGGTGGTTGCCGTGGACCGCAAGACCGGGGCGGAACGCCGCCTGGGCATGGTGGCCCGCACCGAAGGCCGGGGCCAGATCACCGCCGATTGTGCCAATGGATCGGTGATGATGATGCAGTTCGTGGGTCAGGAATCCGATCTGGTCCTGTTGAACCCTGTCAGGCCCGAGTGATTTTCCGTTGATGCGGTCAGCGCCGAATCTTTCCCTGGTTGCCGCAACGGCATCGGATTTGCCTTAGATTTTCCGAAGGATAGGCCGGGGCGGGGGAGGGGTGCCCATGTGCCGGAGAAGGGGGTGGGGGCGTGCCCCATCATCCATCTCACCGCCGCGATCATTCCGGAAATGCGCCCATCATCTTTCCATCATGTGTCAAAGATGGTCTGATCGATGTCAAATTACGTCATCTAAATCAGTGAGTTAGGATAAATCGCAGGCTTTCGTCAGGCGATGATCGGCTTTCAATCAGCCAATGATCATCTTTCCATCATGGTCAGTTCGATGCAGTCCGGCAATCTTTCCCCTGTCGCCGTCACGGATGCCTGAACAATCGGGCAAGGAACGGCACAGATCAGTTGGGGGAAATGATGAAGGACGGAAAACTCCGCCTGAAGGCATGCATCAATATCGAATTCCATACTGAAAACTTCGTCGAGGCGGGTGAGCATCAGAAGCGGCTGATCGAGCTGCTGGAAGAGGTGCAGCGCCATTATCCGGACAGTACGCTGGATCTGCGCGAACTGCGCAACCGCACCGCCGCCAATTCCGGGACCGCACCGCGTCCGCCGGTTACCCGCACTGGCCGTCTGCGTCCCTATGCCAGCGTCGCCTGATAGGGGGATTGTGTCATGCAACGTTATCCCAGCACGGCGCTGGCCATCACGCAGGCCCTGTTGAAGATCAATCCGCGCATGTCGCTGCGCACGGCGGCGGCCCTGCTGACCATCTGCGAGAATGAAGGCATCAGCCAGGCGGAACTCTCCTATCTGATGGGGGAGGCGCCCTGCGCCATCAGCCGGGCCATTGATGAGCTGTCGCGCGATGTGGAAGAGGGGCGGGGCGATGCCGCAGGTGCGCTGGTCGAACGCCGGGCCTGGACCCAGGATGCCCGTCTGCGCGTGGTGCAGCTGACGCCGCGTGGCCGCGCCATCCGTGACCTGCTGAACAGCCAGATCGAGGCGGCCCGCCCCATCGTGGCCGCCTGAATGCTATAGTTCATGCCCTTCAATCGCCGGCGCCCATATCCGTGGGCTTGGGATTACGCGGCACGAGCCGCGCGGCGGCAGTCGCCGCCCTATCACCGGTCAACAATTTTGACCGGTGATATTACCGCAGGGCGGTGAGCTGGGCATAATCGGCGCGCAGTTCGGCCAACCGGCCCGCCGCCGCCTCCGGGTCCGTGTCGACCAGTTCCATGGCCTTCTGCACCGCCATCTGCAAGCGCTGATGCGCCTCATTCACCACCAAGGCGCGGCCAAAGGCGACATTCATCGCCGTCAGGCCGCCCTGCAGGGCACGGCACAGGCTTTCTGCTGACCGCCCCATCCGGTCCACCGCCGAAACAAGTTCTGGCAGCTCCGCCGTCGCAGTGACCAATTGGTCAGCCAGCATGATTGTGGTGGCCAGGGGTCGTGCCTGAACCGGGAATTGGATGATCTCGCCCATACGCGGCCCCTCTTGCCGACTGTCGCGGGGCGTGCCTGCACCCGGTTGCCCACCGTCGCGCGGTCTGTGATTTCGGGCAAGCTATCCATTGGCACAGTTTCCAGCCGGCACCTGCAAGGCTGCCTTTCGCCATGCGACAGGAAATTTTCCGAATGGCCGCCGCCGCGTCCGTTTCGTGCAATCCGCCGCCCAACAACGAAATCGACCTGGGTGCGCTGCCATGCCTAGACTTTGGCCGTCAAAGCCGCCCGCAAAGAAAGGCGGCAGCAGCGATCCATCGGCCCGGAGGCCCCGCCCCATGCTGTTCGATTTCCCCGATTTCGATAATCACGAACTGGTTCTGTTCGGCCGCGACGAGGCCAGTGGTCTGGCCGCCATCATCGCCGTCCATTCAACGGCCCTGGGCCCCGCCTGTGGCGGTTGCCGCATGTGGCCCTATGTAAACGATACCGAAGCGATGCGCGACGCGCTGCGCCTGTCGCGGGGCATGAGCTACAAGAACGCCATGGCTGGCCTGCCGCTGGGCGGTGGCAAGTCCGTGATCATCGGCGACAGCCGCAAGGACAAGACGGACGAGCTGTTCCGCGCCTTTGGCCGCGTCATCGACAGTCTGGGCGGCAAGTACATCGCGGCGGAGGATGTGGGCATCAGTGTCGCCGACGTCATGACCATGGGCCAGACCACGCGCCATGTCGCGGGCCTGTCCAAGGGGCATGACGCGTCGGGCGACCCGTCGCCCTTCACGGCCTATGGCGTCTATATGGGCATCAAGGCCGCCGTCCGCCACAAACTGGCCACCGACAGCCTGAAGGGTGTGCGCGTCGCAGTGCAGGGCCTGGGCAATGTCGGCAGCCATCTGTGCCAGCGTCTGGCCGATGACGGCGCCATCCTGACGGTCACCGACATCCATGCCGATGCCGTGCAGCGCGCCGTGGACAAGTTCGGGGCCATTGCCGTGGCACCGGACCGTATCCATGCCGCCGATGCCGATGTCTACGCGCCCTGCGCTCTGGGTGCCGTCATCAATCCGCGCAGCCTGCCTGAACTGAAGGCGAAGATCGTGGCCGGTGGCGCCAACAACCAGCTTGAAACCGACCCGATGGGCGAGGCGCTGCGTGCCGCCGGCATCCTGTACGCGCCTGATTATGTGATCAATGGCGGCGGTATCATCAATGTTTCCGCCGAAGTGACGCAGGATTATGACCGCGATGCCGTGCTGCGTCAGGTGGAACGCATTCCTGTGACGCTGACGGAGATTTTCCGCCGCGCCGACCGGGAGAACCGGCCGACCAGTGCGGTTGCGGATGAGATGGCCCGCGAAATCCTGGCCGCCGGCAAGGGCGGGCAGAAGCAGGCGGCGTAAGGTTTTTATCTTCGAGCGGGTTGCCCTCACCCTCCCAAACGCTGGCGCGTTCGGGTCCCTCCCTCTCCCACGTTCGTGGGCGAGGGGGGGGACTTTGCCCCTCGCCCACTTGCGGGAGAGGGAGGGGCCCGGCGGCGTCAGCCGTCGGGAGGGTGAGGGAGCGGCGTCTCCGACCCCGTCTCTACGCCCCACCCAGCACCACGCGCGGGGCCACGATGATCCGGCGTAGCGGGGTGGCGCCCGGTGTTTCCACTTCGTCCAGCACCACCTCATAGCCCCAGAGATTGGCCAGGTGCTGCATGACGGCGCGGGCTTCCTCCTCCTCCAGCAGGATCTGGTTCATCACATGATGTTCCAGCATCAGCTTGCGGTCGCCGACCAGATCGACATCGACAATCTGGATATCGGCCTCGGCCCAGGCGATGTCGTATTGCCGGGCCAGCGCCTGACGTACGGCACGGTAACCGCGTTCATCATGGATGGCGGCCACCTTCATTTCCGGGTCACGCGCGTCATCGGCCACATGGAACATCCGGAATTTGCGGATCAGGGCCGGTGACAAGTACTGCAGGATGAAGCTTTCGTCCCGGAAATTGGCCCAGGCATCGCGCAGCGCGCCCATGGCGTCGCCGCGGCCCGCAAGGTCCGGGAACCAGTACCGGTCCTCCTGCGTGGGTTGCGTCGCGATCCGCTCGATATCCTGCATCATGGCAAAGCCCAGCGCGTAAGGATTGATGCCGCCATAGCGGCGGTCATCAAATTCCGGCTGGAACACCACATTGGTATGGCTGTGCATCGCCTCCATCCACGCCCCGTCGGTCAGGGCGCCGCGTTCATGCAGGGTGGACAGGATGCGGTAATGGCAATAGGTGGCGCAGCCTTCATTCATCACCTTGGTCTGGCGTTGCGGATAGAAATACTGTGCCACATGCCGCACGATGCGCAGGATTTCGCGCTGCCAGCCCTGCAGGCGCGGGGCCTTTTTCTCCAGGAAATAGAGGATATTCTCCTCCGGCAGTTCCAGCAGGGTGCGGCGGCGGTCGCGATCCGACAGGGGGCTGGCCCCGCCGGCCTTGGTGGGCACGGTGCGCCACAGGTCGTTGAAGGTGGCCTCCGCATGCTCCAGCCGTTCGCGCGCCCTTTTCTCCTCGTTCCGCAGGTCGGGGCCGCGACGACGGGGATAGCGGTGGACGCCGTGGTTCATCAGCGCATGGGCGGCATCCAGCACCCGTTCCACCATGGCATGGCCGTACCGTTCCTCGCACTGGCTGATATAGGCCTTGGCGAAGGACAGGTAATCCAGGATGCCGTCCGCATCGGTCCATTGCTGGAACAGGTAATTATTCTTGAAGAAATGGTTATGGCCGAAGGCCGCGTGCGCGATCACCAGTGTCTGCATCGTCATGGTGTTTTCTTCCATGATGTAGCTGATGCAGGGGTTGGAATTGATCACGATCTCATAGGCCAGCCCGCGCTGACCCTTGCGGTACATGGCCTCGTCGCGGGCGAAATGCTTGCCGAAGGACCAGTGCTTGTAGAACAGCGGCATGCCGATGCTGGAATAGGCGTCCAGCATCTGTTCGGACGTGATCACCTCGATCTGGTTGGTGTAGCAATCCAGACCCATGTCCCCCAACGCCACCTTCTCGATGGCGTCATAGACGCGGCGGACCTTGTCATAGTCCCAGTCGGCGCCGGTATAGAGCGGGGCGGTCTCAAAGGCGGTCAGGGTCATGCGCTCACCTCCGCCGGTTGCCCGGCCTTGTCCTTGGCGAACAGCTCGCGGAAGACGGGGTAGATTTCCTTGCGTTCGGTTACCCGCCGCATGGCCAGCACGCCGCCGGCATTGATCTGCTTGTAGGTGCGCCACAGGTCGGTTTCGCGCGGGCCGCCGCCATAGGGCAGGCCCGGCATCATTCCTTCCTGCCCCACCTCCAGATAGGCGTAATATTGACAGTCGGGCAGGATGCTGTCGGTCATCAGCTGCGCTGTCTTGGTATTGTCCGACAGGGCATTGTCGCCGTCGCTGGCCTGTGCCCCGTAAATGTTCCATTCACCGGGCGGATAGCGTTCCTTGATAACCCGCGCCATTTCTTCCAGCGCAGTCGATACCACCGTGCCGCCGGTCTCCGCGCTGTAGAAGAAGGTCTCTTCATCTACCTCCGCAGCGCGGTGGGTGTGGCGGATGAAGACCACGTCCACATGCTTGTACCGCCGCGACAAGAACAGGTAGAGCAGCATGTAGAAGCGCTTGGCCAGATCCTTCATATGCTCCGTCATGCTGCCCGACACATCCATCAGGCAAAACATGACCGCCTGCGCCGCCGGGCGCGGCGTGGCCGCGAAACGGTTGTAGCGGACATCGACGGGGTCGATATAGGGGATGCGCTGGGTGCGTTTCAGCGCCTCGGCCAGTGCCAGCCGCGCCTGTTCCAGCCGGTCGCGGTCGCGCCCCGTCCGTTCCAGATCATCGATTTCCTGCCGCAGGGCCTTGATCTCATCACCGGTCGGGCGGTGCAGGGCCATGCGCCGGGCCAGGCTGTTGCGCATGGTGCGCACCAGATTGAGGTTCGTGGGCGATCCCGCCACCGAATAGCCCGCACGGTGCCAGTCCATGGCGTCGGTGACCGCCAGCTTGCGCTTGGCCAGATCGGGAAGTTCCAGATCCTCCAGGAACAGGTCGATGAATTCCTCCCGGCTGAGGACAAAGCGGAATTCATCCTGGCCGTCGCCATCCTCCGATCCCTCATTGCCCCTGCCGGACCCGCCACCCTGCGGCGGGCGTTTGATCTTGTCGCCCGACATGAACTCCTTATTGCCGGGGACCACATAATCACGCTGCCCGCCGGTGGAAGACCGGCGCAGGGTCGGTTCGCGGATCCCGTCGGGGGAGATGGCGATATCCCCACCCATGTCGATATCGCGGATGCCGCGCTTGGCCGAGGCGTCGCGCACGGCCCGCATCACCTGTTCCTTGGCACGGCGCAGGAACCGCTGGCGGTTGGCCAGACTTTTACCCGAAGGATTGAGACGTCGGTCGACAATGGTGAACAAGGTTGCACCGTCCTTTCGATGGGGGCCGAACCCGTCGCCCCTCTCCCCCCGTGGTGGGAGAGGGGGCCGTCATCACCCCGCCTGTTTCACCCGCATGTACCATTCGACCAGACGGCGGACCTGCCGTTCCGTGTAGCCGCGGGCCATCATGCGATTGACGAACTCGCTGTGTTTCTTCTCCGTGTCGCTGTCCTTCTTGCTGCCGAAGCTGATGACGGGCAGCAGTTCCTCCACCTGGCTGAACATCCGCTTCTCGATGACGTCGCGCAGCTTTTCATAGCTGGTCCAGGACGGGTTGCGCCCGCTGTTGCCCGCCCGCATGCGCAGCGCGAATTTTACCACCTCGTTGCGGAAATCCTTGGGGTTGGCGATGCCCGCCGGCTTTTCGATCTTGGTCAGTTCCTGGTTCAGCAGGTCGCGGTTCAGAAGCTGGCCCGTGTCGGGGTCCTTGAAATCCTGATCCTCGATCCAGGCATCGGCATAATCGACATAGCGGTCGAACAGGTTCTGGCCATAGTCGTGGTAGCTTTCCAGATAGGCCTTCTGGATTTCATTGCCGATGAACTCCGCATAGCGCGGGGCGAGTTCACCCTTGATGAACTCCATATATTTCTTCTCCACCTCGTCGGGGAACTGTTCCCGCTTGATGGATTGTTCCAGGATGTACATCAGGTGAACGGGATCGGCCCCAACCTCCGTATTGTCATAGTTGAAGGTGCTGGCCAGGACCTTGAAGGCGAAGCGGGTGGAGATGCCGTTCATCCCCTCATCCACGCCGGCCGCGTCCTTATATTCCTGCATGGTCTTGGCCTTGGGGTCCGTCTCCTTCAGGCTTTCCCCATCATAGACCCGCATCTTGCTGAACAGGTTGGAATTGCCATGGTCGCGCAGGCGCGACAGGACCGTGAAGCGGGCCAGCATTTCCAACGTGGCCGGCGCACAGGGGGCGCCGGACAGTTCGGACGTCTTGATCAGCTTTTCATAGATGCGCTGTTCTTCCATCACGCGCAGGCAATAGGGGACCTTGACCACACAGATACGGTCGATGAAGGCCTCGTTATTCTTGTTGTTCTTGAAGCTCTGCCACTCCGCCTCATTGCTGTGCGCCATGATCACGCCCTGGAAGGGCAGGGCGCCGATATTCTCCGTCCCGATATAATTGCCCTCCTGCGTGGCGGTCAGCAGGGGGTGCAGCATCTTGATCGGGGCCTTGAACATCTCCACGAATTCCAGCATGCCCTGGTTGGCCCGGTTCAGGCCGCCGGAATAGCTGTAGGCGTCGGGATCATTCTGGCTGTAAAGCTCCAGCTTGCGGATATCGACCTTGCCGACCAGCGACGAGATATCCTGGTTGTTCTCATCCCCCGGCTCCGTCTTGGAGATGCCGATCTGGCGCAGGCGGGACGGGCGCAGCTTCACCACCTTGAAGCGGCGGATATCGCCGTCAAACTCATCCAGCCGTTTCAGCGCCCAGGGGCTCATCAAGCCTGTCAGGCGCCGGCGGGGAATGCAGAACTTCTCCTCTATCGTCGCACCCATGGTGGCGGGATCGAACAGGCCCAGGGGGCTTTCGAAGACCGGGCTGATCTGGTCGCCGGCTTTCAGCGCATAGATGGGCTTGTCCTCCATCAGCGCCTTCAACCGTTCGGCCAGCGAGGATTTGCCGCCGCCGACCGGGCCCAGCAGGTAGAGTACCTGCTTACGCTCTTCCAGCCCCTGGGCCGCATGGCGGAAGAAGCCGACGATGCGCTCAATCGTCTCCTCCATGCCAAAGAACTCGGCAAAGGCAGGGTAGACCTTGATGGTACGGTTCATGAAGATGCGGGCAAGCCGCGCATCTTTGGCCGTGTCGATCACTTCCGGCTCGCCAATGGCGGCCAGCAGCCGTTCGGCGGCGCTGGCATACATCAGCGGATCGTCGCGGCACCCCTCCAGGTACTCCATCAGCGACATCTCAACGTCGCGGCGGCTTTCATAGGAACTGGCGTAGCTGGCGAAAAGGTCTGTGACCAGACTGCTCATCGGCACTCTCCTTCCAGACGGCCGGTCGGGGGGCGATAGTGCGGGCATGGGCGTGCCATGCACCGCGACGCCGCGCCGGCGGGGGGCAGTGGGATAGGGTGGCGGTCGATCTTTGGCTCGCGCCGGGCCTCCCCGGCCCGAACCCGTTCCGGCCGCGTCAATGCGAACCGCCGGGTCATTCTTGTCGAACCCGCCACGGGGAACGGGGATGTGTCGGGGGCGGGCCGCAGGGCACCATCCGGTCGGACCGACCGGTCTGTGCGCTTGCTGATGGCCCTACCGTCACCCATCACCGCGTCTCCCAAGGTTGGGGGTCAATCGGTAATCAAGTTGTTGGTACTGAACGCAAAACTGTGATCACGAAACCGAACCGACGCAAAGCATCATCTCCCCCGATTGGGGCAGGCCGAAGGCATGTATGCATGCCGGGGCACCTGCCCGTCCGGGCGACCGGGCGGCGTTCGGCGCCTGCCCGTTTGGGGGAACCCTGTCCCCTGTCCATCCCCGCCCATCCAGCAACGGGAATCCGTACACACAGCATGACCCGAAAGAGGGCCATGGGTCAAAGCATACAGCCGCACACCTTTAACAATCCGTAACGACCGCTTTGCTTTTGCCACTTCTGGTCATGATATGGCGCGGCATGGGGCGGTCGGCCAGCCCCCCTGACCGGATGCGCCGACGGGCGAACTGGGGCGAATCGCCGACGCGAAACCGGCCCCCGGCAATTCCGTATAGTCATCCCGCGATGCGGAAGGGGCGGCCATGCGTTGTTCGCTGTTGCAACAGATTGGCTGATGATTTGATCTAGTCACGTGAACGCCATCGTTTTGGATCAACAGTTTCGCAAATTAGCCGTAATGGCTGGCGATGCTGCGATGCGTGAAGGGCAGTGGCTTTTTGCCGCTCACCGACACCGGCCAGGCCCGATGGTCCCGACCGTGACAAACGTTGAACCTGCGAAGGTGACATGATGAGCAGCGCCGATTTCGATAACGTATTCACCGCCGCCTGCGTTGAGCTGGGCCTGGATCCCGCCAACACCAATATCTTCGCGCTGGAATGCCGCCGCCAGGGTATGGACCCGAGCAAGACCCGCGCCTATGACCTGGACAAGAACCCGTCGCCGATGTGGGCGCAGTTCCGCAAGCTGAAGCGCGCTTCCTGATCCGCCGTCCCTTTCGGGCGCGTAACGGAATGTGAAGGGGCCGTCCCGCTGGGGCGGCCCTTTTTCGTTCCGCCCACCCTCTCCGGGGCCGATATTGGGTGTGTATGCCCAATATTTGCTTGTACAGGTCCAACCCTTTTCGGGCATGATCACCGCGACGGAATATCGCAGCGCAGTTGCGTAACCCCATCAGCGGGTGACCAGTAACGCGCCACGCGATGTGCGGCCGGATGCAGGCCTCTTGGGGAGGGCGATGCTGAAAGGGCTGGGCAGTTCCTTGGCGGCCAGACAGGCGGCGCGTGCCGTGCTTGCCGCCTGTCTCATCGGATTGGTGTTGAGCGGGCTGGAGGTTGCCTGGGCGACGTGGCGCGAACGCGGGAAGGCCAGCGATCTGGTCGAACAGATGCTCGACCTGACGGAAGGCAGTGCCGCCGCCGCCGCCTGGAACGTGGATGAGGCGCTGGCACAGCAGATCGGCAATTCCGCGCTGTCCATCGGCGCCATCGCCGGCATCGATATCCGCATATCGGAGGAACAGCCCCTCTGGTCCCGTCACCGGGCCCTGGCGGCGCCCAGTGGCGGCAGCGGGGCCATTGGGCGGCTGGTGTTCGGCGATCTGGCGCGGGGCACCCGCCTTCTGTACCGGCCCCTGCCTGACGGACGGGAAAAGCCGCCCATCGGCATTCTGCGCATCGACCTGGATATGGCGCGGGTATCGGCGGATTATATCGCCTTTGTCGGGTCATCGCTGCTGGGCGGGCTGGCGCGCAATATCCTGCTGGGCCTGATGCTGACCTGGGTGTTCCACCGGTTCCTGACCCGGCCCTTGGTCGAACTGGAACAGGCCGTGGCGGGGATCGACCCCGACAATCCCCGCGACACCCGCGTGAAGGTGCCCGCAGGCCACGAAACGGACGAGCTGGGTCGTCTGACCCAGCGTATCAATGAGACGCTGGACAAGCTGGATGAAAGCCAGGGGCAGCTCCGGCAGCTGGCGACGCGCGATCCGCTGACCGAACTGCCCAACCGTGCCCTGCTGCTGGAACGGCTGGAACATGCGCTGGCGCGGGCCCGGCGGACCAAGCGCGGCGTGGCGGTGCTGTTCCTGGACCTGGACCGGTTCAAGCATGTGAATGACAGCCTGGGCCATGACATGGGCGACCGGATGCTGCAGGGCATCGCCCGTCGCCTGGACGATACGCTGCGCCATTCCGACACGGTGGGCCGGCTGGGCGGGGATGAATTCCTGGTTCTGGTGGAGGATGTGAAGGAGCCGAAGGAGGCAATCCAGGTTGCCGACCGCATCCTGGCCACGCTGGCCCGTCCGCTGGACCTGGAAGGCCATCTGCTGCATCCCAGCGCCTCCATCGGCATCTCGCTCTGGCCCAGCGACGGGCAGGATGCGCGGCAGATCCTGCGCTGCGCCGATGTCGCCATGTACGCGGCCAAGGCGGCGGGCACCGGCTGCTGGCGGATGTTCAGCGCCGAGATGTCGGAACAGGCCATGGCCCGCCTGCGCACGGAGGCGCGGCTGCGCGCCGCCGAACTGCGTGGGGAGTTCGAGCTGTTCTATCAGCCCAAGGTGGACCCGCGCAGCCTGACCCTGCGGGGGGCGGAGGCGTTGCTGCGCTGGAAGACGGAGGATGGCTATATCGCTCCCGCCGACTTCATCCCCGTGGCGGAGGAGACGGGTCTGATCGGCCCCATCGGCGACTGGGTGCTGGGCGATGCCTGTCGGCAGGCGGCGGCCTGGCGCCGGCTTTATGGCGATCTGCCCGTGGCCATCAATGTCAGCCCACGTCAACTGGCGGATGCCGATTTCCCCAACCGTGTGCGGGCGGCGCTCGCCAATTCGGGTCTTCCTGCCCATCTGCTGACGCTGGAGATTACGGAAACGGTGGCGATGACGCAGGCGGCCGGCGATTTCGCCATGCTGCGGCTGTTGCGGGATATCGGCGTCGGCATGGCCATCGATGATTTCGGGACGGGTTATTCCTCCCTGTCCCACCTGCGGCGCATCCCGCTGACCGTGCTGAAGATCGATCGGGGTTTCATGCAGACGGTGCCGCATGACGTGGCCATCCCGGCCACCATACTGGAACTGGGCCAGCGCCTGGGGCTGGAGATCGTGGCGGAAGGGGTGGAGACGGAGGCGCAGCGCGACTGGCTCTGCACGCTCGATTGTCAGACGATCCAGGGCTTCCTGATTTCCCGCCCCCTGCCGGCAGCGGAGTTTGAGGAACGGTTCCTGGGGGAGGGGGTTCGGGCGGTGGGGTGAGGGCGCAACATCCCCACCCCTATCAGACCCCCGCGGCCCCCCGCAGTCGGCGCATGAAGCGGGTGGGTGACGGAATATGGGCCAGCAAGCCCGCCGCCTTGTCGGCCCGGCCCGTGACCTGTCCGATCACCTTGCCCACGCTCATCACATTGGCGATGCGCCGGTCCAGGAAGGCCCAGCTGTCGGTCAGCTCATCGGAGCGGTCATCCAGCCAATAAAGCGTGGTGGCGGTGACGACGCCGGCCAGAAGCAGGCGCTTGGTATAGAAATTATAGTCGACGGAGGTATCGCCGACGGCACGCCAAGCGGCATCGACCGTGGCATAGACAAGCTGCGGCCCGCGCGTGGCATTCTGCGGTAGGGACAGCAGGCTGCTGGCGCGGCGCACCGCCTCGCGATAGGGGATCAGGATTTCCAGGCGCTTGCGCACGGCCAGGGTCACCCGTTCGCGTACCTTCAATGCCGTCAGGTCGGTGCCGGCCAGGGCGTCCACCATCTGCCGGTCGGCCCAGTCGCTGAACCAGCAGGCAGCTTCCACCGGGCCACCGGGGAAGGCGGCATCGGCCTCCTGCGCGTGGAACCCGGCGGCTTCCGCCCCGCGCCGCAGGGTGGTGCCGGTCCAGCCATCGAACGCCACATCGGGCAGCATGGCCACCAGGATCGCATCCTTGCGCGCGGCCAGGGCGGCCTGTGCGCGGGTATAGGCATCCTGCGGCGGCGGTGTCGTGGCGTCGGTCATCATATGTCTCCCTGCCGGCGTGTCAGCGCGATGGCGCCAGCACGTCGGGTCCGAAAAACTTCTGCTCTTCCATATAGGTCAGCGTGGCCAAGCTTTCCATGCGGTCCAGATAAAGGACGGCGTCCAGATGATCCAGCTCATGCTGGATCACGCGGGCATGGGTGTTCGCGGCCTCGCGTTCCACCAGATTTCCATCCAGATCATAGCCGCGGTAGCGGATGCGGCGATAGCGTGGCACGACGCCGCGCAGGCCGGGGATGGACAGGCACCCTTCCCAGCCCAGCACCGTTTCGGCCCCCACGGGCACGAATTCCGGGTTGATCAGGACCTGCGGCCCCATGGCCGCATCGCCCTGGTCGCCCGTGGCGCGTTCCGGCGGTACCCGGAAAACGATGATGCGGCGGGACACGTCGATCTGCGGGGCGGCAAGGCCGATGCCGGGCGCATCGAACATGGTCTCCACCATGTCGGCTGCCAATTGCCGCAACCCATCGTCGAAACCGCCGGCCACCGGTACCGGGATTGGGTCGGCGACACGGCGCAGGACGGGGTTGCCCATGCGGACGATGGGAAGCACGGCCATGGAAAAGGCTCCGAAAAAGGGGGCGATTCGGCTATATCGCTATTGTGAGGCCCAGGGCGGGGCGATGCAAGGCAAGGAAAAGCGTGCCCCCTGTGGCCGCATGCCCGCCATTCCGCATGAATCTTCACAAGGATGCGCTGCGGGTCTTCACAAGCCCCACCGGCATGTGTATAACCCCGCCGACTGGATCGGGCGATGGCGCGACCTTCATGGTCTCGCGTTGCCTTTGTCTTTGTTTTCAACCCTACCCGCAAGTGCTGGCCCTGGCTGGTGTGAGCGCACGATTGGAGTGGATGTCCCGTGCAAGTTCTGGTTCGTGATAACAACGTCGATCAGGCACTGCGCGCGCTGAAGAAGAAGATGCAGCGTGAGGGCATCTTCCGCGAAATGAAGCTGCGCCGCAATTATGAGAAGCCGTCGGAAAAGCGCGCTCGCGAAAAGGCTGAAGCCGTTCGCCGCGCCCGCAAGCTGCTGCGCAAGCGTCTGGAGCGCGAGGGCTACTAATAGCCCTCCCTGTCCACCAGACAGATTGCCAGTTGGCCGTAAAGGCCACGGGATTGAATGCCGCCCCTGGGAAAGCCCGCGGGCGGCTTTTGGTCTTTCTGGGGGTGCGGTATGATGGTTGCTCCGTCCCGCCGCCAAGGCCTGTCCGATGCCCCGCCGCCCAGCCGATTCCCATATTTTCTGGCGTGATCCCGCCCTTGCCCATCTGGAAGCGCGGGAGGTCATGGATGGCCGCACCGTCTGTTACGTGCCGCATTCCCATCCGACCTTTTCCATCGGCGCCATCACGGGCGGATACAGCGAATATCTGACCGGCACCGACCGGTTTGAGGCGGCCGAAGGCACCGTCGTGCTGATGAACCCGGAAATCGTGCACGCCTGCAACCCGGTCAATGACCACCCCTGGTCCTACCGCATGCTGTATGTGGATACCGGCTGGCTGGCGTGTGTGCAGGGGCTGCCGGCGTTCCGGCCCTTTGGCGCCGTGATCAGCCGCGATCGCGATCTTTATGCCGACCTGATGGCCCTGTTCGATCTGCTGTTCGATGACGGGGTTGAGGTCGCGGACAAGGAAGCCGGAGCCTGCCGTTTCTTCTCATTCCTGGCGGAACGTGTGGATGGGGCCGGACTGCCCCTGACGGAAAGCCATGACGCCCTGGCGCGGGCTGCCGATTACATTACCCGTCACTGCACCCGTGATTTACGGGTGGAGGAGGTGGCGGCGGCGTCGGGCCTGTCCCCCTCCTATCTGATCCGGGCGTTCAAGGCGCGTTACGGCCTGACCCCGCATGCCTATCAGACCAATCAGCGTATCCGGGTGGGGCAGGCGGGGTTGCGGCGGGGAGAGGCCATTGTCGATGTGGCGCTGGATGCCGGATTTGCCGATCAGGCCCATTTCCAGCGGGTGTTCAAGGCGCATGTTGCCGCCACGCCGGGCCAGTATGGGCAGCAGGGTCAATCCCGTTCCCGCAGACGGTAATGGAAGGCTTTGGGCTGCGTCGCCTCACGCTCGATCATCTCCCGCATCCGATCTTCGGCCCCCGCGATCAGGTCGGGGATCAGGTCCGCCTCCGGCAGGTTCTTCCAGTATTTCTTGGGCATTTCCGACTGCATGGCCCGCACCTTCAACCGGGCCGGGTTGAAGATATGGGCGAAGTAGGTGCGCCAGAGATCGTCCGTATCGTCGATCAGGTCGGGCTTTTCCGAAGGTTCGTCGGATAGGGTCAGTTGCTGCCCGTCCCAGGCAGCCGATCCCTTGGGTGTGGCGATGATCCAGTCCATGTCGGTGAAGCGGCGTTGGAAAAAGCCGGCTGTGCGGCCCACGATGTAATTGTCCGGTTCAAACCAGGCGGCGAAGCGGCGGCGGCCATCCTGCGGCGGTCCCATTTCCTTGAACCGGACAAAGGCCTTCATCTTGTGCGCGTCGCGGCGGATGGCCTTGGTCAGGGTTTCCGCCCGCGCCACATCCGCATCCGACGGGTTGGACAGCAGCGCCTTTTCCCGCTGCACCCGCCACAGCAGACGGTACAGCAGGGCGAAGCGCGCCGGGTCGACATGGCAGATGACGGCATCGGCCAGGGTCAGGAAGGCGGCAGGCACCGTGGGTGCGGGCAGTGACGGGTCGGGCGGGGGCAGGGGATCGTCGGCCATGCCGAACAGGTCGGCCCCCGCATCCCGCACCCGCCATTCCACATCGCCCGGTCCCACCCCGGCCCGCAGCAGGGCGCGGGCCGCATCCCGCCATTCCGCCAAATCACCGCGTCCACGCAGGGACAGGCGGATCATCCGAACAGGCTCAACTGCTTGGGCTTGGGCGCGAACAGGTCGCGCAGATCGGTGCGGTCGGTCAGGCGCAGGGGTGACCAGCCCTCCGCCATGATGAAGGGCCGCACCTTGCGCACCCCCACGCCCAGCCGTTCCAGATCCTCCAGCCGCAGGTTCTTGTGCCGCCGCGCCGACAGGATGGAGGGCACGGACTTGGTGCCCAGGCCCGGCACGCGCAGCAGCATTTCCTTATCCGCCCGGTTTACATCCACCGGGAATCGGTCGCGGTTGGCCAGGGCCCAGGCCAGTTTCGGATCGATATCCAGCTCCAGATTGCCGTCTTCCCTGACCGACGTGATCTCCGCCACGTCGAACCCATAGAACCGGTAGAGCCAGTCCGCCTGATACAGCCGGTGTTCACGCATCAGGGGTGGGCGCGACAGGGGCAGGACGCTGGAGGCATCGGGAATGGGGCTGAAGGCCGAGTAATAGACGCGGCGCAGACGGAACCGGCTGTAGAGATTGGCGGACGAGCCCAGGATGGTGGCGTCGGTCGTGTTATCCACGCCCACGATCATCTGCGTGCTTTGTCCGCCCGGTGCGAAGCGGATGCGCCGCTTGGTCCGCAATGTTTGTTCCTTCGACGCCTCGATCCTGACCGACAAGTCCGACATGGAGCGGCGGATGCGGGCCGGATGCTTTTGCGGTGCAAACTGCTCGATGCTCTGATCGGTCGGCAGCTCGATATTGATCGACAGGCGGTCGGCATACAGCCCCGCCTCCTCGATCAGTTGCGGCGATGCCTCCGGGATGGTCTTCAGATGGATATAGCCGCGGAAATTATGGATCGTGCGCAGGTCCTTGGCCACGCGGACCAGTTGTTCCATTGTATAATCGGAAGAGCGGATGATGCCCGACGACAGGAACAGCCCCTCAATATAGTTGCGGCGATAGAATTCCAGGGTCAGCCAGACCACTTCGTCGGCCTTGAATCGCGCCCGCTCCACATTGCTGGACGACCGGTTCACGCAATAGACGCAGTCATAGATGCAGAAATTGGTCAGCAGGATCTTCAACAGCGAGATGCAGCGCCCGTCGGGTGCATAGGCGTGGCAGATGCCCATGCCTTCCGTCGATCCCAGCCCGCCGCTGGCCGACGAATCGCGCCGCTGGGTGCCGCTGGATGCACAGGACGCATCATATTTCGCGGCATCGGACAGTACGGCGAGACGTTGTTTCAGCGATTTGGCCATGGTCCGAACGGGCAGGGGGAAGGGATTTTGTTCATGATATGTTCGTGGATGTCCACGTCAACAATCTTGAACTATGCCCCCCGTCCTGAACGGCAAGGCACCCCTATCCGCGCCGGGGGAACAGGACCGTGAAGCAGGTGCCATCGCCCACCCGGCTGTCGACATCGATGCGCCCGCCCAGACGCTGCGTGACCAGATTATAGACCAGATGCAGGCCCAGGCCGGTGCCGCCCGCATCGCGCCTTGTCGTGAAGAACGGATCGAAGATGCGGGGCAGGGTGGCGGCGTCGATGCCGTTGCCATCATCGGCCACCGACAGCTCCGCCCACCCTGCCTGTGTTTCGGCGGGGCGCAGGCGGACCCGGATGGTCCCGCCATCCCCCCGACCCGTGAAGGCATGGGTCAAGGCGTTCATCACCAGATTGGTGACGATTTGCGCGATAGCGCCGGGCGTGCTGTCCACTTCCAGCCCTTCGACCAGATCGGCCTCCAGCCGGTGGGGAACGCGACGCAACTGCGGCTGCAAGCTGCGCAGCACCTCCCCCAGATAATCGCCCAGGTCGAAGCGGCGGACCTGATCGGTGGTCTGGTCCACGGCCACCTGCTTGAAGCTCTGCACCAGATCGGCGGCGCGGGTAATGTTGCCCAGCACAAAGCCCATCGCCTCCGTCGCGGAGGCCACGTAATCCTCCAGCAGGCTGCGGCGCAGGGACCCGTCGCGATAGGCGGCACCGAACCGTTCGGTATCCTGGGCAAAGGCTGTCGCCGCCGTGACCGCGACGCCTAGCGGCGTATTGATCTCATGCGCCACACCCGCCACCAGCCCGCCCAGGGCCGCCATCTTTTCCGCCTGGATCAGGTCGCGCTGCGTGGCGCGCAGCCGGTCCAGGGTGCGGGACATCTCCTCCGCCGTCAGGCGCATGACGTCGATGCCCTGGCCTAGCCCCATGGCCCGGCCATCGCCATCCACCAGGACGAAGCCACGGTGCAGGGCGTCGGGCTTCTGTTCCGCAATCAAGGCGTTCAGGGCTGATAGGCCGGTCTCCAGCGGCACCAGCAGCGGTTCCCGGTCGGCCAGATGTGTGACGGCGCGGCGGGCATAAAGGTCACGGCCATAACGCTGGGAGAAATGCAGAAGGAAGGTGGCGCGGTCGGCCAGCGCAAGCGGACGACCGCCCGCATCGGCCACGATCACGCCGGGCAGGGTAGGGTCAGCCTGGAACAGTTCGGCCACGCTGCCGCAGCGTGTTTGTTCCGGCACCGACGGTACGGTGCGGCACAGCCGTGCGGCTGTCCAGGCCGCGTCCGTCATCTCCCCGCCTGCTGCCGGGTCCTTGTCCCTGTCCCGGTCCAACCATTCCCCCGCTGCTGGGATCGTGTTCGGGTGTGATGCCAGAAAGCCATGACGGATTCGTGACGGGCGCGCTACCCTCAACCGCCCTTCATCACCGTCAGGGCAGCATCCCAGTAAGGGACCGGCCCGAACCGGCCCGCCAGAAAATCCACAAAGGCCCTGACCTTGGGGCTGAGATGGCGGTTGGCGGGATAGACGGCGTGGGCGGCCAGCGGGCTGGGCAGCCAAGCATCCAGCAAGGGGATCAGCCGTCCCGCCGCCAGCGCATCGCCCACGATGAAGGTGGGCAGCAGCACCAGCCCCTGGCCGTGCAGCGCCGCCTCGCGCAGCGCGTCACCATTATTGGCGCGCAGCCGCCCCTTCAGACGCACATTCTGCGTCTCCTCCGATCCAGGTGCGGTGCGGAAAGTCCATTGATCCGGGTTCTGGACATTGGTGTAGATCAGGCAATCATGATCGGCGATGTCGGCGGGGCTTTGCGGCGTGCCGCGCCGGGCCAGGTAATCGGGGCTGGCGCAGATCACGGCGCGCACGGGAAAAAGGCGGCGGGCCACCAGCGAACTGTCCTTCAGCCGCCCGATGCGCACCGCCAGATCATAACCTTCCTCCACCAGATCGACGAACCGGTCGGACAGGTCCATATCCACGATGACTTCCGGGTACAGGCCCATGAAATCGGCAATGGCGCCTGACAGGTGGACAAAGCCGAACGACATGGGGGCGGCCAGTTTCAGGACACCGCGCGGGGCCGCATGCTGGCTGGCCACCGACCGTTCCGCCTCCTCCAGCGCGTCCAGCGCCTGGGTGACGCGTGCATAGAAGCCCTCGCCCACCTGGGTCAGGCTGATATGGCGGGTGGTGCGGTTGAACAGGCGGGCACCCAGACGCGCCTCCAACTCCCCGATGCGGCGGCTGGCGGCGGATTTCGACAAGCCCAGCTTTTCAGCGGCCCTTGTGAAGCTGCGCCCCTCCGCCACCAGCGTGAACAGCCGCAGATCCTCAAGCCTGTCCATTTTGGCCCCCATGATTGTCCCGCCCAGCGGGACAAAGCTGTTCGAAATTGGACCATTATCGGGAATGATGCAACCGCCTATCTTTCTCTCAACAGCGCAACACACCGCACCTTATGGAGAGCGAAATGAGCAAGGTTCTGGTCCTCTATTATTCCTCCTACGGCCATATCGAGACGATGGCCAAGGCCGTTGCCGAGGGTGCGGCCTCTGTCGCCGGCACCGAAGTGGTGGTCAAGCGCGTGCCGGAGCTGATCCCGGAAGAGGTTGCCAAGCGGTCTGGCATCAAGCTGGAACAGGATGCCGCCGTCGCCACCGTGGACGAGCTGCCGAACTATGACGCCATCATTTTCGGCACGCCCACCCGCTTTGGCATGATGGCCAGCCAGATGCGCAACTTCCTGGACCAGACCGGCGGTCTGTGGGCCAAGGGTGCGCTGATCGGCAAGGTCGGCTCGGTCTTCGTGTCAACGGCGACCCAGCATGGCGGTCAGGAGGCGACCCTGCTGTCCTTCCACACCAGCCTGCTGCACCATGGCATGGTCATCGCTGGATTGCCCTACAGCTTCGGCGGTCAGACCCGCCTGGACGAGGTGACGGGCGGCAGCCCCTATGGCGCCACCACCATCGCCGGCGGCGACGGTTCCCGCCAGCCGTCGGAGAATGAGCTGGAAGGTGCGCGCTTCCAGGGTGCCCATGTGGCCCGTCTGGCGGCAAAGCTGTCGGCCTAACGCCTGTCCCTCAAACGCCGGGCGCCGTCGTCCGGCGGCTTGGCTCACGGCGCATGTGCGCCGGGCCGGCAGTCGCCGGCCTCCGATGGTCATGGGGTCATGACCATCGGGTTTTATTCCATGACCGTAACGGTCCTTGCAGCGTTGCCAGTCCGGGGCGCTGCCGGGAGCCATCAAGGAGAAGTGTCATGATCGAACATCGCCCCTTCGCCGGCCTGGGTAAGGCCAACCATGGCTGGCTGCGCGCCAATTTCCACTTCAGCTTTGCCGGCTATCACAATCCGTCGCGGGTCCATTGGGGACCGTTGCGGGTGTGGAACGATGATACCATCGACAGCAATACCGGCTTTGACCCGCATCCCCATCAGGATATGGAAATCATCACCTATGTTCGCAAGGGCGCCATCACGCACCAGGATTTCCTGGGTAATGAGGGCCGCACGGAAGCGGGCGATGTGCAGGTGATGTCGGCGGGCACCGGCATCGTGCATGCCGAATATAACCGCGAACCGGGAGAAACCACCCTGTTCCAGATCTGGATCATCCCCAACAAGCGTGGCGTGAAGCCGCGCTGGGAAGCCGCGAAGTTCCCCAAGGGCACCGATGCCCAGGGCCAGCTGCGCGTCCTGGCATCGGGCCGGGATCAGGATAAGGACAGCGGTGCGCTCTATATTCACCAGGATGCTGCACTTTTGGGTGGAACCTTGCCGGCGGGTACGGTGTTGACCCATCGGTTGGGTGATCGGCTGGCCTATCTGGTCCCCGCCCGGGGCAAGGTGAAGGTCAATGGCCTGACCCTTGATGCCCGCGACGGCGCCGCGGTGAAGGACGAAGAAGTCCTCACCATCGAGGTGCTGGAAGAGGCCGAACTGATCCTCGCTGATCTGCCGCGTGCGGCCTGATCGGCAGGGTCCACCATACCGGGGCCGGCTCCCCCATCCCCCTGAAGGCCGGTCCCGGTTTCAAAGGGCGGCGTCCTCCCCCCGGACGCCGCCCGTTTTATTTTGGGCACTATGCTGCGCGCATCCGTCCCCTTGGCGGCGGGGGCGGTTGATGCCAGTTATCGGTGCAGGATAACGCCAAGGAACCATCCCCGTGACCCATCCCGACAGTCCCGCCCCGCCCGCCGGTGACCCCGTGGCTGCCCGCCTGATGCTGCTGGCCGGCCTGTTCGGGGCGGTTGCGGTGGCGGCGGGGGCCTTTGCCAGCCATGGGCTGTCGGCGGTGCGGGATGCGCATGCGGTCGACCTGTGGAAAACGGCCAGCCAGTATCAGATGGTCCACGCCCTGGCCATCCTGGTGCTGGCCCCGCTGCGACGTGCCCTGCCGGGTCAGACGCGGTGGCTGGCGGCGGCGGGCCTGTGCTTTGCCGTCGGCTGCGTACTGTTTCCGGGCGCGCTCTACGCGCTGGGCTGGTACGGGCCGTCGGCCATGGGGGCCGTGGCGCCCATCGGTGGGCTGTGTTTCATCCTGGGCTGGCTGCTGACCGGGATTGCGGGTCTGCGCAGCGCGGGTTAGGGCCGCGACGGGAACAGGCGCCGCATCAGAGACAGAACCTCAATCGGTGCGTCGCCCTTCAGGGCATAGAAAATGGTTTGTGCCTGCCGACGGGTTCGCACCAGCCCTTCCTGCCGCAGTATGGCCAGATGCTGGGACAGGGCGGACTGTGACAGGCCGACCAGTACCTCCATCTCCCCCACTGATTTCTCGCCATGAGCCAGGTGCAGAAGTATGCACAAGCGCCGTTCATTGCCCATGGCCTTCAGCAGGGCAGCGGCGGCGTCGGTCTTGACAGGCAGTGTCATGGCATCCATAGCCAACGGGAAACTGGACCATCCCACGCCCCCGTCAAGCCCAGGGTCCAGAAGATTTTCCGGAAAAAGGGGAAAGCCCATGGATGCCGCCATCCATGCCGATGTCACGCTGGATTGTTCGGGTCTGAAATGCCCGATGCCGGTGCTGCGCGCGGCCAAGGCGCTGCGGGGCATGATTGCCGGTCAGGTCCTGTCCGTGACGGCGACCGACAAGGCAGCGCCCAAGGATTTTCAGACCTTCTGTGCCGAAGGCGGGCACATATTGATTGCGACCGATGTCCTGGGTGACACACCCCAGGGGCAGTTGGTACGGTTCACCATCAGGCGTGGCGGCTGATCTGTCGCAAAGACAGAAAACGGGTCACCGCCCATGATGGAATTGGCGACAGCCGGCGCAAAAGACCGGCGGGCCAGATTTGAGGAAATGACCGGGGACGCCGCATCGCATGAATACGCTGCTTTTCTCCCATCCCGACTGCCTGGACCATGATACGGGCTATGGCCATCCCGAATGCGCCGACCGGCTGCGTGTCGTGCTGTCGGCGCTGGAGGATGAGGCCTTCATGTTCCTGGACCGGCGCGACGCACCCCTGGCCACGCGTGAGCAGTTGGAGCGGGTGCATCCGCCCGGCCATGTATCGGCCCTGCTGGACGCCATTCCCGCTGATGGTCATGGCAGCATCGATGCCGATACGGTTCTGTCACCGGGGACTGGCAAGGCCGCCCTGCGTGCTGCCGGGGCCGTGGTCGCCGCCGTGGACGCCGTGTGCGGCGGGGAGGCACGCAACGCCTTCTGTGCCGTGCGCCCGCCGGGGCACCATGCCGAACCGGATCAGGCCATGGGTTTCTGTCTGTTCAACAATGTCGCAGTGGGGGCGGCGCATGCCCGCGCCAATCACCGCATCCGCCGCGTTGCCATCATTGATTTCGATGTGCATCACGGCAATGGCACCCAGACCTTCTGCGAACAGGATGCCGACCTGTTCTATGGCTCTACCCACCAATGGCCGCTTTATCCCGGCACCGGATCGGTGAAGGAGAAGGGGGTGTTCGGCAATATCGTCAATGCCTGCCTGCCGCCCATGGCCGGCAGCCCGGAATTCCGCCACGCCATCCAATCCACGCTGATCCCGGCGCTGGATGCGTTCAGGCCGGATCTGGTGATGATCTCCGCCGGGTTCGACGCCCATATGCGCGATCCCGTGGGCGGGCTGGACCTGACGGAGGATGATTTCGTTTGGGTCACGCAGAAGCTGATCGAGGTGGCGGACCGTCACGCCAAGGGCCGTATCGTCTCCGTCCTGGAGGGGGGCTACGACCTGCGCGCACTCGCCAACAGCACGGCGGCGCATGTGAAGACATTGATGGTCGCCTGAGACTTCGTGTGACTGGCACTTGAACCGCTCGGCCAGGGGACATACAGTCCGGCCTTCCGAATGACAGTGCCGAAGCCATGACCGACCAGACCCTGCCCCCCGACATCGCCGCCCTCAGCTTTGAGGATGCGCTCGCCGAGCTGGAACGGATTGTCCGCCAGCTGGAGGAAGGCAAGGCCAAGCTGGACGATGCCATCCAGTCCTATGAGCGTGGCACCTGGCTGAAACGCCACTGCGAATCCCGGCTGCGCGAGGCGCAGGCCAAGGTGGACCGCATCACCATCGCTGCCGACGGCACCATCGGTGCCGAGTCCGCCCGTCTGGATTGAAAGCCTCCATCCCATGCCCTCCCTCCCCAAGACCCTGACCGCCGCCATGGCGGATACTGTTGAACAGGTCGAAGCCGCCATTGAGGTGCTGCTGCCGCGTAGCAACCTGATGGAGGCGCGCCTGTTCGACGCCATGCGCTATGGTTGCCTTGGCGGGGGCAAGCGTCTGCGTCCCTTCCTGGTCATGGAAAGTGCGCGCATGTTCGGGGTCAGCCCGGCCTGTGCCTTGCGCACGGCGGCGGCGGTGGAGTTCATCCACTGCTATAGCCTTGTCCATGACGATCTGCCCGCCATGGATGACAGCGAACTGCGCCGGGGCCGCAAGACAGTGCATCTGGAATTTGACGAGGCGACCGCCATCCTGGCCGGTGACGGGCTGTTGACCCAGGCGTTCGAGATATTGGCCGACCATGAGACGCATGAGGACCCGCAGGTCCGGTGCAAGCTGGTGGCGGCCCTGGCCAAGGCCGCCGGCCCGCGTGGCATGGTGGGTGGGCAGATGCTGGACCTGATCGCGGAGACGACGCCGCTGGATATCGGTGCCATCACCCGGCTTCAGCGGCTGAAGACCGGTGAGATGATCGCCTTTTCCGCCGTGGCCGGCGCCATCCTGGGCCGGGCGGGCGCGCCGCAGCATCACGCGCTGCAGGCCTATGCCCATGATTTGGGTCTGGCTTTCCAGATTGCCGACGATCTCCTGGATGTCGAAGGCACCCAGGATGAGGTGGGCAAGCCGGTGGGCCGTGACGGCGACGCAGGAAAAGCCACATTCGTGTCCATCCTGGGGCCGGAGCGGGCGCGCGATCAGGCACGCCGGCTGGCCGATCAGGCGGCTCAGCACCTTGAGATTTTCGGGGACCGGGCTGATATGCTGCGTCAGGTGGCGCATTATGTCGTTGAGCGGCGCACATAAAAACAAAGTAAGAGGTGGGGACAATGTCCCAGTCGAAGACGCCGTTGCTTGACCAGGTGAAGGTTCCCGCCGATCTGCGGCGGTTGCAGCCCGCACAATTGCGCCAGCTTGCCGATGAGCTGCGCAATGAGACCATTGATGCCGTCTCGGTCACGGGTGGGCATCTGGGGGCTGGTCTGGGCGTGGTCGAACTGACCGTGGCCCTGCATTACTGCTTCGACACGCCCGCCGACCGCCTGATCTGGGATGTCGGCCATCAGGCCTATCCGCACAAGATCCTGACCGGACGGCGCGACCGTATCCGCACCCTGCGCATGGGCGGCGGCCTGTCGGGCTTCACCAAGCGGTCGGAGAGCGAGTACGACCCGTTTGGCACGGCCCACAGCTCCACCTCCATCTCCGCCGGTCTGGGCATGGCCGCGGCGCGCGATCTGGCGGGGCGCACCAACAATGTCGTGGCCATCATCGGTGACGGCGCCCTGTCGGCCGGCATGGCGTATGAGGCGATGAATAATGCCGGCGCGTTGCAATCGCGGCTTGTCGTCATCCTGAACGACAATGACATGTCCATCGCCCCGCCGGTAGGTGCCTTGTCTGCCTATCTGTCGCGGCTGATCTCGTCCAAATCCTATCGCGGCTTCCGCGATTTCTCCAAACAGGTGGCCGAACATCTGCCGCGCCCGCTGCTGAACGCTGCGCGCCGGGCAGAGGAATATGCAAGAGGCATGGTCACGGGCGGCACCCTGTTTGAGGAACTGGGCTTTTACTATGTCGGCCCCATCGACGGGCATAATCTGGATCATCTGCTGCCCATTCTGGAGAATGTGCGCGACGATCCGCGCGGCGGCCCCGTGCTGGTGCATGTCGTCACGCAGAAGGGCAAGGGCTATGCCCCCGCAGAGGCATCGGCGGACAAGCTGCATGCGGTCGGCAAGTTCGACGTCATCACCGGCACCCAGGCCAAGCCCAAGGCCAATGCCCCCAGCTATACCCGCGTCTTTGCCGACAGCCTGATCAAGGAGGCCGAGAAGGACGAGAAGATCGTGGCCATCACGGCGGCCATGCCGTCGGGCACGGGCCTGGACCTGTTCCAGCAGAAATTCCCCAAGCGCAGCTTTGATGTGGCCATCGCCGAACAGCATGCCGTGACCTTCGCCGCCGGCATGGCGACCGAAGGCTACAAGCCGTTCTGCGCCATCTATTCCACCTTCCTGCAGCGCGGCTATGACCAACTGGTCCATGACGTTGCCTTGCAGAACCTGCCCGTCCGCTTCGCCATCGACCGCGCCGGTCTGGTCGGGGCCGATGGGGCCACCCATGCCGGCGCCTTCGACGTCGCCTACCTTGCCTGCCTGCCCAACATGGTGGTGATGGCGGCGGCGGATGAGGGGGAGCTGGTGCATATGGTGGCTACCTGTGCCGCCTATGATGCCGGCCCCATTGCCGTGCGCTATCCGCGCGGTGAAGGCGTGGGCGTGGACATGCCGGAACAGGGCGTGCCGCTGCCCATCGGCAAGGGCCGTGTCATCCGTGAAGGGTCCAAGGTCGCCATCCTGTCGCTGGGCACCCGTCTGGCGGAGGCATCAAAGGCCGCCGAGGATCTGGCCGCCCTGGGCCTGTCCACCACCGTCGCCGACGCCCGCTTTGCCAAGCCCATCGACATGGAACTGGTCGAACGGCTGGTGCGCAGCCATGAAGTGCTTATCACCATCGAGGAAGGCAGCATCGGCGGCTTTGGCAGCCATGTCCTGCACCATCTGGCGGTGGAAGGCCTACTGGAACTGGGCTGCAAGGTCCGCCCCATGGTCCTGCCCGATACCTATCAGGACCATGACAGCCCGGTGAAGCAGTATGAGGAAGCCGGCCTGCAGGCCCGTAACATCGTGGATACGGCGCTGAAGGCGCTGGGCGTTGAGGGAGTGGCGGCGGCGCGGGCGTGAAGGTTGCATGGGCGGGGGGCACCGTTATCCCTGCACATGCTCATACGCACTAAGTTGGTGAATGGCCCCCTCCCTGCGTCCCCCGCGAAAGCGGAGGTGCAGACCCAAGGGCTCCCAGCGTGGTTCTTGTGCCCCTGGGTCCCCGGTTCCGCAGGGAAAGCGCCTCAGTGCGAGAGGCTAACTTAATGCCTGTACGCAACGGCGAGGCCGTACGGGTGAGGCTCTGGCACCTTGCAAGCCGTGGCCGGACGGATAACATTGCCGCCATTCCACGACGGGGGAAGCTGTGAGCAGCGGAACGACGCGGCGGGAGCTGTTTCTGGCGGGTGGGGCTATTCTGGCCTTGGCCGGAAGCGGTGTGGGCGGGACAAAGGCACAGCAGGGGACAAGTATGTACGGATTGATCGGCCGCATGATCGCCACGCCGGGCAAGCGGGATGAACTGGCTTCCATCCTGCTGGAAGGCACCGCCGCCATGCCGGGGTGCCTGTCCTATATCATTGCCGCCGATCCCACGAATCCAGACGCGCTGTGGATCACGGAGGCGTGGGACAGCAAGGACAGTCACGCGGCCAGCCTGAAACTGCCGTCCGTTCAGGCCGCCATTGCCAGGGGCCGTCCCCTGATTGCCGGGTTCGACAGCCGGTCGGAGACCACGCCCCTGGGCGGTCATGGTCTGGTCAGGGTGGGGTAGGGGCCGGGTTCCCGAAGAAGTGCTGAAACGCCAGATCGGTGCGCACCGCATATTCGTTCTCGAATGACAGGATGCGGCGGGCCCATTGTTTCTGGCTGTCCAGCACCTTCTGAAAGAAGGGATCGGCCGACTTCGCGGCGATCACCTTGTCCCAGGCGGCAAGCTGCGCCAGCAGGACGCTGTCGGGTGTCTTGACGACATTCACCCCTTCGGCCTTCAGCGCCTCCAGATCGGCGGAGTAGCGGTCCATGGCCTTCCACGCCATGTCAGCGGATGATGCCTCCGCCGCGACGCGCAGGATGGTCTGCATCTCTTCGGGCAGGCCGTCGTAACGCTTCTTGTTGAAGATGATCTCGAACATCTCCGCCGACTGGTGGTATGAGCCGACCATATAGGTGCGGGTGACATTCTGGAACCCCAGCGCCCGGTCGGAGGAAGGGTTGTTGAATTCCGCCCCGTCCAGCAGCCCCCGGTCCAGGGCCGGCACGATATCGCCCGCCCCCATCACCGTGACGGCCACCCCCATCTCCCGCGCCAGCTCGGCGGCCAGCCCGACGGTGCGGTAGCGCATGCCCTGCATATCCGCCGGCCCTGTGATCTCGCGGTGGAACCAGCCCAGCGGCTGGCTGGGCATGGGGCCGGTGAGAAAGCCGACAAGGTCCAGCTTCAGCACCTGCTGCACCAACTCGTCATAGAGCGCCTGACCGCCGCCATATTTCACCCAGCCCAGCACATGGTCGGCCTTCCAGCCCAGCGCTGGTGGCGTTCCGAACAGGGAGAAGGCGGGGTGGCGGTTGTACCAATAGGCGGTGACGCCGTGCCCGCCATCCAGCGTGCCCTTCACCACCGCGTCCTGCAATTGCAACGGCCCGACCACGGCCCCTGATGGCAGCATGTCCAGGCGTAATCGCCCGCCCGCCAGCTTGTTGACCAAACTGGCGTAATCGCCCGCGAATTCATGGAAGATGTCGCGGGCGGGCCAGGTGGACTGAAACCGCAGGCTGACCGTCTGCGCGCGCGATACATTGGGCATGGACACGCCCGCCACTGCCATGCCGGCAGCGGCCCCACCGGCCCCCGTGATAAAGCGCCGCCTTGAGGCCCGTTCCGGCATCTCTGTCGCTGCCGTCTCTGGGCATTGGATGGGCTGCTTCATACGGCGGAACCTCTCGGCTTAACCCCTTTGATGGCGGGGATGGTAAACGCGAAGGGCGCCGCATTCAAATTCCCGTGCATCGCACAAGTGAATCTCGCGACCGCACAATGGTTCGGTGACCATGCCGGTCGGCTGCTTTATCCACCTGACCGAAAGAACCATCCCGAAAGGATGGTTAACGGGTGGGGCCGCGCGAATTTGCCCATCCGTGCGATGAGGGATTTATGCTAGGCTGACCTACTGCTTTCGTTTGGAGTCTTTCGACAGTGACCGTGCCCACCGATACCGGACGCAATGCTGCGCGCCCTGCTGCCGCCGACACGATGGCGGATGACAAGATCCAGTACAGCACCATGATCCCCTTCATCCTGGTCCATATTGCGTGCTTCGGCGCCATCTGGACCGGTGTGGCCTGGGAACATGTGGTTCTCGCCCTGGTCCTGTACGGCGCCCGGATGTTCGGCATCACGGGCGGGTATCACCGTTACTTCTCCCACCGCTCCTACAAGACGGGCCGGGTGGTGCAGTTCCTGCTGGCCTTTCTGGCGCAAAGCTCGGCCCAGCGCGGTGCGCTGTGGTGGGCGGCGACGCATCGACATCACCATAAATACTCCGACACGGAACATGATGTGCATTCGCCCCGCCACAAGGGCTTTTTCTATTCCCATATGGGCTGGATCTTCACGGAAAAGCACAATGGAGCAGATTACAAGACCATCGGCGACCTGACGAAGTTTCCGGAACTGGTCTGGCTGGACCGTTACTACTATCTGCCGCCAGTGCTGCTGGGTTTTGCCACTTGGGCGCTGTTCGGCTGGGGCGGTCTGGTCGTTGGCTTCCTGTGGAGCACCGTGGCGCTGTACCACGCCACCTTCTGCATCAATTCGCTGGCCCATGTGCTGGGCCGCCCGCGCTATCTGACGGGCGATGACAGCCGCAACAACTGGGCACTGGCCATCGCGACCATGGGCGAGGGCTGGCACAATAACCACCATCACTATCAGTCGGCAGCCCGTCAGGGCTTCCGTTGGTGGGAGATCGACACCTCCTACTATATCATCAAGGCCATGCAGGCCGTGGGCCTGGTCTGGGACGTGCACGAGCCGCCGGCATCGGTGGTCCGCAACGAACAGCGCCTGGGCACCAAGGTCATCGAGGCGGCGGCCGCGCAGCTGGCCAACAGCTTCCAGGTGGAAAAGCTGACCCAGCAGGTGCGTGAGGCCCTGGCCCACACGCCGACCCTGGCCGAGATTGAAGAGCGGGTGCGTCAGGCCCGCGATCAGGCCAAGGTCCGGGTGGAGGCGCTGGTCGCCAATATCCAGTTGCCGCATCTGCCGACGACCGATGAACTGCGTCAGCGTGCGTCGAACATGTTCGTGCGCACGCCCAGCATGGACGATATTGTGGAGCGCGCCCGCCAGATCCTGGTGGCCAATATCTGCACGCGTCTGGCCGGCGTTCCGGCCTGATCGTAAGGGGTAGGGCGGTTTTCGGTCAGCCGGAAACTGCCCCGGCAGCCCCTCAAGCGAACGAACAATTGTACAGGGCCGGCACCGTCAGTGCCGGCCCTCACTTTTGTTCCGTAAGGGCGATGCATATCCGACCCGTTGAATTACCTCGGGCTTTCCCCTTCCCTTCGCGGTTGCGGGACGTTAATTTACGCACCCAGGGGCGCCTTTGGACGATATGGATTTATGAACATGACCCGTTTTACCACCAGCCTGCTGCTTTCCGCAGCGCTGATCGCCGCGCCGGCAACGGTCCTGGCCCAGTCGGCTCCGCCTGCCGGTGCTGCTGATGCTCCGCGCGTCACCGGTGCCGCCGCTGGCGCCAACAAGGCCTCTTTCTTTGCTTCCGGCAACCTGATCCCGCTGGCTGGTGTTGCCGCTGTCGCGGCTGCCGGCGTGATCGCCGCTACCGTCGGCGGTGGTGATGATGAAAGCGGCCCGCCGGTCGCCACCAGCACCACGACCTCGACGGCGACGTCGACCCGCTGATCGGGCGGTTCGTTCCTGGTTTGAAAGCCCCGCTATCCATTGGATGGCGGGGCTTTCTTCTTTTGTGATGCCGGGTTAGAGCAGTTTACAGGCTACCGTAAACTGCGCCGGCGACGACGGCCGCCGCGCGGCCCATGCCGCGTTGCGCCCAAGCTGCGGATGCAGTGCCGGCGCTTGAGGAAAAAGAAAGGAAGGGGGCGCGTTTCCGATCACCGGAAATACGCCCCCGGAAAGACACCATGGAACAGACCGCCGATCTTGAGATTTTCGTGGTGACAACGCCCGGCCTGGAACCCGCCCTTTGCGCGGAGATGCAGGAGAAGGGGTTCGCAAAGCCGGTCATCGCCAAGGGCGGCGTCACGACGCACGGTCCCTGGTCTGAGGTCTGGCGCGCCAATCTGGAACTGCGCGGCGGGGCCCGCGTCCTGGCCCGCATCGGGTCCTTCCGCGCGATGCATCTGGCACAACTGGACAAGCGCGCCCGCAAGTTTCCTTGGGGGCAGGTGTTGCGCCCGGATGTGCCGGTGCGGGTGGAGGCTAGCTGCAACAAATCCCGCATCTATCACGCCGGTGCCGCCGCGCAGCGCATTGCCAAGGCGATTGCAGAGGAACTAGGCGCCCCCATCACCAAGGATGCCGAACTGGTGCTGAAGGCGCGCATTGACGATGATCTCTGCACCTTCTCCATCGACACATCGGGGGAGGCGCTGCATAAGCGCGGCTATAAGGAGGCGGTGAACAAGGCGCCGATGCGTGAGAATCTGGCCGCCATGTTCCTGCGCCAATGCGGGTACAATGGTACCGAACCGGTGGTGGACCCGATGTGTGGTTCCGGCACCTTCGTGATTGAGGCGGCAGAGATGGCCGCCGGCCTGCATCCCGGCCGCGCCCGCTCCTTTGCCTTTGAACAACTGGCCAGCTTTGACCCCGCCGCCTGGGCCAGCCTGCGCGGCACGGCCACCGCCGCCGACACGCCCCTGCGCTTCCATGGCAGCGACCGCGACGCCGGGGCCGTGAAGATGAGCACGGCCAATGCCGAACGCGCCAGCGTGGGGGGCATCACGACCTTCCGCGCCCATGCCATCAGCGATCTGGAACCACCCGAAGGCCCCCCCGGCCTCGTCATCGTCAACCCGCCCTATGGCGGCCGCATCGGCGACACGCGCCAACTCTACGGCCTCTACGGCGCCTTCGGCAAAACCATGCTGAACCGCTTCAAGGGCTGGCGCGTCGGCGTGATCACCAACGAGGCGGCGCTGGCCAAGGTGACCGAACTGCCCTTCCTGCCCACCCTGCCGCCCGTGTCGCATGGCGGGCTGCCGGTGACGCTGTACCGTACAGGGGTGTTGGGGGGCGGGTGAGGCGTGCAGCCAGCGCGTAAAGGTTGATTGTTCACGGCACGCCGGTAAATGATGGCCCTGTCACAAGGTGACAATCTGCCATTTTCCGGGGAGTGGCCGCATGAAGAAGCACCAACCGCCGCCCTATGCGCCGTTCCGGACAGCGGGTGCTGCCACCGTTCCGGTTCAACCCGCAATGGGACGACCTGGTTTTCCCGTGCCGGCTCATGCCGCTGTCTCTGTTCCCGGCACCTGCATTCCGGCAAACCGCCCCCCGTTTCCAGGGGCGGCTTCCATTCAGCCGGCTCTGAAATCAGCGCCACCAGCACCGTCCATCCGTCTTCAACCGCCGCCGCCGGGACCGATGGCCGTATCGTCATTGGCGGTGCAGCGCATGCAGGCCGTCGAGAGGCCGTCCCTGCGCGATATGCTGGCCCCGCACGGGTTTCCCAGTGATTACAAGCAGTTCATGTATAATGGCGGGCTCGTCTACAGGACGTCCTACAAGGAACCGCGTGCGGCCTGTGTGGAGGGCTGGACCAAAGCGGGCGTCGATCCCGATATCGTGAAGCACATGACTGTGGATCAGGGGGTCGGTTCTCCCTGGATATCCTGTTGCCGCGACATGATGGCGACCAAGGACCTGCTGGTGGAATATGGCGGGACCTACGGTAATTTCCTCTATGAGATCGAACTGGATAACTACCAGTCTATCGACGCCGAACTGGCCTACACCACCATCAAGCACAAGGACAAAAGCCCGTTCTTCTGGCAGCAGGAAGTGGCCGTGTTCAAACGGATCAGGGGCGATCAGGTTATTGCTGTCTGGATCAAGCGGGAAACGCCCGCCCAAAACGAACGCAAAGAGCCCTATTTCGCCAGCCTGTATGAACGCTATACGCGTGAGCAGGTTTTGCGCGGCCTCTGACGGGATCGCCAAAAGCAAAAAGCCCCGCTGGCGATCAGCGGGGCTTTTTTGATGATCGCTTGGCGTCCCCAAGGGGATTCGAACCCCTGTTACCGCCGTGAGAGGGCGGTGTCCTAGGCCTCTAGACGATGGGGACTAGAGCCGTGCGAGGCGCGCTTTCTATGCGAAAGGGCCGGGGGTGATCAAGCGATTTTTTCACCCCCGGCGCATTTTTTCGCCGGTCAGCGTGTGACCCAGCCGATGAGGGCCTTGGCCTCTGCCCCGTCCCAATGGGCGGCACCGGCCAGACGGCCAACCTCGCGACCTTCGGCATCAACCAGTATCGACAGAGGCAGGCCTTCCTTCAGGGGGAAGGCCTTCATGCTGGTCATCTTCTGATCCAGATAGATGGGCAGGGACTTGATGCCCGCTTTCTCAAAGAATGGTCCGACTTCGTTCAGGCCGCCGCGGTCGACGGAGATGGCGACGACCTGGAATTTGTCGCCCCCTATTTCCGCCTGCAACCGGTCGAGCGCCGGCATTTCGCGGATACAGGGCGCGCACCAAGTGGCCCAGAGGTTGATCAGCAACGCCTTGCTCTTGAACGAGGCCATGTCGACCGGGTTGCCATCCTTGTCGGTGATGGTCATGGGGGGCAGGGCGGGGCGGTCCGGGCTGGCCACGAAGGGGCGTGCCTCGCCCTGGAAAACCGGCATGGCGGTTGGTGCCGCCGGGGGTTCGGCGGTGGTTGCGGGTGCAGCCGCCGGAGGAGCGGTCGCGGAACTTTCCTTCTTCTCGCCGCAGCCCCCCGTTACGAGAATTGCTGTACCCACGGCCACGATTGTTGCGATGCGTCGGAAAATCGCCATTCTGCCCTCTATCGAACTTTGTACGACAGAGTTCGTGCCCGACGGCCCCGCCGTCAACCCCGCAAACCGACGCAGAATGACGATGACCGAGAAAACCACCCAGACCGCCGCCGCCGGAACCGACGCCAACGCGCTGTGGGGCGGGCGATTTGGCTCTGGTCCCGCCGCCATCATGCAGCAGATCAACGCCTCCATCGGCTTTGACCAGAAGCTGTGGGCGCAGGATATTACGGGGTCGAAGGCGCATGCCACGATGCTGGCGGCGCAGGGCATCATCAGCGTGGCCGACCGCGACGCCATCCTGGCCGGGCTGGATCAGGTGGCCACCGAGATCGCCGAGGGCCGTTTCACCTTCACGGTGGAGAATGAGGATATCCACATGAATGTGGAATCCCGCCTGAAGGAGATCATTGGCGAACCGGCGGGCCGCCTGCACACCGCGCGGTCCCGCAATGATCAGGTGGCGACCGATTTCAAGCTGTGGGTGCGCGATGCGTTCGACCGTCTGGACACGGATATTCAGGCGCTGCAGGCAGCCTTGATCGACCGGGCAGAGCAGTTCCCGGACCTGATCATGCCGGGCTTCACGCATTTGCAGACGGCACAGCCCGTCACCTTCGGCCACCATCTGCTGGCCTATGTGGAAATGCTGGGCCGCGACCGGGCGCGCATGCGCGATGCCCGCAAGCGGCTGAATGAATGCCCGCTGGGCTCCGCTGCGCTGGCCGGCACGCCCTATCCCATCGACCGTGAGGCGACGGCAACGGCACTCGGCTTTGACCGGCCCACGGCCAATTCGCTGGACGCCGTGTCCGACCGCGATTTTGCGCTGGATTATCTGGCCGCCGCCAGCATCTGCGGCACCCACCTGTCGCGTCTGGCCGAAGAGATCGTGATCTGGTGCACCAGCCAGTTCCGTTTTATCCGCCTGACCGATGCGTTCACTACCGGCAGCTCCATCATGCCGCAGAAGCGCAACCCCGATGCCGCCGAACTGGTCCGTGCCAAGGTGGGCCGCGTCATCGGCGCGCTGAACGGTCTGCTGATCGTCATGAAGGGTCTGCCGCTGGCCTATTCCAAGGATATGCAGGAAGACAAGGAGCCGGTCTTCATGGCGGATGAGACGCTGGCTTTGTGTCTGGCGGCCACCACCGGCATGATCCGCGACCTGACGCCCGACCCGGCCTCCATGCGCCGCGCGGTGGAGGCGGGCTTCCCCACGGCCACCGACCTTGCCGACTGGCTGGTCCGGTCCTTGGGCGTGCCGTTCCGCGATGCCCACCATATCACGGGCCGCATCGTGAAACTGGCGGAGGAGGCGGGCACCGGTCTGGCTGAGGTGCCGCTGGAAAAGATGCAGGCGGTGCATGCCGGCATCACCGACGCCGTCTATGGCGTGCTGACCTTGGAAGCGTCGGTCAACAGCCGTACCAGCTTTGGCGGCACCGCCCCGTCGCGCGTCCGCGCCGCCGTGGAAGCGGCGAAGGCGCGGTTCCTGTAACCAGCACCCGGAAGGAGCAAGCCCATGCGCAAAGCCATCCTTTTCGTTGCCCTTCTGGCGCTGGCCGGTTGCGGGATGAAACCGCATTTCCCCAAGGCCCCGCCGGGCAGCCCGCCGCCCAAGACCTATCCCGATCCGGCCAGCGATCCGAAGCCGGCCACTCCTTCACTTGAGAAGCCGCAACAATGACCTGCTTCCCTGTTCCCGGTTTTCATTACACCGACGGCGCGCTGCATGCCGAAGGTGTGGCCCTGTCCGCCATCGCCGCCTCGGTCGGCACGCCCACCTATGTCTATACGACAGAGGGGTTGACGGCTGCGTGGCGCGCCTATGCCGATGCCTTTGCCGGTCAGGATGTGACCATCTGCTACGCGTTGAAGGCCAATTCCAATCTGGCCGTCATCCGCACCCTGGCACAGCTGGGCGCCGGCGGTGACGTCGTGTCGGTGGGCGAAATGCGCCGCGCGTTGGCCGCCGGCATTCCCGCTGACAAGATCGTGTTTTCCGGGGTGGGCAAGACGCGGGACGAACTGGTCGCGGCATTGAAGGCCGGCATCCACCAGATCAATGTCGAAAGCCTGCCCGAACTGGAGGTTCTGTCGGAAGTCGCGGTGGAGCTGGGCGTGGAAGCGCCCATCGCCATCCGCATCAATCCCGACGTCGATGCCGAAACCCATGGCAAGATCGCCACGGGTCGCAAGGAGGACAAGTTCGGCATCGATTTCGCCCATGCGGGCGAGGCCTATGCCCGCGCCCTGGCGCTGCCTGGGATCAATCCGGTCGGCATTGCGGTCCATATCGGTTCCCAGCTTCTGAAGACAACGCCGTTCCGCAAGGCGTTCGGCAAGCTGGCCGAACTGGTGCGCGATCTGAAGGCCCAGGGCGTGCCGCTGAGCCGTATCGACCTGGGCGGTGGTCTGGGAGTGCCGTACAAGCCGGAGGATCAGGCCCCCGATTATCCCGCCTATGCCAAGGCCATTGCCGAGACGGTGGGCGGCTTGGGCTGTCATGTCACGCTGGAACCGGGCCGGTCGCTGGTGGCGGCTGCCGGCCTGCTGCTGACCCGCACCATCTTTGTGAAGGAAGGGCTGCACCGCCGCTTCCTGATCGTCGACGCCGCCATGAATGATCTTGTGCGTCCGGCCATGTATGAGGCCTGGCATACCGTGATCCCCGTGGCACAGCCGGCGGCGGATGCCGTGCTGGCCGATGCCGATATTGTCGGCCCGGTATGCGAGACGGGGGACACGTTCGCCCGCCTGCGGCCCATGCCGCCCGTGGCGCCGGGTGATCTGCTGGCCTTTTTGACGGCGGGTGCCTATGGCGCCGCCATGTCTTCGACATATAATTCACGTCCATTGGTGGCCGAGGTTCTGGTGTCGGGCGCGAATTTCGAGGTGGTGCGCCGCCGCCCAAGTTTCGAGGATAGCCTGACGCTGGAGAAGATGCCCGATTGGCTCTCCCCTTAAGCGGTGAAAGCGGGGTAGGCTGTCGGCCAGACATGTAAGGTGTGAACGACAGATGCCGCCCCGCCCCGCCCCGCCCCGTGATCCCGGCCAGCGTCCCGCCGGCCAGAGTCCCGCCCGGACGCTGGCCGCGCGGCTGCGGTCGCTGCTGGGCCGGTATCGGATGGGATCGGTGCCGGTGCCGGCCAAGGCGCCCTTGCCGGGCGATGCCGGCAGCCGCCCCCTGAAACTGGCCCGCACCATCCTGTGGTGGGAGGCGCTGTGGCCCCCGTTCTGGCGGCCCCTGGCGCTGCTGGGCCTGTTCCTGGCCGTGGCCTGGATGGGCCTGTTCGTTCATCTGTCGCCCTGGCTGCATGTGCCGTTGCTGCTGCTCATGCTGGGTGGGGTCGGTTATCTGGTGCGGCAGGGGCTGCGGTCGCTGCGCCTGCCGACGGAGGCGGATGCCCGCCGCCGCCTGGAACGCGACAGCCGGCTGGCGCACCGGCCCCTGTCGCAATTGCAGGATGGCATTGCCGGTGGGGCCGGTGACCCGCTGGCCCATGTGCTCTGGCGGCTGGCGCAGGAGCGGGCGAAGGGCCAGTCGCGGGATCTGCGCGTCGACCTGCCCGACAGCAATCTGGTCAAGCGGGACCCCTGGGCCCTGCGTGTTGCTGTTGCCCTGCTGATGGTCGTGGGGGCGACGGTCGGCTGGGGCGATTTGGGCGGGCGCACTTTGAGTGCCTTCGTGCCTTCCATCGGGCTGGGGGGTGTGTTCACGCCCACCCGTCTGGATGCCTGGGCCACGCCGCCGGACTATACCGGGCAGCCGCCCGTGTTCCTGACGGGCCTGAAACCCGCCAATGCGGTGGATGACGGGACGGAAGAGGGGGAGGAGAAACCCCTGTTCCTGCCGGCGGGGACCAAGCTGGTGGTGCGGCTTGACGGCGGGTTGGGCACGCCCAGCCTGCGTGCCAATAACCAGGATGTGGATTTCCAGCCTGTGGCCGGTGGCGGCCATCAGGTGGAACTGGCCCTGACCGAGGGGGAAGGCGTCTCTGTGCGGCAGTTCGGGCGGGAGGTGGCGTCCTGGCCCATCCGTCTGATCCCCGATCAGCCGCCGGGCATCGCGTTTCGCACCCCGCCGGCGGCCACGGAACGCAATGCGCTGCGCATCGATTATACCGGGGCCGATGATTACGGCATCCATGCCGTCACGGCGACGGTGACGCTGGCCACCGACCTGCCGATGGGCATCGACAAGACGCCCTTCGATCTGCCCCTGCCTGTCCCGGCCAAGAACAAGCGGGAGATTACGGGCACCGGCTATCACGACCTGTCGGGCCATCCCTGGGCCGGAATGCCGGTGACCGTCCGCCTGCGCGCCACCGATGGCGCCGGGCAGGTGTCGCAGAGTGCCGAACAGGCGATCACTCTGCCGGAGCGGCATTTCAACCACCCCGTGGCCCGCGCCATCATCGAACAGCGCAAGACCCTGATCCTGATGGGGGACACGGTGCGCCCGCTGGTGGGCCGCGCCCTGCATGACCTGTCGGTCAATCTAGACGGCTATGGCGGCGATCCGCTGGCCTTCCTGGCGCTGCGCAGTGCGGTGGGCCGCCTGATGCGCAATGCCGGGCCGGACACGGTGCCCAGTTCCATCGCCATGCTGTGGGATGTGGCCCTGCGTATCGAGGATGGGAACCTGTCGCTGGCCGAACGCGAATTGCGCGATGCGCAGAAGGCGCTGATGGAGGCGCTGGATCGCAACGCCCCGGCAGAAGAGATCGACCAGGCCATGCAGCGCCTGGAACAGGCCATGCGCGATTTCATGGATGCGCTGGAACAGCAGGAAGCCAAGAACCCGCAGGCCCAGAATCAGCCGCAGAATCAGGGTGAGCCCGACCCGGATGCGCAGTCCATGAGCCGGGACGAGGTGGAGGACATGGTGCGCCAGATGCGCGACCTGGCCGCATCCGGCAATCATGAGGCGGCGCGGGAGATGCTGTCGCAGCTTCAACAGATGATGGAGAATCTTCAGAACGGGCAGCCGCCACCCCAGCAGGATGTGGAGGCCAACCAGCAGGGTAAGGCACTGGCCGAACTGAACCAGAAGCTGCGGGAAGTTCAGAAGCAGCAGCAGCAATTGATGGATGACACCTTCACCCAGCAGCAGGAACAGTTTGACGGGGCCGGGGAACTGCCCCCCAACCAGATGCCAGGCCTGTCCATGCCCAACCGCCAGAGCCGCCGCCCCGGTGACCAGGGTGCTGCGCAGCAGGGCAAGGCGGATGCCCATGCCGGCGCCATGGCTGGGCGTCAGGAAGAGTTGCGCGGTGAGTTGGGCGACATCATGCGCCGGCTGGGTGAGATGGGCGGCGAAATCCCCCGCCCCCTGGGCCGGGCCGAACGCGCCATGAAGGAGGCCACCGACGCCCTGCGCAGCGGTGCCCCGGATCAGGCCGTGGCCTCACAGGGGGAGGCGCTGGAACAGCTACAGCAGACGCTGAAATCCATGCAGGAACAGATGGCCAAGGCCAGTCCCGGACAGGCTGGCGGCCAGCGCAACCGCACGGGCCGGCAGCAGGGCCGCGACCCGCTGGGCCGCCCGCTGCCCGGTTCCGGCACCCTGGATGGGGAAGAGGTGAAAATCCCCGCCGAGGCCGACATGCAGCGCGCCCGCCAGATTCTGGAGGAGCTGCGCCGCCGCGCCGGCGAACAGAACCGGCCCAAGGCGGAGCGGGATTACATCGACCGTCTGCTGGACCGGTTCAAACGGTATTGAGGGCCAACAGTCTCGACATCCAGGCCCTGTTGCGCCATGTTCCGGGGCCTAGAACACAGCCGGAACGACAGGCCGCCCCATGCCGACCGACAGCGCCCCCAGCACCGCCCTTCCGCCGGCCGACGGCACACCGCTTTATCTGGTGGATGGGTCGGGCTTCATCTTTCGGGCCTATCATGCGCTGCCGCCGTTGAACCGGCCCGACGGGACGCCGGTGAATGCCGTCATGGGCTTCACCAATATGCTGATGCGGCTGCTGGCAGAGCTGAAGGCCGATGCGGTGGCAATCATCTTTGACAGCAAGCGCCTGAATTTCCGCAATGATTTCTACCCCGACTACAAGGCCCACCGCCCCGACCCGCCGGAGGATCTGCGGCCCCAGTTCGCTATCATCCGCGAGGCGGTGGAGGCCTTTAACCTGCCGTCAATCGAGCTGGAAGGGTTTGAGGCTGACGATCTGATCGCCACCTACGCCCGGCAGGCCCGCGCGCTGGGCCGGCCCGTCACCATCGTGTCGTCGGACAAGGACCTGATGCAGCTCGTGGATGACGGGATCCGCATGCTGGACCCGATGAAGAACAAGATGATCGGGCCGGACGAGGTGTTTGAGAAGTTCGGGGTGGCGCCGGACAAGGTGGTGGATGTCCAGGCCCTGGCCGGCGACAGCGTCGACAATGTGCCCGGCGTGCCCGGTATTGGTATCAAGACGGCGGCGCAGTTGATCACCGAATATGGCTCGCTGGAGGCATTGCTGGAGCGGGCAGGCGAGATCCGCCAAGCCGGCCGCCGGCAGAAGCTGATCGAGAATGCCGATCTGGCCCGCATCTCCAAACGGCTCGTCAAGCTGGAGGAAAACGCCCCCGTACCGGTGCCGGTCGAAGAATTGAAGGTGCGGGAGCCGGACGTGAACCGGCTGCTGTCCTGGCTGGGTGTGCAGGGCTTCCGGTCGATCATCGCCAAGGTGAAGGCGGAGATCGCGGCCGACGGTACCCTGGCCGATGGGGCGGCCATCCAAGCCGCCGCCGGCGGTGGCGGGGAACAGCAGCGCCGTGACCTGCGCGCCGCCTTGGATGGTCGTTCCTTTACCCCGCCCACGACCCCGGTAGAGGCGCGGGCCGATGCCCACATCCCCCGCCCGGACAAGATCGAGCATGTGCTGGTCGATACAGAGGAGGCTTTGGCCGCCTGGGTCGCGGAAGGGTTGGAGGCCGGCGTTGTCGCCGTCGATACCGAGACCGATGGATTGACCCCGATGCGGGCCAGTCTGGTGGGCATTTCGCTGTCCACCCGTCCGGGCCGCGCCTGCTACATCCCCGTGGCCCATATTGATCCGTCCACGCCCAAGGACGGGGCGGGGGGCCTGGATTTCGGCGATGGTGCGCCGCCGCCCAAACAGGTGCCGCTGGACCGTGCCCTTGAAATCCTGAAGCCGCTGCTGGAACATCCCGGCGTGCTGAAGGTCGGGCACAATATCAAGTTCGATTGGCAGATGTTCGCCAAGCATGGCGTTACGGTCGCCCCCATCGACGACACGATGCTCCGCTCCTACGTCATTGGCGGCGGGCGGCATGGCCATGGCATGGATGAGCTGGCGCAGCGCCATCTGGGCGTCACCACCATCTCATTTGATGAGGTGACGGGGACGGGCAAGAGCCGTATTACGTTCGACCGCGTGCCGCTGGACAAGGCTACAGCTTATGCGGCGGAGGATGCGGATATCACCCTGCGCCTCTGGCATGTGCTGCGCCATGATGTGCTGGCCGACCGGATGGTGACGGTTTACGAGACGATTGAGCGTCCCCTGGTGCCGGTGGTGGCGCGGATGGAGATGGAAGGCGTGCTGGTCGACCGGCAGGTCCTGAAGGAACTGTCCAACGATTTTGCCAAGCGGCTGGTGGAGCTGGAGGCCGAAATCCATGTCCTGGCTGGCCGCACCTTCAATGTTGGCAGCCCCAAGCAGCTGGGCGAGATCCTGTTTGATGAGATGAAGCTGTCAGGCGGCAAGAAATCCGCCAAGACAGGCGCCTGGTCCACCGACAGTTCGGTGCTGGAGGAACTGGCCGATTTGGGCATTCCCATCTGCCAGAAGGTCATGGACTGGCGGCAATTCGCCAAGCTGAAATCCACCTACACGGACACGCTGGGCGAACAGATCAATCCCGGCACGGGCCGTGTCCATACCAGCTTTGCCCTGGCCGCCACCTCCACGGGCCGCCTGTCATCGACCGACCCCAACCTGCAGAACATCCCCATCCGCACGGAAGAAGGGCGCAAGATTCGCCGTGCTTTCGTGGCGGCCCCCGGCAACCGCATCATGTCCGTGGATTACAGCCAGATCGAACTGCGCATCGTGGCGGAAATGGCGGGCATCCCGGCCCTGCAACAGGCCTTCCGCGATGGCATCGACATCCATGCCATGACGGCGAGCCAGGTGTTCAACGTACCGCTGGACCAGATGACGTCGGAGATTCGTCGCCGGGCCAAGGCCATCAATTTCGGTATCATCTATGGCATTTCCAGCTTCGGCCTGTCGCGTCAGTTGGGCATTTCTGCCGGGGAGGCCGGGGCCTTCATCAAGGCCTATTTTGAGCGGTTCCCGGAGCTTCAGGCCTATATGGAAAAGACCAAGGCGGAAGCCGCGCGCGACGGCTATGTCCGCACCCTGCTGGGCCGCAAATGCTGGATCCAGGGCATCCAGGAAAAGGGTGCGCGCAAATCCTATGCCGAGCGTCAGGCCATCAACGCCCCCATCCAGGGGACCGCCGCCGACATCATCAAGCTGGCCATGATCAAGCTGCCGGGCGCGCTGGCCGAGGCAGGGTTGAAGGCCCGCATGCTGTTGCAGGTGCATGATGAACTGCTGTTCGAGGTGCCCGACGCGGAGGTGGAGGCCACATCCGCCCTGGTCCGCCGGGTGATGGAAGGGGCCGCCGATATCGGCATCCCGCTGGTGGCGGAAGCCGGCGTCGGCCTGTCCTGGGCCGAGGCGCATTGATCAATCGATACGACATTTTCCGTTTGAGGACAGGTTCATGACCCTTCGCCGCCTTGGTCGCACCGACCTGATGGTTCCCGCCCTTTGCCTGGGCACGATGACCTGGGGCCGGCAGAACAGCCCGGAAGAAGGCTTCGCCCAGATGGATATGGCGCTGGATCGCGGCCTGTTCTTCTGGGACACGGCCGAGATGTATTCCGCCCCGCCCATCGCCGCCACCTGTGGCCGCACGGAAGAGATCATCGGCGACTGGTTCGCCCGGACGGGTCGCCGCAATGAGGTGCTGCTGGCCAGCAAGGTGGTGGGCGATGGGTCCGGCATGGATTACCTGCGCGGCGGCAAGGCGCGCGCCGATCGGAAAAATATCACTGAGGCGGTGGAAGCAAGCCTGCGCCGCCTGCGCACCAACCATATCGACCTGTATCAGCTACACTGGCCCGACCGGCAGGCCGACCGCTTTGGCCGCACCGTGGCCCATCCGGCGGCCCAGCCGGGCGAGGTGCCGATTGAGGAGACGCTGGCCGTCTTCGCCGACCTGATCAAGGCCGGCAAAATCCGGCATGTCGGGGTGTCCAACGAAACGCCATGGGGCACCATGCGTTATGTCGCCGCTGCCTACCATCTGGGCCTGCCCCGCATCGCCAGCATACAAAACCCCTATTCCCTGCTGAACCGCACGTTCGAGATGGGGCTGTCGGAGGTGGCGCTACGCGAGGATGTGTCGATGTTGGCCTATTCGCCGCTGGCCGCCGGCACCCTGACGGGCAAGTATCTGGATGGCGCGCTGCCGGCGGGATCGCGCCGTACCGTGGATCACCGCAAGTCGCGCTATGACTTGCCGCGCGGCGATGCGGCGACGCGCGACTATCTGGCCATTGCCCGCGACCATGGGCTGGACCCCGCTGCCATGGCCATCGCCTTCGTCGTCTCCCGTTCCTTCGTGACCAGCACGATCATCGGGGCCACCAGTATGGACCATCTGAAGGTCGCCATTGATGCCGGCTCGCTGACCCTGTCGGCGGAGGTGCTGGCCGCGCTGGATGCCGTCCATGCGGCCAATCCCAACCCCTGTCCCTGAAGTGAAGACCATGCTGCGTCTGTTCGTCGGGATACCGATGCCGGAGGCGGTGGTGGAACGGCTGTCCAGCCTGGCCAACGGCCTGCCCGGTGCCCGCTGGGTGCGACCCGAAAACTACCACCTGACCTTGCGTTTCCTGGGGGAGATTGACGAGGGCACGGCCCATGATGTGGATGAGGCGCTGGACCTTGTCACCGGCCCGTCCTTCCCCTTGACCTTGTCCGGCCTGGGCAGTTTCGGCAGCGGGCACAAGCAGCACGCGCTCTGGGCAGGATTGGTGGACAACGACCCGCTGCTGCACCTTCAGGCCAAGGTGGAATCCGCCCTGGTCCGGTCGGGCCAGCCGCCGGAACAGCGCAAATACAGCCCGCATGTGACCCTGGCCTATCTGACCGACACGCCGCCGGCCAAGCTGGCCCATTATATGGGGGTCAACGGCCTGTTCCAGGCGGGGCCCTTCACGGTGGACCGTTACTGCCTTTACGAAAGCGTCCTGGGCAAGTCGGGCGCGACCTATCACATCCTGCAGGAATATCCGCTGGGGGGATGGGGTGTGTGATCACCCCGCCAGCCGCCGTGCCGCCGCCAGCAGGGCTTCCACGGCGGCCTCATCGCTGTTCCAGGCGGTGACCAGGCGCACGACAGGGCCGTCCCAGCGGTAAAAGCCGAAGCCCGCCGCTTCCAGCCCTGCGATCACCGGTTCCGGCAGGGCGATGAAGATCTCGTTCCCGTCCACGGGATGGGCCAGATGCGCGCCGGGCAGGGCCGACAGCCCGTCAGCCAGCCGCATCGCCATGCGGTTGGCATGGCCGGCCAGCCGCAGCCACAGCCCGCCCTGCACATAGGCCTCCAGCTGTGCCGACAGGAAGCGCATCTTGGAGAACAGGTGTGCCGCGCGCTTGCGGCGGTAACCGAAATTCTCCGACAGTTCGCGGTCGAAGAACACCACCGCCTCCGCCCCCAGGGCGCCATTCTTGGTGGCGCCGAAGGACAGGACATCCACACCGGCCCGCCAGGTGATGTCCGCCGGCGAACAGCCCAGCGAGGCGACGGCATTGGCAAAGCGTGCCCCGTCCATATGCACCCGCAGACCATGGTGCCGGGCGACGGCGGTCAGCGCCGCTACCTCTGCCGGACTGTAGGCCGTGCCGCATTCGGTCAACTGGCTCAGCGACAGGGCAGCCGGCTGTACCACATGCACGAAGCCCTTGTGCACCCGGTCCAGTGCCGACGACAGGGTGGCGGGCATCAGCTTGCCATGATCGCCGGGAAGGGTGACCAGCTTGGCCCCGCCCGTGAACATTTCCGGCGCGCCGCATTCATCGGCCTGGATATGCGCTTCGGCATGGCAATAGATGCTGCCCCAGGGCGGGGTCAGGGCCGCCAGTGCCAGGGCATTGGCGGCGGTACCGGTTGCCACGGGAAAGACGGCGACGTCGCGTTCGAACAGGTCCGACAGGGACTGTGTCAGCCGCTTTGTCCAATCATCATTGCCATAGGACGGGGCGGTGCCGCCATTTGCCTTGACGATGGCATCCAGGATTTCCGGCGCTGCCCCCGTCACATTGTCGGACATGAAATTCATTTAACGTCCATTTCCCCTGGGAATCGGTTCTATTGTGACCAGGATCACGGCGTGGATGTCACAAGCACCGCATGTTCGCCCGTGGCCGGATCGACGAGAAGCACCTGTGTGCGACCGTCGGTCAGTTTAACCTGTACGGCGACGCGGCCATTCACGGCGGCGATGCCGGGCAGCAGGACCGCTCCCGGCGGCAATGTCACCGCCTCGGTCGGCATCGGTGCCTTCACGGGTGCCGGGACCGGTGGCGCGGGCGGGACCGGCGGTTCGGCCTCGGGGGCTTTCCCCTGCATGCCGAAACGGGCCGAAAACGTGCGCGGATGATTGGGGTCCGTGGAGCGTTTATAGACTTCATAGCCCAGGAACGCGAACCCGGCCGCGATGATCACGGCCCCGATGATAAGGATGTTCTTCAGTGCCTGCACGTTCGGCAAATCCCCAGTTGAAGGCCGCCGGCCGGACGGATATCCCGCCCGCCGGCCTGGAATTCGACCTGGATGACGATCTGTGCGACGAGGAATTCCTGCCCGCCGCCGATGCCGCCCCTGTCCAGGGTGCCGGACCCGCCGAGCATGACGCCATCATCGATGGCAACATGGACGGGGACCGTCTGGACAAGGCGCTGGCGGATCTGCTGGCCGCTGCCGGCCTGTCGCGTTCCCGCCTGCGCGCCCTGATCGATCAGGGGCATGTCTCCACAGGTGGGCAGACCATAAACGACGCGTCCCGCCGGGTCAAAGCCGGCCAGACCTTCCGCGTGCATGTTCCGGCCAGCGCGCCCGCCCTGCCCGTGGCCCAGGATATCCCGCTGTCGATCATTCATGAGGATGAAGACCTGCTGGTCATCGACAAGCCGGCGGGCATGGTGGTGCATCCCGCCGCAGGTAACCCGGACGGCACGCTGGTCAACGCCCTGCTGCACCATTGCGGTGACCGGCTGTCGGGCATCGGTGGCGTGCGCCGGCCAGGCATCGTCCATCGGCTGGACAAGGATACAAGCGGTCTGATGGTGGTGGCCAAGAATGACCGCGCGCATCAGGCCCTGTCGGCGCAGTTCGCCGACCGGTCGCTGTCGCGTACCTATCAGGCGGTGGTCTGGGCCGTGCCTAACCCGCGCACAGGCGAGATCAACGCCAATATCGGTCGCCACCCGACCGACCGCAAGCGCATGGCCGTGCTGGACCGGGGTGGCAAGGTTGCCATCACACGCTACAGCACCGTCCGGGCCCTGGGGCCGGCGGCGGCCCTGATCGAATGCAAGCTGCTGACGGGCCGCACCCACCAGATCCGGGTGCACATGACCCATGTCGGCCATCCGCTGGTCGGCGACCCCGTCTATGGCCGTGTCCGCACGGGCCGCACGCGCGGTCTGTCGGAAGGGGCCAAGCAGGCGCTGGAGACGTTCCCGCGTCAGGCGCTGCACGCCGCCGCCATTGAGTTCATCCATCCGGCCACGGGCGCCAAGGTGCGCTTTGAAACTGTGTTACCGGATGATTTCAAGGGCTTAATTCATGCGCTGGAGGTGCTATAATGCCGCCGCGCATGATGACCGGGCCTCTTCTGGACGGGCGCATGTCGTGTCCGTTCAGGACCTATTCATCGCTGTCGGTGCCAGTTGGGCCGATGGTGTCAACCAGCCTTATGCAAGGGGGTTAACATGACCGCTTCCGTTCCCGCCATTCCGGTCGTCAGCTCGGAAAGCAGCCTCAGCCGCTATCTCCAGGAAATCCGCAAGTTCCCGATGCTGGAACCGGGTGAGGAGTACATGCTGGCCAAGAGCTGGCGCGAGCATGAGGATACCAAGGCCGCCCACCGTCTGGTGACCAGCCATCTGCGCCTTGTGGCGAAGATTGCCATGGGCTATCGCGGCTATGGCCTGCCGGTCTCCGAACTGATTTCCGAAGGCAATGTCGGCATGATGCAGGCCGTCAAGCGGTTTGAGCCCGACCGCGGCTTTCGTTTGGCCACCTACGCCATGTGGTGGATTCGGGCTGCCATCCAGGAATATATCCTGCACAGCTGGTCGCTGGTGAAGATGGGCACCACGGCGGCGCAGAAGAAGCTGTTCTTCAATCTGCGCAAGTTGAAGGGCCAGATGCAGGCCATCGATGATGGCGACCTGCCGCCGGAGGTGGTGACCAAGATCGCCACCACCCTGGACGTGCCGGAAGCCGACGTCGTTTCCATGAACCAGCGTCTGGCCGCGGGTGACCATTCCCTGAATGCGCCGCTGCGCATTGATGGCGAGGGGGAGTGGCAGGACTGGCTGGTCGATGAAAGCGAAAGCCAGGAAATCCGCCTGGGTGACCAGCAGGAACTGGGCAAGCGCAAGGCCCTGCTGGCCAGCGCCATGAAGGGCCTGAACGAGCGTGAGCGTCATATCCTGATCGAACGCCGCCTGCGCGAGGAACCGACGACGCTGGAAGACCTGTCGCAGCATTACGGCATCAGCCGTGAACGCGTGCGTCAGATCGAGGTGCGGGCCTTTGAGAAGCTTCAGAAGGCCATCAAGACCGCCGCGATCCAGCAGCAGTTAACGTAAATCAGATCACCCCGCCGCCCTTTCCAGCGCCACCACCTCTTCCCGGGGGAGGTGGCGGGGAAGGGTCAGGGTGAAGCAGGTTCCGCGGCCTTCGGCGGAGCTGACGCTGATCACGCCTTGCAATGACTGCGTCACCAGATTGAAGACAATGTGCAGGCCCAGGCCGGAACCACCCCGGGCGCGGTTGGTGGTGAAGAAGGGTTCGAACAGCCGGTCCATGTGGGCGGCGGGCACACCCTTGCCATCATCCTGGAACCGCAACTCCACCTGATCATCGGGCAGTTCACGTACCGTGATCTTCATGGTGCCCTGACGGTCCGGGCCGAAAGCGTGGATCAGGGCATTGATGATCAGGTTGGTCAGCACCTGGAACAGGGCGCCGGGATAGCTGTCCATATGGATGCCAGTGGGGCATTCGACCAGGACACGGTGCGGTTCCCCGCGCAGCCGTGGCGCCAGGCTTTGCAGCACCTCGTCGATATAGGCGCCCAGCAGGAAATCGCGCCGTTCCTCGCTGGCCTGATCCACGGCCACCCGCTTGAAACTCTGCACCAGTTCGGCGGCGCGGCCGATATTGGTGTGGACCAGCAGGGCGCTGTCGCGCAGCGTGCCTTGATGCTCCGTCAACTGGCTGCGGGTCAGCTTGCCGGCAGCCACCGTCTTGTCCAGGGAGGTGACAACATCCTCCAGATGGGTGATGGCGGTCAGGGCGATGCCGATGGGCGTGTTCAACTCATGCGCCACCCCGGCGACCAGCCGGCCCAGGCTGGCCAGCTTCTCCGCCTGGGTCAGGCTGTTGCGGGTTTCGCCCAACTGTTGCTGCGCCTCTTCCAGTTCTGCGACCTTGTGGGCCAGCTCGTCGCGCTGATTGGCGATGATGGCTTCACGGCGAAGCAGCTCAGTATTGGCTTCCTTCAGACGAGCCTGTTCGGCCTGCAGGGCGCGCAGGCGCTGAAACTCCATACGGCGCAGGGTTGATAGCTGATAGGCCGTGAAGGCGCCGAAGATATTGGCCAGCGACTGCATGACCGTCGCGGTGCTCATCTGTGACGCCGTGGCACCCGATGCCGGCATGAACAGGCCGATATAAAGGCCGCTGGCCGCCACGCCCCAGGGGATCATGTAGATCACCCGTGTCGGCAGGAACAGATAGTTCATCAGTACGACGATCATCACGAAGAAGCTGACCGTCAGGCCCACCTGCCCCCCGCGATGGATCAGCAGCGCGCCTGCCGAGGTGATGGCCCAGATATAGGTCATCGTCAGCAACACAAGGCCATATCGCAGGCCTACATACTTGGCCTTTACCGGCACCAGCATGGTGGCGATGATCAGCACATAGACGACACCGCGCAGCGGCATCATGACGGTCAGGACCGTCTCAAGGCTGAAATACACAAAGTCCAGTGAGGCGGCCATCAGGTAGAAGATTGCCAGGGCCAGGAGATTGCGCCGCAGGCCCTTGGCTTCCGCCTCCAGCATATGCTGGCGGAAATCCTGCTCCATCGCCCTGTCGGCGAACTCCGCAAATTTCAGCATCTAAACGGCGCGTCCTTCCCCCTTGGTCGCGCCACAGCGCGCCTAAACGCGGGAAGCATTCTAGGCAAGAAGGTCGAGCGCGGCAACAGAAGTGCAACCAAAAGCGGGCGGTGGAAAAGGGCTTTCCACCGCCCGCCGGCTACCTACTCAATAGGCATATTCCTTATAGATGGGATCGATGTTCCCACCCCAGGCACCCTGGTACTTCTCCAGCATCTCGGTCGACAAGGACCGGCCCGACTCCGCGATGGCGATCAGCGGTTCGATGAAGTGGGTTTCATCATCGCCCATGCCGGCGGTGCGGGCCCTGCTGCGCAACCCTTCGCGGGCGATATCGACCACGCGGCGGGCCACATCCTGCACCGTTCCACCCTGGAACGGGGTGGCCAGGCCCAGGCGCGGCACATCGCGGCGCAGGGTGGCACGGTCTTCCTGGGTCCAGCCCTTCACCAGATCCCAGGCGGCATCCAGCGCACTGGTATCATAGAGCAACCCGACCCAGAGCGCGGGCAGGGCGCAGAGGCGGCCCCAGGGGCCGGCATCGGCCCCCCGCATTTCCAGATACTTCTTCAGGCGCACTTCCGGGAACATGGTCGTCATGTGGTCCGACCAGTCGGTCATCAGCGGCTTCTCACCGGGAACGGTAGAGAGCTTGCCATCCAGGAAGTCACGGAACGACAGGCCCGATGCGTCCAGATACTGCCCGTCGCGATAGACGAAATACATGGGCACATCGAGCGCGTAATCGACGTAGCGTTCGAACCCGAACCCGTCCTCGAACACAAAGGGCAGGTCGCCGGTGCGGTCCTTGTCCGTGTCGGTCCAGATATGGGAACGGTAGCTCTGGAAGCCGTTGGGCTTGCCCTCCATAAAGGGGCTGGCCGCGAACAGGGCCGTGGCAATGGGTTGCAGGGCCAGCGACACCCTGAACTTCTTCACCATGTCGGCTTCGGACGCGAAGTCCAGGTTTACCTGGACGGTGCATGTCCGGGTCATCATGTCCAGGCCAAGCGTCCCGACCTTGGGCATGTAGGAGCCCATAATCTTGTACCGGCCCTTGGGCATCCAGGGGATGTCGGACCGCTTCCATTTCGGGTTGAAGCCCATGCCCAGCATGCCAAAGCCCAAATCCTGGCCGATGGCGCGCACTTCCGCCAGATGCTGCCCCACCTCCCCACAGGTCTGGTGGATGCTGACCAGCGGCGCGCCCGACAGTTCGAACTGCCCGCCGGGTTCCAGGCTGATATTGGCCATGCCCTTGGTCAGGGCGATGATATTATCGCCCTCCCGCACGGGTTCCCAGCCGAATCGCCGCTGAAACTCCCCCAGGATCTCACCGATCCCGCCAGGGCCGGCATAGGGGACGGGGGCATGGTCGGGACCCCGGAAAACAAACTTCTCATGCTCGGTGCCGATGCGCCAATCGCTGGCCGGCTTTAACCCACTTTCCAGATACTCGACCAGTTGCCGGCGGTCGGTGATCGGTTCGCCGCGCGACGTCGGAGGTGCGGACATTGGTTTTGTTCCTTAACGCGAAGGACGTTGCAAAGACGGCGGGCGGGATCAGTCAGGTGCGATTGGGCGGCCTTGCATCACCGTCGGCCGACCGCCAGTCGCCCCCCGCCGCCTGCCAGACGGCAAGGGCGGAGAAAGCGGCGGTATCGGCGCGCAGCACGCGCGGCCCCAGGCCCACGCTTACCACAAAAGGCAGGCGGCGCAGGGCATCAAGTTCCTGTTGGTCAAATCCCCCCTCCGGACCCACAAGGAATGCGACGGGCTTTCCCGCCGCCGCAGTGACGGCGGTCACCAGCGGTGCTGCCACCCCGCTTTCCGCCGCCACGAACAGGGTGCGGGCCGGGTCCCAATCGGACAGCAGCCGGCCCAGTTCCACCCCGTCCGCCACGTCCGGCGCGTCCAACCTCTCACACTGTTCGGCGGCCTCCAGGGCGTTGGCGCGCAGCCGGTCGATATTCACGCGGTTGACATCGCCGCGCCGGGTGAAGACGGGCACCAGCCGGCCTACGCCCAGCTCCACCGCCTTTTCCACCACATATTCGGTGCGCCCGCCCTTCAACGGTGCGAACAGCAGCCAGGGGGCGGGCGGGGCGTCAATGTCGGGGCTGCGCGTCTGCTGGTCCAGGCGCAGGGTGCCGGCGGATTTGGACAGGGTCTCGATATGGGCCAGGAATTCCCCGTCCCGGCCATTGAAGGCCAGCACCCCATCCCCCGGCCCTTGCCGCAGCACCGCCCGCAGATAATGCGCCCGGTCCCCATCCAGCACCGCCGCCCCACCGGGGCTCAACGGCTGGTCAATGAACAGGCGGGTGCGGGGCAGGGCGTCGGCAGCCATGGCGGGTCCGGAAAGCTGATCTCCACCATAGGGATAGGCTTTCAGGCGGAAATGTCCAGTGTTGTGGGCAGAACGGGGGCCGTTGCCGGCCCCCGTCTGATAGTTACGCCTCGCTGGCGCGCTTTTCGCCCTCAATGGCGGCCTGTGCGGCAGCCAGGCGGGCGATGGGGACGCGGTAGGGGGAGCAGGAGACGTAATCCAGCCCTACCTTTTCACAGAAATAGACCGATGACGGGTCGCCGCCATGTTCGCCGCAGATGCCCAGCTTGATGTCAGGCCTGGTCTTACGGCCGCGCTCGGCGGCGATCTGCACCAGTTCGCCCACACCTTCGGTATCGAGCGTCACGAACGGGTCATGCTCCAGAATGCCGGCCCGCTGATAATCTGGCAGGAAGGCGCCGGCATCGTCGCGGCTGATGCCAAACGTGGTCTGGGTCAGGTCGTTGGTGCCGAAGCTGAAGAAACCGGCGGTTTCGGCGATCTTGCCGGCCTGCAGCGCGGCACGCGGCAGTTCGATCATGGTGCCGACCAGATAATCAACCTTGTGGCCTGATGCCGCGATGACTTCCGCCCCGACGCGGTCGATCACGGCCTTCAGGATGTCCAGCTCCTTCTTGGTGCCGACCAGGGGGATCATGATCTCGGGGATCACGGTCTCGCCCGTCTCCTTGAAGACTTCCACCGCCGCCTCAAAAATGGCGCGGGCCTGCATCTCATAAATCTCGGGGTAGGAGATGCCCAGGCGGCAGCCACGATGGCCCAGCATCGGGTTGGCTTCGTGCAGCTGCAAGGACCGGTGCTGCACCTTCTGAAGGTCGGTGCCGGCGGCCTTGGCCACCTCCACCATCTCCGCTTCCGAATTCGGCAGGAATTCATGCAGCGGCGGGTCCAGCAGGCGGATCGTGACGGGCAGGCCCTTCATGATCTTGAACAGCTCGACAAAATCCTTGCGCTGCATGGGTGCGATCTTGGCCAGCGCGGTGCGGCGGCCCGCCTCGCTTTCGGCCAGGATCATCTCCCGCACCGCGATAATGCGGTCGGCATCGAAGAACATATGCTCGGTGCGGCACAGGCCGATGCCTTCGGCCCCGAACTTGCGCGCGGTACGGGCGTCCAGCGGGGTTTCGGCGTTGGTGCGCACCTTCATGCGGCGATGGGCATCGGCCCAGCCCATCAGCTCGGCAAAGTCGCCCGACAGTTCCGGCTGAATGGTCGGCACTTCGCCCAGCATGACTTCACCGGTGGAACCATCAATGGTGATGATGTCGCCGGCCCGCACCTCGACATTGCGGACGGTGATGATGCCGCGCTTGTAATCGATGCGCAGTTCACCGGCACCGGCCACGCAGGACCGGCCCATGCCACGGGCCACCACCGCCGCGTGGCTGGTCATGCCGCCACGCGTGGTCAGGATGCCCTTGGCGGCGTGCATGCCGTGAATGTCTTCCGGGCTGGTTTCCACACGGCAGAGGATGACATTCTCACCCAATCCCGCCTGCTTCTCAGCCTCTTCCGCCGTGAAGACGACCTTGCCGCTGGCGGCACCGGGGCTGGCCGGCAGGCCCTTGGCGATGATCTGCTTGGCCGCCTTGGGGTCCAGCGTCGGGTGCAGCAGCTGATCCAGCGACTTCGGCTCGATCCGCAGGATACCTTCCTTCTGGCTGATCAATCCCTCGCGGACCATGTCGACCGCGATCTTGAGGGCCGCCGGGGCCGTGCGCTTGCCCGACCGGGTTTGCAGCATATAGAGCTTGGACTGCTGGACCGTGAATTCGATGTCCTGCATGTCGCGGTAATGCCGTTCCAGCTTCAGGCGCACGGCGTTCAGCTGTTCGAACACTTCCGGCATGCTTTCTTCCATGGCCGGCAGGTCAGAACCGTTGGCGATCTTGCCGGCGATGGTCAGGTGCTGTGGCGTGCGGATGCCGGCCACCACATCCTCACCCTGGGCATTGATCAGGTATTCGCCATAAAACGCGTTCTCGCCCGTGGACGGGTTGCGGGTGAAGGCCACGCCGGTGGCGCAGTCCCCACCCATATTGCCGAACACCATGGCCTGGATGTTCACCGCCGTGCCCCATTCGGCCGGGATGTCATGCAGCTTGCGATAGGTGATGGCGCGGGCATTCATCCAGGAGCCGAACACCGCACCGATGGCGCCCCACAGCTGTTCCTGCGGGTCCTGCGGGAAGGGGCGGCCCAGGGCCTCCTGCACCACTTCCTTATAGCCCTTGATCACTTCCTGCCAGTCTTCGGCGGTCAGCTCGGTATCCAGGTTCAGGTCGTGGCCACGCTTGTGATCTTCCAGCACTTCTTCGAAATGATGGTGATCCACATCCAGCACGACATTGCCGAACATCTGGATGAAACGGCGATAGCTGTCATAGGCGAAGCGGGCATCGCCGGACCGGCGGGCCAGACCCGCCACCGTCACATCATTCAGGCCCAGGTTCAGGACGGTGTCCATCATGCCCGGCATCGACGCGCGGGCACCGGAGCGGACGGAAACCAGCAGCGGGTTTTCCGCATCGCCGAACTTCATGCCCACGATCCGCTCGATCTCCGTCAGGGCGGCGCCGACCTCGGCGCGCAGGCTGTCGGGATACTGGCGGCCATTGGCATAAAAGTAGGTGCAGACCTCCGTCGTGACCGTAAAGCCAGGGGGCACCGGCAGGCCGAGATTGCTCATCTCCGCCAGGTTGGCGCCCTTGCCGCCCAGGAGGTTCTTCATCTCCGCGCGACCTTCGGCCTTGCCTTCACCGAAGCTGTAGACCCACTTCGTCATGATCTTGGTCCCGTTTGATTATGGGGTTGGACTGGTGGTGACGTGGTGAAACACCATGCAACACAATTGTTGGTGTTGTTGCACGGGGATACGGGCGTTGGCCCGATGGGGGGTATGGATTGGGGGTGGGCGCGCAGGCCCTCACCCTCCCGTCGGCGGGCGCCGACGGGCCCGTCCCTCTCCCACTGGCGTGGGCGAGGGGCGGAATTTTGATGTGATGGCACCGCAAGGCGCCCCTCGCCCGCTTGCGGGAGAGGGAGGGGCCCGCCGCGAAGCGGTGGAAGGGTGAGGGAGCGACGGCCCCCAACCACTACCAAACTACCGCACTGCAACAAGGATAACGTAATTCCACTACCTTCACCGCCGCACCCCGCCCGCCGTAGAGGGCGGGGGGTGCGGGGGCGGTGGATCATGGGGTCAGCCTTCGATCTTCGAGAAGTCGGCGATTTCAGAGAAAAGCGCACGCAGTGCCGCATAAAGCCGAAGACGGTTCTCGCGAACATCAGCTTCGGGTGCGTTCACCATTACATTGTTCGCAAACTGGTCAACCGGGCCACGAAGAGCGGCCAAGGCAACCATGGCCTCTTCGAAGCGCTCGTTCGAAATCAGTGTTGGGATGGTTGAATTAGCCGTACCCAGTGCGTCATAAAATTCGATCTCAGCCGGTTCGCCCCGCCGCTCCGGCGTGCCACTGACGGTACGGTCTTCCTTGCCTTCCTCCTTAAAAAGAAGGTTGATCCCGCGTCGGTATGTGCCAAGGAGATTGCCGCCGTCTGGAGAAGCAAGGAAGCTTGAAAGCGCCTTGACCTTGTCGATCAACAGCGTCAGGTCAGTTACTCGACCATTGTTTTCACGAACTGCCCGAATAACGTCAGCTCGGATGCCTTGCTCCCGAAGAGCCACTTCCAGTCGGCCATAGAAGAAGAAGACCAATTCGCCGACAGTGGCATCGGTGGCCCCGGCAGCTTTGAAAATTGCTGCCAAATCGACTCTGAGGTTGTTCTCAAGAATCAGACGGATCACACCGAGCGCTGCACGGCGGAGACCAAACGGGTCGCGGCTACCGGTCGGGAGTTCTTCAATCCCAAAAAACTGAACCAGCGTGTCGATCTTCTCGGCCAGCGCCACGGCCACCGACACCTTGTCGGTCGGCACCCGGTCGGACGGTCCCAGCGGCTTATAATGGTCGGCGATTGCCTCGGCCACGGGGGCGGGCAGCCCTTCGTGATAGGCGACGTAGCGGCCCATAATGCCCTGGACCTCGGGGAACTCGCCCACGACGCCCGTGGTCAGGTCGGACTTGGACAGGCGGGCGGCGAGCGCAGCCTGTTCCACCACCGTCGCGTCCCAGTTCAGGGCCTTGGCGATGGCCACCGACAGGGCCTCAATCCGCTCCACCCGCTGGGCCAGGGTGCCCAGCTTGGCATGGAAGGTGATGTCCTTCAGGCCCGGCACCCGGTCTTCCAGCTTCACCTTCAAATCCTGGTCCCAGAAGAACTTGGCGTCCGACAAGCGGGCGCGCAGGACGCGCTCGTTGCCCGCGATCACGGCCTTGCCGCCGTCGATGGTGGTGCGGTTGGCGACCACGACAAAGCGCGGGGCCAGCTTGCTGTCGGCGGTTTCGAGGGCGAAGTAGCGCTGATGCGTGCGCATGGAGGTGGTCAGCACCTCTGCCGGGACATCCATGAACTGATTGTCGATGGCACCGGTCAGGACGACGGGCCATTCCACCAGGCCCGCCACTTCCTCCAGCAGGCCGGGATCATCCTTCAGGATGAAACCTTCGGCTGCCGCCGCCTTCTGCGCACCGGCCAGGATCAGACGCTTGCGCTCCTCACGGTCCAGCACGACATGAGCGGCCAGCAGCTTGGCCTGATAATCGGCAAAGCCGGTGACGGTGAATTCACCGGGGGACAGGAAGCGGTGGCCCTGGGTCCGGTTGCCATAGGCGACGGTGACGGCCTTCACCTCTCCGGCCAGACAGACATTGCCGTCCGATTGTTCCGGTGCGGCCTCTGCCGTCGCCAGGGTCAGGGCGCCGGGGATCACGGCGCCGTCGAACAGGGCCAGGATGGAATGCAGCGGGCGGACCCACATGAAATCATTGGCGCCCCAGCGCATGGACTTGGGCCAGGGCAGTTCGCGGATGGCGGCATCGATGATGCCGGGCAGGGCGTCGATGGTGGCGCCGCCCTTCTTTTCGATCACCGCGAAATAGAACACACCCTTGCCGGTGTCGCGCTGTTCGGCCTGATCGATGCTGGACAGGCCGGCGGATTTCAGGAACCCGGCCAGCGCCTGTTCGGGGGAGCCGACGCGCGGCCCCTTCTTTTCCTCCCGCACATCGGCCTGCGCGGTCGGCAGACCATCAACCAGAAGGGCCAGACGGCGGGGGGTGGAATGGGCCTCGGCCTTGGTGAAGGCGATACCCGCCGCCGACAGCTTGTCCGTCACCAGACGCTTGAAATCATCGGCAGCGCGCACCTGCATGCGGGCCGGGATTTCTTCCATGAACAGTTCGATCAGCAGTTCGGCCATTTTGGTCACAAGCGTCCGGAGATTATCGTTCTGGTGTCGTAATGAGTGTGCTTAGGCGGCCTTGCCCTTACGGTAGCCGTCCGACAGCCATGCCTCGCAGCAGGCCTTGGCGAGCGTGCGCACCCGCAGGATATAGCTCTGTCGTTCCACCACCGAAATGACCCCGCGCGCGTCCAGCAGATTGAACAGGTGGCTGGCCTTGATGCACTGATCATAGGCCGGCAGGGCCAGACCATGGGACAGCAGGGCCGCGCACTCCTTCTCCGCGTTCTGGAAATGCTGCAACAACATCTCCGTGTTCGCATATTCAAAATTATGCGCGGAGTATTCCTGTTCGGCGCGGTGGAACACCTCGCCATACTTCACGGCCGGACGGTCGCCCACGGGATCGTTGAAGCGCAGGTCGTAAACGTTCTCCACGCCCTGGATATACATGGCCAGCCGTTCCAGACCATAGGTCAGCTCGGCCGCCACCTTCTCCACCCCGATGCCGCCCACCTGCTGGAAATAGGTGAATTGCGACACCTCCATGCCGTCGCACCAGACCTCCCAGCCCAGGCCCCAGGCGCCCAGGGTCGGGCTTTCCCAGTCATCCTCGACAAAGCGGATATCGTGCAGGGCCGGATCAACGCCCAATGCCACCAGGGACTGTAAATACAGGTCCTGGATGTTGGCCGGCGACGGCTTCATGATCACCTGGAACTGGTAATAATGCTGCAGGCGGTTGGGGTTTTCGCCATAGCGGCCATCCTTGGGACGGCGCGAGGGCTGCACGTAAGCGGCATTCCAGTTGTCGGGACCCAGCGCCCGCAAGGTGGTGGCCGGGTGGAAGGTACCCGCACCCACTTCCATGTCGTAAGGCTGCAGCACAAGGCAGCCTTGCGCTGCCCAGAAATTCTGCAGGGTCAGGATAACGCCCTGGAAGGAGAGGGGTTCTTTCGCCGCCATGGTCCCGATACTTCACACGCTTGTTACACTGCATTGCACCTTAGAGGGCGCCAAGGGCCAAATCAAGGCAACGACCTGACTACGTTCTGTGCGGGGAACGCAGGGCTGAAGGTTGGTTTATTGCGCGGGGGCGCTGTATCACCCCACGGACAGATACCGCGCCGAATGCAGGTCCAGCGGGTTGTCGACCCAGCCTTTCAGCTTCGGGCTGATCAGGCGGCGGCTGGCCTGGCGCATGACGGGGATCATGGGCATGTCGGCCATGGCGATCTTTTCCGCCACGGCCAGTTTGGCGCGGAAATCATCCAGGGTCAGGGCCTGATCCACATCCTCCATCGCCCGGTCCAGGGCGGGGTTGATATAGCCGGGGCCAACGGTATTGGCGCGTGAGCGCAGCAGGTTCAGATATTCGGTGACCAGCCCCACGGCCCAGGTGATGCGGACAATATCCGGATAGGTATGTTCCTTCATCCGGCTGACCACGATCTTGAATTCCTGATTTGACAGGGTGGTCTTCACGCCCAAGGTCTGCTGCCACATGGCGGCGACGGCGACGGCCACCTGCCGGTTCAACTCGTTGGTATTGTAAAGCAGTTCCAGCGACAGCGGCTTGTCCGGCCCGTAACCGGCCTTGGCGAACAGGGCCTTGGCGCGCGCGATGCGTTCGGCAGGGGGCAGATCGGCCCAGTCCGGCTTGGGCGGGGTATAGCCCACCAGCCCCTCCGGCGTCATGGCATAGGCCGGCAATTCGCCACCCTTGGTAATCTTCTCCACAATCACCTTGCGATCGATGGCCATGGACAGGGCCACGCACAGGTCGGGATTATCCTTCCACGGCGCCTTGGTCAGGTTGGGGATCAGGAAGAAGGTGCTGGCGCGGTAGGCCAGACGCAGACTGTCGGCCAGATTGGCGCGGGCCCAGTCCAGCTGGGTCGGCGGCACTTCCTTGGTGGCCAGCAATTCGCCAGCGCGGAACCGTTTCAGCTCCGTCTGCAAATCCTCCGTCACATGGTACTTGGCGCCCGCCACCGCGATGGATTTCGCCCCGTGATAATGCGGGTTCACAGCCAGGGTATAATGGCTCTGCGGTACGGCGCCTGTCAGCATGAAGGGACCATTGCCGATCAGCTTTCCCGGCTGCGCAAAGCTGTCGCCATGCTGTGCCACCGAGGCGCGGTGCAGGGGGGAGAGGATCCAGTAGGCGGTATAGACGGTCAGGTCGGGCTTTGGATGTTCCAGCGTGACCTTCAAGGTGCGGTCATTCACCGCCTCCACGCCCAGGCTGGCCGGGTCCTTGCCGGTTTGCAGGATGGGCAGCGCATTCTTGATGGGGGCGATCCATTCCGGCAGGCCCAGAAGCGTGGTGGGCGTCACGGCCCGGCGCCAGGCAAAGACGAAATCGGCCGCCGTCACGGCACTGCCGTCCGACCATTTGGCATCACCGCGCAGATAGAAGGTCCAGGTCAGACCATCGGCGCTGGTTTCCCAGCGTTCCGCCACGCCGGGGATGATGGCGCCATCGGCGGCAAAGCTGGTCAGACCCTCCCACAGCTCGATAAACAACTGTCCGGCCACGATGGTGGTGGATTTATGCGGGTCCAGCGTGTCCACATCCGGGCCCAGGCCGATATCGACCACGGGCTTGCCCTGCGCCAGGACGGGGGACGAGGGGACGAGAAAGGGCAGGGCAGCACCAGCCGCCAGAACGCCACGCCGGGTAATTCCACGCATGATCAAGCACTTGATCCTTATCCAATCCGCCAGGGGAGACTGGACCGTTGCGGCACCGCTGTCGAGGGCCTATAGCACCAACACACCCTTTTCCTGCCCCGGCGACGCCTTTGGCCCGCCATAAAGCGGGGTAAGGATAAAGCATCAGGCCGGGATCATCCGGCCCTTGTGGGAGCGGCGGCCCGACAGGAAAGGCCGCCGGTTTGGGGATGAAACGCTGGGTGGCCGCACTGGCCGGGTTGATGGTGATGGGTCAGGCCGGCACGGCCCTGGCCGGTTCGGTGACCCTGTTCTCCGAACCCTATTTCCGGGGCGACCGGATCACCATCCACGACAATATCGACTCGCTGGCCAAGCTGCCGCCGTGGAACGACCGCACCCGCTCCCTGATCGTGAATTCCGGCACCTGGGAAGTGTGCAAGGACAAGAAGTACGACCATTGCCGCACACTGATGGACGGCGCCCGCGTCGCCGATGTGGCGGAGGTGAAGAACCTGCGCGGCGGCGTCAGCTCCCTGCGCGAGGTTGGGCGGCGTAAGGATTGGGATGGCGGTCATTATGATGACTGGGGCCGCCCGCCGCCCCCGCCCTTGCCGCCCCCGCGTCGGCATGATGACGACATCATCTGGAATGGTGGTGGCGGTGGATACGGCGGTGGTTCCATCTCCAAGAAGCCGCAGAATAGCTGTCAGAGCGAGGTGGAGCGGGCCTTCATTCAGCGCTACGGCTATCGCGGTCGCAGCGAGTTCTCGGGCAACAGCATTGAGGGCACGATCTGGTGGGAAGGCGAGCCCTGGCAATATCGCTGTGCCGGTGGGCAGACGAATATCTGGCGGTAACAAGGGGCGGGGTTGCCCTCACCCTCCCGTCGGCTGACGCCGCCGGGCCACTCCCTCTCCCACCTTCGTGGGCGAGGGGTGAAACTTGGCCCCTCGCCCGCTTGGCGGGAGAGGGAGGGGCCCAAGCCCGTCAGGGCTTGGGAGGGTGAGGGAACCACGTTCCCATCAACATCACTTATACAGCGTCCCGTCCGGCGTGATGCCCGTGGGCTGTCCCACCAGGATGGTGGTCAGCCGGGCGGGGTCCAGCAGGCGGGCGGCCACCCGGCGAACGTCGGCCAGCGTGACGGCGTTCAGCAGGTCGTTGCGCTTGTTCAGGTAATCGATGCCCAGATTGTCCCGCTGCACCTGCAACAACAGGCCGGCGATGGCGCCATTGTTGGTGAATTGCAGGGGGAAGGAGCCGGTCAGATAGGTCTGGGCGTCGCGCAGTTCGGCCTCGGTGATGCCGTTCCTGGCGACATCGCCCCAGATCTGCTTGGTGACGCTGATCGCCTCTGCCGCCTTGTCATTGACGGTGGAGCCGCTGACCGTGACCAGATTGGCATGATCAAAGCTCTGCAGGCTGGAGCCGATGCCATAGGTCAGGCCGCGCTTTTCCCGCACCTCGTCCATCAGACGGGAGGAGAAGCCGCCGCCGCCCAGCGAATAGTTCAGGATGGTGGCCGCGTACCAGTCTGGGTCCGACCGGTCCATGCCGGCATGGGCCAGGATCATCACCGTCTGCGGGATGGGGCGGGGGACCAGGATGGTCTTGCCCGGCGCCGCCGCGCTGATATCGGCAACCGGCGTCAGGTCGGCCTTGGCCGGCAGGGCGCCGAACAGGCTGTCCAGCAGCGGGGCCAGTTCCGCACCCGTGATATCGCCCGACACGGCAACCTTCAGCCCTTCACGGGCCAGACGCGTGCTTGCGAAATTCACCAGATCGTCGCGGCTGATGGCGGCCAGGGTCTGGGGCGTGCCACGTTGTGGCCGTCCATAGGCATGGCCGGGGAACAAAGTCTCCCCGAACGCCATCTGGGCCCAGTAATTGGGATCGGCCTGCGACCGGCGCAGGCTGGTCTGCAACTGCCCCCGGATACGCTCCACGGCTTCGGTGTCAAAGCGCGGCTTGGTCAGGGCCAGACGCATCAGGTCGAAGGCCGTATCCTTGGTTTCGCGCAGGGTCGTCAACTGCCCCACGAAACCATCGCGCCCGGCGCTGAAGGATAGCTGGATGGAGTTCTCATCCAGCTTGCCCTGGAACGCCTGACTGTCCAGGTCACCGGCCCCTTCATCCATGGTGCTGGCCACCATGATGGCCAGACCCAGCTTGCCATTGGGATCGCGTTCGGTGCCGCCGGCAAAGGCGAACTGCATGGCGATGATGGGGTTCTTGGTGTCACGCACCAGCCAGGCCTCGATCCCGCCGGGGCTGACCACCTTTTCGATATCGACGGCGGCGGCGGGCAGGCTGGTGAAGGCCAGGGCGAAGGCCGCGAGCAGCAGCAGGCCCGTGCGGCGGATCATCTTCATCACATCCATTATTTGGTCCCCCCCTTGGCCGGGGTGGTGGGTGCGGCTGGTGGTGCCGCCGGGGCGGCGGCCTGCGCCGGGGCAGGTGCTGCGGCGGGCAACAGGATGCCGGTGACATGGTTGTCCTGCCCCAGCACCAGCTTGGCGGCCTGCTCCACCTGTTCGCGGGTGACGGCGGCGATACGGTCGGGCCAAGCCTCCACATCCTCAACCGTCTGCCCGGTGGTCAGCGCCACGCCGAACGCGTAAGCCGGGCCTTGAAGGCTGTCGCGGGCGAAGACGGCGTCGCGGCGCAGGCGCACCTTGGCCGATGCCACCTCCGCATCCGTCACGCCGCCCGACAGCAGCTTTGCCAGTTCCGCATCCAGCGCCTTTTCCACGGCGGCCACATCCTGCCCCGGTGCCGGCGTGGCGGAGACGGACAGCGTGCCCAGGTCCAGCGCGTTGGGATTGTAGGACAGGTTCACACCCGCCGCGATCTTCTGCTCCACCACCAGCGACTTGTAGAGGCGTGAGGTGGCGCCATCGGCCAGGATGCTTTCCAGCACCTCCAGTGCCGAGGCGTACTGTTTTTCGCCGGCGCTGTAGCTGGGGGCCTTCCAGATGCGCATCCAGTTGGGCTGCCGCACCTGATCATCGGTCAGGGTGATGCGCCGCGCGCCTTCGGTTGGTGGCTCCGTCACGCGCACGCGCGCCGGAATGTCCTTGGACGGCTTGATCTTGCCATAGGTCTTCTCGGCCAGCGGCTTCAGTTCCGCCGCCGTTATGTCGCCCGCCACCACCAGGATGGCGTTGTTGGGCGCGTAGTGGCGCTTGTAGAAATCCAGCGCGTCCTGGGTGGTCAGCTTCTCGATCTCATGCATCCAGCCGATGATGGGCGTGCCATAGGGATGGTGGACGAACAGCAGGCTGTAGAGCTGTTCATAAAGCCGCGATGCCGGCTCATTCTCCGTCCGCTGGCGGCGTTCCTCCTGGATCACCTTGCGCTCCGGCACGACGATATCGTCCGTCAGGCGCAGATTGACCATGCGGTCGGCCTCCATCCCCATGACCAGTTCCAGCCGGTCGCGGGCGATATTCTCGAAATAGGCCGTGTAGTCATAGGCGGTGAAGGCATTGTCGCGCCCGCCATTGCGGGCCACGGTGCGGGAAAATTCCGACGGTTTCATCTTGGCCGTGCCCTTGAACATCAGATGTTCAAGATAATGGGCCAGACCGGATTTTCCCGGCTCCTCATCCGCCGAACCGACCTTGTACCAGACCATATGGCTGACCACCGGCGCGCGGGGGTTGTTCACCACCACCACCTGCATGCCGTTCTTCAGGGTAAAGGTCTCGGGATCGAAAACGCGGGCCGCGGCGGGAAACACCGCCAGCGCCGACAGGGCCACACCGGCCACCAGGGCGCGCCAGCGGCGTCGTTGCGTTACGGGACGTGCATCATGGGTCACGGGTAAAAAATCCTCCCGGCACAACAGGGCTGTTGGCCCGTACTGTGGCGCGGGGGATGCGGAAAGCCAATGGATTTAACGTGAACGAATTGTAATGTGGGCGCGTGTCGCATGCGGGCATAGGCCCTCATGCGACCTACGAAAATGCCGTAGGTCGCACAAGCGGCAGCGCATGCGACAAACCCCGATCCTTACGCCCGCTTGGCCCCGATATAGGCCACGTCGCTGCGCGTGGCTTCGAAATCGGTCAGCTCGATCGGGTATTCGCCGGTGAAGCAGGCGTCGCAATATTGCGGCATGTCGCCATCGCGCTTGGCATGGTTCAACGACTTGTACAGGCCATCCAGGCTGATGAAGGCCAGGCTGTCGGCATTGATATATTGGCGCATTTCTTCCACCGACATGCGGTGGGCCAGCAGCTTTTCCTTCTCCGGCGTGTCGATACCGTAGAAGCAGGGGTTGCTGGTCGGCGGGCTGGAAATGCGCATATGCACTTCCTTGGCGCCGGCATCGCGCATCATCTCCACGATCTTCACAGAGGTGGTGCCGCGCACGATGCTGTCATCGACCAGGATGATGCGCTTGCCCTCGATGAAGTGCCGGTTGGCATTGTGCTTCAGCTTCACGCCCAGGCGGCGGATCTTGTCCGTCGGCTGAATAAAGGTGCGGCCCACATAATGGTTGCGGATGATGCCCAGGTCGAAGGGGATGCCGCTTTTCTCCGCATAACCCAGGGCCGCCGGCACGCCCGAATCCGGCACAGGGATCACCAGATCGGCATCGATATGGCTTTCCACGGCCAGCTGCGCGCCGATCTTCTTGCGCACGCCGTAAACCGAATGGCCTTCCATGAAGCTGTCGGGGCGGGCGAAGTAGATATATTCGAAAATGCAGAATTTGGAGCCGGTCTGCTGGAACGGGCGCAGCGACTGCACCCCATTCTTGTCCAGCACCACCATTTCGCCGGGTTCGATATCGCGCACATAATCGGCACCGATAATGTCCAGCGCCACCGTTTCCGAGGCCAGGACATGGGTGTCACCCAGGCGGCCCAGCACCAGGGGGCGCACGCCATGCGGGTCGCGCACGCCGATCACCTGATCCTTGGCCATGCAGACCAGGGAATAGGCGCCTTCCACCTGACGCAGCGCATCGACCAGACGGTCGATGACGGAGCCGTTACGGCTGGTCGCCATCAGATGGATGATGGTTTCGGTGTCGGACGTTGACTGGAACAGGCAGCCACGGCGCACCAGTTGCCGGCGCAGCTGCATGGCGTTGGTCAGGTTGCCATTATGGGCCAGTGCGAAGCCGCCAAACTCAAACTCCGCGAACAGCGGCTGCACATTGCGCAGGGACCGGTCGCCCGTGGTGGCATAGCGGACATGGCCGATGGCGATGTCACCGGTCAGGTTGCGCATGACCGTTTCGCTGCCGAAAATGTCGCCGACCTGACCCATGGCGCGATGCTGCGGGAAGTCCTGGCCGTCAAAGCTGACGATGCCGGCTGCTTCCTGGCCGCGATGCTGCAACGCGTGCAGACCCAGCGCCACCAGTGCTGCCGCATCCTGGGGACCGTACACACCGAAGACGCCGCACTCCTCGCGCAGCTTGTCGTCGTCGAAGGGATGGGTCGTAAGCATGGGCTTCGCACCTTTCGCGGGGGAGATGGTGTCCGGTTGGGTCATGTTCATGCGCCGGGTCAGCGTTGGTCCCCATCGGGACGTCGATCCGGTTGGTTGGTTTGCGGCTGATCGGTGCTTTTAATCACCTGGTCAAGACGGCCAAGGTCATCGGCATTATAGCCGCGATCCTTTTCCGGCACAGCCGCGTTCCCCGCAGATGTGGGGCGCGGATTGGCAAGCCGTTCCAGGGTGCGCCGCGCATTCTCCGCCTCTTCCAGCCGGTTCTGCGCGCGCTGCGCCTCCCGCTGCGCCGGTGACAGGTCGGCATTGGGCAGGAAGCCTCTAAGGATATCGGCGCCGGTTTCCAGGAAGGGCTTAGCTTTCGCCTCCCGCAGCCAGACCGGCTGTTCGGGCCAGAGCCAGGCCGCGAACAGATAGGCCAGCGACACCAGAACCGCGCCGCGCACCACGCCGAACGCAAAACCCAGCGAGCGGTCGATGGCCGAAAGGCTGCTTTCCTGCACCTTGCCGGAAATGGTGCTGGTCACCACCGACAGCGCGATCAGTGACAGGGTGAACACACCCAGGATGGTGACGCCATCGGCCACATACTGGGTGCTGATATATTGGCGCGTATAGGGGGCGGCCAGCGGGAACAGCCATAAGGTGGCCAGGGCGGCGCCGATCCAGGCGGCAACCGACAGCACCTCGCGCACGAATCCGCGCGCGAACGCCATCAGGGCCGAAATCAGGAGGACCGTGACGACGGCGACGTCAACGGGGTTCAGGCTGCTGCCTTCCATGCGGCTCCCCTCAATCCCGGCCACGCGGCGGGCGCGGTGGCGCGTCCGCCTGGAACAATGGCAGCAGATCGGACAGATGGTCCAGTTCGATGCGCCGCAACCCCTCCGCCGAGCCATCGCCGCGCGACCGGCGCGGCTGTGGCATCAAGGCGCGGTTGAAGCCAAGTTTGGCGGCTTCCTTCAGCCGCTGATCGGTCTGGCTGACGGCGCGGATATCGCCCGACAGGCCGATTTCGCCAAACACCACGGCATCCGCCGGCACGGGTTCCCCCGTCAGTGAGCTGATCAGGGCGGCGGCAACGGCCAGATCGGCGGCGGGTTCTGAGATTTTCAGGCCGCCGGCCACCGACAGATAGACATCGTTGGCCCCGATGGCGACACCGCACCGTGCCTCCAGCACGGCCAGAACCATGGCCAGGCGCGAGGTATCCCAGCCCACCACGGCCCGGCGCGGCGTGCCCAGCGGCGACGGGGCAACCAGCGCCTGCACCTCGACCAGTACGGGCCGCGTCCCCTCAAGCCCCGCGAAGACGGCGGTGCCGGTAATGTCGCGGCGGCGGTCGGCCAGGAACAGCTCGGACGGGTTCGGCACTTCGACCAACCCATCCTCCCCCATCTCGAACACCCCGATCTCATCGGTGGCGCCGAAGCGGTTCTTGACGGCGCGCAGGATGCGGAACTGGTGCCCGCGCTCGCCCTCAAAATAGAGAACGGTGTCGACCATATGTTCCAGCACGCGGGGGCCGGCGATCTGCCCGTCCTTGGTCACGTGACCGACGATCAGCAGGGTGATGCCCTTGCGTTTGGCCACCCGGATCAGCTCCGCCGAACAGGCGCGGACCTGCGCCACCGTTCCCGGCGCGCTGTCCAGATTGTCGATATACATGGTCTGGATCGAATCGATCACCGCCACCTGCGGACCGTCGGCGGCTTCCAGGCTGGCCACGATATCGCGGACATTGTTGGCCGATGCCAGTTGCACGGGCGCGTTGGCCAGGCCCAAGCGGCTGGCGCGCATACGCACCTGATCCACGGCCTCTTCGCCGCTGATATAGGCACAGCGGGTGTCCTGGGCCAGGCAGCAGGTGGCCTGCAGCAGCAGGGTCGATTTGCCGATGCCGGGGTCGCCACCGACCAGCAGGGCAGAGCCATGGACAAGGCCGCCGCCGCAGACACGGTCAAATTCCTGGATGCCCGTCATGCGGCGGGGCGCGTCGGCCGGTACGCCCGACAGGGCCACGAATTCGATCTTGCGCCCGCCGCCGGCCTTGCCCAGCCCCTTGGGCATGGCGTCGGCCACCTGTTCTTCGACCAGGGTGTTCCATTCATTGCAGGCGTCGCACTTGCCCGACCATTTGGGATAGCTGGCGCCGCAATTCTGGCAGACATATTTGCTGGTGGCGCGGGCCAAGGTCTTGACAGCTCCCAGGGGTGGCGGACGCGGCCCCTATATAGACGCTGGAAGGGCCCATGGGGAGCCCTTCATAACACGAATGCAATATGCGCTGGATGCGTGCCGGACGGATTACGTCGATAGAGCGTGCTTCACGGTGCCCTGAACCACGCTCTCCCATTTCATTTCCTCAGTCGCCGGCGCTGCATCCGCAGCTTGGGCTTACGCGGCATGTGCCGCGCGGCGGCGGTCGCCGCCAGTGCTGTTTCCGGATCACCGGAAACAGCACTAGCCCACCCGGCGCGGATCGCGGGTGGGGGCTGTGATGATCGGTTCGCGCCGGCCAGTCGGGCCGGGGGCGGGACCGCCCAGGGTCGGTTCGCGGCGGACGCCACTACCGGCGGGCGGCGGGGGCGGGGCCGGGCGGCGGCCCTTGGCCTTTGCTGCCGGCTTCACCTGCCGGCGACCGCTGCCCCACCAGAAGCCAAGCATGCCGACCAGAAGCGCGCCGATGCCACCCATCAGGCCATAACGCACCCAGTCGGGCAGGCTGTCCGGGCTGAAGCCACCGGCCTCCTCCGGGTTTTCATGCGTCACTTCGGTTTCAACCGAGCTGCGTGGGGCGGCGTCGGGCTGGGCATTGCTGCTGCTGACGGGGGCGGCGGGGCTGGCGGACGGGGCGGGGGCGGCCGTCTGCGGCAATGCCGCCTGCTGCTGGTGCGTGGTCGCCGGCAGATCGCCGCCGCCGCGGGAGACGCCCAGGACCGTGCTTTCGGTGCCGGTGCCGCGATCAACAGAGGCGGCCACGGGGGCGGCCTGCGGCTTCACATCGGCTTCACGCAGGTTCACGGGCGCGCTGGCCTTGGCGCGGCTGGTCGGGTCGGCCAGATTGCCCACACCGGTCCGTTCGGGCCGGCCCCGCATCATGCTATCGATGGTGCCCTGGTCCAGGCGGCCTGTGGCCTTCAACCCGTTCTTCTTCTGATAGGCGGCGATGGCAGCGGCGGTGGCGCTGTCCATCTTGCCGCTGGCCCTTCCCTGGTAGAAACCCTGCTGATCCATGATCTGCTGCGCCCACTGGATGGTGGCGGCATTGGGTCCCTGATCCTGCGCGGTCGCAGCCGGAACCGCCGACAGCAGCAGCAGGGACAGCATTGCCATGCCGGCCTTGGAACGGTGGTGACGGGCGGGACGGATACGGACCGGCGCGGACAAGACGAACACCCCTGTGATAGACGGGACGGAAAAGGGCCACACTGTTGTTGCGGCGCATCATCAAGGGATGACACCGCCAATATCCGTTGGCAAGTGCGACAGGGGTGCGGTCGCATCATGGCAGATGCGGATGATGGACCGGCCCGCCGCCGCAGCCTATACATGGATATGGATCATGTCCTTTCGAAGGCCGAATTGACGCATTCCAGCAACGACAGGCTGTCTGCCGCAACTGTGCCCGACCTGGCCCCACCGCCCGACCTGATGCTGGCGGGTGGGGCGTGGCTGGCCATCATGGCGCTTCTGGATGCGCTGCTTCTGGGCATTGCCCCGTTCATGCTGGGCCTGCGCCTCCTGGGTCTGGCCTTGCTGATCCTGTGGTGGTGGCGGGGACCGCGCGCCCCGCGCTGGTTGCCGCCGCTCTGGCTGGTGGGCACCGTCACGGGTCAGGTGGCGGCGACATATTTCTGGGTTGATGCGGGTGTGGGGGCGACGGCCATGGCGGGTGGCACGCTGGCCGGGTTCCTGCTGCTGCCTGTGGCGGCACCGCTGCTGCGGGAGGTGTCGCATCCGCTGCCGCCGGCGGCAGCGCCGACCGCGCCCGCCGATGCGGCGGTGCCGATGCCTGTGCTGCGGCTGGCCGCCGACAGCCTGAACAGCCGCCTGAACGCCATGGCCCAGGAACTGGACGGGTTGACCAGCGGCCCGGTATCGCCGGCCCAGGCCATCCAACTGCGCCTGCTGCGGAACGAAGTGTCTGGCATGCAGGCGCTGGTCCGGCAACGGCTGGGTGGCGGGGCGGTGGCGAAGGCGGAGCCGTTGCGCGCCATGGTGTCGCCGCCCCCCCCGGCCGCCCTCTCCGGTCCCGGCCCCTCACCCGTGCGCCCGGCAGGCGCCGCCAATGGCCGTTCCGCCATGGTGGTGGATGATGATGCCGTGGGCCGCACCCTGACGCGGTTGCTGCTGGAGCAGGCGGGGTACAGGGTGGAGGAGACGGACGATGCCAAGATGGCGCTGGAAATGGCGCTGATGGAGGGGCCGGACGTCGCCCTTGTCTCCGCCCGCATCGGCCAGCACAGCGGATTGGCCCTGGCATGGTGCATCCGGCGGGGTGGGGGGCCACCGGTTGTCCTGCTGCGCGGGCGGGCCGACCGGATCACCGACCGGCAGCGGCAGCGCAGCGGACTGGCCGCCATCCTGGGCAAGCCCGCAACCCCCGACACGCTGGCGGCGACACTGGACCCGCTGCTTGCACAGTATGCCCCGGTCATCGCGGTCGCGCCGCCCCCCCCTCCGCCACCGCCCCCCGTACCCGCCCGCCCCGTGGCCCCCGCGGATACGGGGCCGGTCCTGGACCTGGGCGTGCTGGAGGAACATCTGTCGATTCTGGGGGCCGAACGGGTGGCGCAGATCATCGACAGCTTCAGCCGCAACGCACCGGCCACATTGGCAGCCGTGGCGCAGGCGCTGGACCGTGGTGATGTGCCGGAGGTGGGCAAGGCCGCGCATAAGCTAGCCTCTGGTGCCTTGACCGTTGGGCTGGGCGTGCTGGCGCGGCTGGCCAAGCAGGCGGACAGTGCCGCCCGGAATGGCGATGGCGATACGGCCCTGGCGGCGGCACGGCAGTTCCCCGCCGCCTTCGCCGCCGGTCAAGCGGCCCTGGCCGGTTACCGCCGCGACCGGCTTACGGCTGCTGGTCCGTAATCTCGGCAGCCAGGCGGTAGCCCAGGCCCTTTTCGGTGATGATCACGTCCAGCGAGCCGCTATCCTGCATCTTGCGGCGCAAGCGGCTGACCAGCACGTCGATGGTGCGGTCATTGGGGTTGCGGTCGGTGCCGCTGACGGCGTCGATCAACTGATCACGCGTCACCACGCGCCCGCCAGACCGGACCAGCAGGCCCAGCAGCTCAAACTCGCCCCGCGTCACCCGCACCTCAATCCCCGCCGGATCGACCAGACGGCGGCGGGCCAGATCCATGGTCCAGCCGGCGAAATAGCGCACCGTGCCCTCGGCCTTGTGCATCTTGGTCGGATGCGTCCGGCGCAGCAGGTTGCGGGCACGGGCCAGCAGCTCACGCGGGTTGGGCGGCTTGGTCACATAATCATCGCCGCCCGTCTCCAACCCGAAGACGCGGTCGCCATCATTGGCGCGCTGGGTGACGATGATGATCCCGACATTGGAAATTTCGCGGATGGACCGGGCCAAGCTGAACCCATCCTCGTCCGGCAGCTCGATATCCAGCAGCACCAGATCAGGCGGCTGACGCAGCATGACCTCACGGGTCTGCTTGCCATCTTCCGCCTCGGCCACCAGGAAACCGGCCTCATGGAAATAGCCGGCCAGCAGGGCGCGCGTCGCCGGCTCGTCCTCGACGATCAGAACCAGTGGGGCATCGGCGATCTCGGACATCCGGAAGGGAACTCCATCCAGCGGGTGCGGGATGCCGGTGCGGAAACAGCGCCCGGCGCGGAACGTTCTTCCGGCTATAGCCCTTTTTCACAGAAAAATGAAGCCGTTGGGCGATGATCCCCCGCATGGGAGACCACCGCCCAACGGCGCGGTACGCGGACTGCTGTCTTAAAGTTGTATTTTTATTTAAGACGGAAACACCAGATTGTCGGCGTTGCCGCCACCCGTGCCGGGGTGCGGGGCTTGCGCCCCGGCGGGTCCTTTTACGCTCCCAGTTCCAGAAGCGAAGCATTGCCGCCGAAGGCCGTCGTATTGACGGTCAGCGTCTTTTCGGTGACGAAGCGGTGCAGATAGTGCGGGCCGCCGGCCTTGGGACCCGTGCCGGACAGGCCCTGGCCGCCGAACGGCTGCACGCCGACAACGGCACCCACCATGTTGCGGTTGATATAGGTGTTGCCGACAGGCAGCGTCTTGAACAGGTTCTGGGCGCGGCCTTCCAGGCGGCTATGCACACCGAAGGTCAGGCCATAGCCGGTGGCCGCAATCTCCGCCGCCACCTTGTCCAGCTCCGACGCCTTGAAGCGCACGATATGCAGGATGGGGCCGAACACCTCGCGCTTCAGGCGCGACAGGCTGTCGATCTCATACAAGCGCGGGCCGAAGAAGGTGCCGTTCTGCACCGCGTCCGGCACACTCACGGCCTTGATCAGCCGCGCCTCGCCATCCATGCGGCTGGCATGCGCGATCAGGATGTCGCGGGCGTCATCATCAATGACGGGGCCGACATCGGTGGACACGTCGATGGGGTCGCCCAGACGGATCAGGTCCATGGCGCCGGCCAGCATGTCGGCCAGCTTGTCCGCCACCTCTTCCTGCGCGAACAGCACGCGCATGGCCGAACAACGCTGTCCCGCCGACTGGAACGCCGACGTGACGCAATCATCCACTACCTGTTCCAGCAGGGCCGTGCTGTCCACGATCATGCAGTTCTGACCGCCCGTTTCGGCAATCAGCGGCACGATGGCGCCGTCACGGTCGGCCAGGCTGCGGTTGATCAGGCGGGCGGTTTCGGTGGAACCGGTGAAGCAGACACCGGCGATGCGGGTATCGGCCACCAGGGCAGCACCCACCGTCGCGCCATCACCCGGCAGCAGGTGCAGCACATCGCCCGGCACACCGGCCTTGTGCAGCATGCGCACGGCTTCCGCCGCGATCAGGGGGGTCTGTTCGGCGGGCTTGGCAATGACGGCGTTGCCCGTCACCAGGGCCGCCACCACCTGACCCACGAAAATGGCCAGTGGGAAGTTCCACGGGCTGATGCAGGCAAAGATGCCGCGGCCCGTCAGGTGCAGCTCGTTGCGCTCCCCCGTAGGACCCGGTAGCAGGACGGGCTTCAGTCCCGTGCGCGCTTGGGCCGCGTAATAGCGGCAGAAATCCACGGCCTCGCGCACTTCCGCCACGGCGTCGGGCAGGGTCTTGCCCGCCTCGCGCACCAGCAGGGCCATCAGGGCCGGCGTGTCACTTTCCATCAGGTCGGCGGCACGGTCCAGGCAGGCGGCGCGGTGATCGGCGCCCACACGGTCCCAGTCCTTCTGCGCGGCGGCGGACAGGGACAGGGCGCGTTCCACCGCTGCCTTGTCGGCCAACACGACGGTACCCACGGTGCGGGCACGGTTGGCCGGGTCGGTCACGGGCTGGGCCGGGCCGGACAGTTCAACCCCGCCCACGATGGGGCCAGCGGTCCAGTTGCGGGCCAGGGAAGCCTGCATCTGCGTCGTCAGTTCGGCCACCTTCTCCGGGGCCGTCAGGTCGAAGCCCTTGGAATTGGCACGCTCGGCACCATAAATGTCGGCGGGCGTGGGGATGCGCGGATGACGCAGCATGCCTTCTTTCTCCAGAAAAGCGGCCGGGTCGGCAACCACGTCACTGACGGGCACGTCCGGGTCCATATAGGCGTTGACGAAATTGCTGTTCGCACCGTTTTCCAGCAGACGGCGTACCAAATAGGGCAGCAGATCCTCATGGGTACCCACGGGCGCATAAATACGCACACGCGGGAACGCGGGCAGGACCTCGCGCGCCGCCGTATACAGCAGCTCGCCCATGCCGTGCAGTCGCTGGAACTCCAGATCGCGGTTATCGCCGGCCAGATGCAGGATGGCCGCGATGGTATAGGCATTGTGGGTGGCAAACTGCGGATAGATCGCGTCCTTGGCCGCCAGCATCTTGCGCGCACAGACCAGATAGGACAGGTCCGTCGCCGCCTTGCGCGTGAAGACCGGATAATCCGGGTGGCTGGCGATCTGGGACATCTTGATCTCTGTGTCCCAATAGGCGCCCTTCACCAGACGCACCATCAGGCGGCGACCGGCGGCCCGCGCCAGATCAACCAGCCAGTCGACCAATAGATGTGTGCGCTTGGAATAGGCCTGGATGGCCAGACCCAGCCCGTTCCACCCGGCCAGATCGGGGTCATGGGCCAGGGCCGCCAGGATATCCTGCGACAGTTCCAGGCGGTCTGCCTCTTCGGCATCGATGGTCAGGTTGATGTCCCAGCGCTTGGCCTGCAAGGCCAGCCCCTTCACGGCGGGCACAAGACGGGCCATGACATCGGCATGCTGTGCCTGGACATAGCGCGGGTGCAGGGCCGACAGCTTGATCGACACGCCCGGCGCGGCCACGGGGCCACGGCCCGCCGCTTCTGCCCCCACGGCGTCGATGGCCTTTACATAGGCATCCAGATAGCGGCTCGCCTGTTCCCAGGTGCGGGCCCCTTCGCCCAGCATGTCATAGGAATGGACGGTGCCGCTGGGCCGGGCCTTGCGCGCCTCCGCCATGGCTTCCTTAATGGTGCGGCCCAGCACGAAGTGGCCGCCCATGACGCGCATGGCCTGGCCCATGGCGGTACGGATCACGCTTTCGCCCGACCGCGCCACCATGCGCTTCAGGAAATTGCCGGCATCTCGCTCGCCACCGCGCTCCAGATCGGTGATCTTGCCCGTCAGCATCAGGCCCCAGGCGGCGGCATTCACAAAGGCGCTGTCGCTGCGGCCCAGATGCGCATCCCATTGGCCCTGCGCGATTTTCTCGGCGATCAGACGGTCTGCCGTCTCCGGGTCGGCAATGCGCAGCAGGCATTCGGCAATGCACATCAGGGCAATGCCCTCATTATTCGACAGGCCGAATTCCTGCAGGAAATTATCCAGCGGCCCCAGTTCGCGCCGGCGCAGGCGCGCCGCCTCCACAATCGCCACCGCCCGGTCATGGATGCCCGTCCGCTCCGCCGCGGTCAGCCCATGGCTGCGCAGCAGGCCGGTGACGACAGTGACCTCATCGGCATGCTTGGCCTTGCGCAGGTCATTCAGAACGGTGCCGGACATCGCCGTAACTCCGAGAAACGCTGGTGTTTTGAATTGCTCGGAGTATGGCAAATTCTTTGGACGATTTTTCTCCAAAGAAAGGGTTTTTGCAGGATATCATCTGGTGAGAATTCGGTTTTGCCAGAGGATATAATGAGTGCCGATTCCGCAGCTGCGAAGCTGGACCGCATCGACCAGAACATCCTGCGCATCCTGCAGGAGGATGGGCGCATTTCCAATGTGGAGCTGGCGCGGCGGGTGAACCTATCGCCCACGCCGTGTCTGGAGCGGGTGCGCCGGCTGGAACGCGACGGCTTCATTCGCCAATATGTGGCCCTGCTGGACCCGGAATTGCTGGACCGCTCCCTGGCGGCCTTCATCGAGGTGCGCCTGGACCGCACCACCCCCGATGTCTTCCAAATCTTCGCCGACGCTGTCCGCCGGTTGGACGAAATCCAGGAGGCCCATATGGTGGCCGGCGGCTTCGACTATCTGATCAAAGTCCGCGTCGCCGACATGGCCGCCTACCGCGCCTTCCTGGGCGACAAACTCTCCTCCATCCAGGGGGTGGCCCAGACCCATACCTATATGGTGATGGAGGAGGTGAAGAACACGCATGTGGTGCCGGTGCCGGGGCGGTAGGGGCGTTGTGTGGTGAGAGGCGACGTCCGGTGGAGCGCTGCTTTCTCGGACGGCAGAGATTGGGGCCGGAAGGAGATCGGCGGGTTTTCGCTCACGTCGCGGGGAAAGCGGCTATTTCTGGTGATCCGTCAAACGTCGGTTTGATGGACAGGGCCGACTATCCAAAATGCGATTGGCATTCAGTTGCCTGGGCAGGCTGCTGGGTTCGTCAAGGGGGATCGAGAAGGACCGGTATACGTTGGACGCCATTGGATCAATCTGTTTCGGGCAACCCACGTCTAATTGTGAAGGCCTTGAAGGATCGCAGCTCCCAAGGCGCTCGACCCGGTGGCCAATTCCTGGTGGGCTGACCGAACCTTGCCCGGCGATCTATATAGTCCTCCGCAGTGCACCCACCCTTTCGACGATTACAATGACTGCAGCTCAGGGTTATATTTGAGGGCGTGTTTGCCCCTCCGTCGCAGATCGGGGTCATGTGATCCCACTCTTCTTTTCCCTCCGGGACCGCTTGATCGCAATAGGCGCAGCGCCCACCACAGCTACGTCGAATAAACTTCTTTTTCCAATGTGCCATCCCCTCGCCCGGTGCGTCGGCAATGCGCCGCCGCCGCAGGGCCTGCTGATCTTTTACCTTATCGGGGTTGCGCTTTTGCCAGGAACGGACAGCTTCGGCATCACAAGTCCTGCACACATTTCGCCAGCGGCCATCTTTCCGATGGCCGAAAAACGCGTCCTCGCGTGACTTGGTCCATTGGCATCGGGGGCATTTAGCATAGGAATCGCCTCCGAAGAGCACCTTCAGCAGAAGGGCCATCCTGGGAGACTTCGTCTCCCGAATGCGGCGTAGTTGCCTGCTTCTGGAGGGATGTTTCACCATTCTGGTGGCCCTAGCGAAGAAGGAGCTATCACGACATTCACGCCACCGATCTAAATCCTGGCTGACGTATGCGGAAAGCCCCTCGGAAAAGATCTCCTTCTCGATGGGCTTAGTTTCCATGGTCTCAAGGAGTTCATCCACGGTATGCTCGTGCTCCCGGATTGATTCTTTCAGGGCTTCCAGTTTTTGCCTTTCGTTCGGCGTGAGGAAATCAATCACTGTTGCCACGGGGAACCTCTGCAGGGCGTCAGAATGTCAACCGTCAGAATACCTTAGGTAAAACTATCAGTCACCGGTGTAGCATCGCGTCTACACAGAAGGTGGATTTCCGAAGTTCACGCTGTGGCGGTCATGTATCAAGCCAACGGTTGCTGAACGTGCTGACGCCCGTCCATCAAACGGTCCTTTGGCGGTCAAGACGTGGTGGTCCGGAAATTGGCGTCCGCAATGGCAATCCGGACAAATTGTTTGTCGGACGGATTTCCGGACAGAACGTTCGGCGAAATGTCCGCTGACGAGACGTTCGCCAGAGTGCCCGAACGACCACAAGGAAGCGCAAAGCCGTCCCCCCACCTTGACCCACTCCACCCCGGTCTATATCATGATCTCTACCACCTACTAGCCGGGGAGACGATCATGAGCCAGACAGCGAAGCTGTTTACCAATGGGCGCAGCCAGGCGGTGCGGTTGCCGGCGGCGTTTCGGTTTGAGGCGAAGGAAGTGTTTATCCGGCAGGACCCCGTCACGGGGGATGTGATCCTGTCGCGCAAGCCGGCGGATTGGGCGGGGTTTCTGGCCGCCCTGAAGGGTGTCGATATCCCGGATGATTTTCTGGCACCGGGGGAGCGCCAGCAAAAGCATCAGGACCGTGACCCGTTCGTGGGGCTGGACGATTGAACCGCTACATGCTGGACACCAACTCTGTCAGCCACCTGATCCGGGAACATCCGATGGTGGTTCGCCGGGTTGTATCCGCCCCGATGACCGCCTTGTGCCTTTCTGCCGTGACCGAGGCTGAATTGCGGTATGGGCTGGCCAAGAGGCCAGAGGCCACACGTTTGCACCGCGTCGTGGGGGAGTTGCTGCTGCGCCTGGATGTCCTGCCCTGGGATAGCGATGTGGCGCGGATTTATGGTGAAACCCGCGCCGCGATGGAGCGGCAGGGAAAGGCTCTGGCACCGCTGGACCTGATGATCGCGGCGCACGCCATCGCCACAGGCTGCACCCTGGTCAGCAATGATCAGGCATTCGCCCAGCTACCCGGTCTTGCCCTGGAAGACTGGATGACGGGTTGATTGGTCGCGAACCCCTAGCCCGCCACCGTCTCCCCCTGTATTCTCCCTGCGAATGATAGCGCTAACCCGCCCGGCACGAGCCCGGGCGGAAATGGGGATGGAAAATGGCGTCGTGGATTCAGCGGGTTGCCCTGGGTGTTGTGATGGTGGGGATGCTGTCCGCGCCGGCGGTGATGGCGACCGCATCGGGACCAAAGGCGCGGCTGGTGGTGCTGACGGATATTGAGAATGAGCCGGATGATGCGCAGTCGCTGGTGCGGCTTCTGCTTTATGCCAATGAGCTGGATATCGAGGCGCTGGTCGCCACCACCTCCACCCATATGCGCAATGAGGTTCATCCCGACAGCCTGCGCCGCATCATCGCCGCCTACGGGCATGTGCAGCCCAACCTGCTGCTGCATGCGCCGGGCTATCCATCGGCGGAAAGCCTGTTGGCGCTGGTGCATGCGGGGCAGCCGGCCTATGGCATGGCGGCGACGGGGCCGGGTAAGGATAGCGAAGGGGTGCTGCGCATCATCGCCGCCCTGGACAAGGCGGACCCGCGCCCGCTCTGGGTTTCCGTCTGGGGTGGGGCCAATACCTTGGCCCAGGCGCTGATGAGGTTGAAGGCCACGCGGTCGCCGGCGGAGCTGTCGCGGTTGCTGACCAAGATGCGGGTGTATGCGATCTCCGATCAGGATGATGCCGGCGCCTGGATCCGGCGAACCTTTCCCGACCTGTTCTATATCGTCAGTCCCGGCGGCTATGGCGCGGCCACCTGGGGTGGGATGTTTGTCGCGGTGGACGGGCTGGACAACAGCACCATCTCCACCAAATGGATCGCCCACAATATCCAGCAGGGCCGTGGGCCGCTTGGCGCCGAATATCCCGATGTCGCCTATGGGATGGAGGGGGATACGCCGGCCTTTCTGGGCCTGATCCCCACGGGCCTGTCCGATCCCGACCGTCCCGATTGGGGCGGCTGGGGCGGGCGGTATGAGCTTTATGTGCCGGCACTGGAGGCGATGGACCCCAAGGGCTTTAACGGCAATGTGCCGGTGGAGGCGGAGACGCGGCCCATTTGGACCAACGCCGTCGATACCGTCACCCCCTATACCGACAGCCCGCATGGCCGCGCCATCACGCCCGGTCCCCGCAGCTACAGCCATTTTCAGGCCACCATCTGGCGCTGGCGCGATGCGTTCCAGAATGATTTCGCGGCCCGCATCGCCTGGACCACGCAGCCGCCGGAAAAGGCGAACCACCCGCCCGTCGCAGCACTGGACCATGCCGACCGCCTGACCGTGACAGCAGGCACGCTGTTTCGATTGAGCGCTAAAGGCAGTAGTGATCCTGATGGCGACAGCCTGTCCTATCACTGGTTCCATTACCCGGAGGTCGGCAGTTGGAAACAGCCGATCCCCGCCAAGGGGGCGGAGAATATCGACCGCGTCACCTTCCGCGCGCCGATGGTGACCAAGTCTGAAACCGCGCATTTCATCGCCGCCGTCACGGACAAGGGCACCCCTTCCCTGACCCGCTATCGCCGGGTGATCGTGACAATAGAGCCGAAACGGTAGGGGCCATCGGTCGATTTACGCCTGCGGTCCGCTATCCCATACTGCACGCTGCCGGGATCAGGAGATTGAGATGTGTGCATGAGCCAGGACGGAACCTACCTCGCGGTTTTCACCAGTAACAAGAACAGTGCGCGCTGGCGCGCTTGGTACGCGATGGGGGCAGAGGAGCGGCGGGCCACGGATGAGCGGGGGCTGGCGGCCCTTGCCGCCTGGGACGCGGCGCATCAGGATGTGATCGTCTATCAGGGCGGGCCGCTGGGGCCGACCAAGCGTACCTCGCCCGACGGCGTCGCCGATGTCGTGAATGAGCTGACTGTGTTCGTGGTGGTGCGCGCACCGTCGCATCAGGCGGCGGCGGAGATGTTCGCGGGGCACCCGCATTTCACCATCTTCCCCTGCGACAGCGTGGATGTCATGCCGCTGCTGGGGCCGAAGCAGGACGCGTGAGGGACCGCGATGACGCACCGGATTTACGCGATGAGCTTTGCCAGCCTGTACCCGCTCTATGTTGCCAAGGCGGAGAAGAAGGGGCGCACGAAAGCAGAGGTGGATGAGATCATCCGCTGGTTCACGGGTCACAGCCAGGAGGGGCTAGACGCGGAGATCGCTGCTGGGACGAACCTTCAAGACTTCCTGGGTCGGGCGCCCAACCTGAACCCGGCCCGCAGCCTGATCACCGGCGTGGTCTGTGGCGTGCGGGTGGAGCAGGTGGAAGAACCGCTGATGCGGGAAATCCGCTATCTGGACAAGCTGATTGACGAGTTGGCCAAGGGCAAGGCAATGGGGAAAATCCTGCGCGGATAAGGCGTTGGCCCTAATCCAGCACCCGCGCCACCTTGCGCATGCCCAGCGCGTTGGTCAGCACCATGTCGTCGGCGCGGCGCAACTCATCCACCGTCACGGCCCGTTCCTGCGCCCGCCAGTTCTTGAGAAGGGCGGCGCGCATGGTGCCGGGCAGGGCGCCTTCGGCCACGGTCGGTGTCACCCAATGCCCGTCCAGGGAAAGGAAGATATTGGCGGCGGTGGCTTCCGCGACGCGGCCCTGGCTGTTCAGCATCACGGCATCATCGGCTCCGCGTGCCGTTGCCTCCCGCCGGGCGATGATGCTGTCCAGGTAGTTCAGGGTCTTCAGCCGCGACAGAGGCGATTTCTCATTGCGGCAGGTGGTGCGGGCGATGACCAGCCGGGCAGGCGGTGCCTCTGCCGGGATGCGGCCGGCGGCCAGCATCAGGGTGGGGGTGGGGGCGTCGGGCCGGGGCAGGCCGCGGGGGCCGGGGCCGGCGGTCAGGGTCAGGCGCACCGCCGCCTCCCCCTCCATCCCGTTGGCACCCAGCAGGCCCAGGATGGCGTCGTGCAGGACCCGATCGCCGGCCGGTACGGGAAGGCCCAGAAAATCCGCCCCATCGCGCAGACGTTTCAGATGCGCGTCCAGGCGGAGCGGCACGCCGGCCTTCACGGCAATGGTCTCAAACAACCCGTCACCCAGGGTCAGGCCCCGGTCATGAGCCAGCAGGGCCGGCTTGTCGGCGGCGACGAAATCCCCGTTCAGCCAGATGACGCTCATGCCGCCCGCTCCCCCGCCTCATCCACCGCGATGACGGGGGGCCAGGCCATGGCCGGATCAAGGGCGGTCAGGATGGCTTTGGCCTTGGTCAGGCTTTCCTGATACTCCGCCTCCGGCTCGCTATCGGCCACGATGCCGCCGCCGGCCTGTACCTGTACCTTGTCGCCCGATATGGCGGCGGTGCGGATGATGATGGAACTGTCCATGGCACCATCCCAGCCGATCCACATCACCGATCCGCAATAAGGGCCGCGCCGGGCGGGCTCTAGCTCATGGATGATCTGCATGGCGCGGATTTTCGGCGCGCCAGTGATCGACCCGCCGGGAAAGCTGGCGCGCAGCAGGTCGACGGGGCCAAGGCCCGGCTTCAACCGGCCCGTGACGACGGAGGTCAGGTGATGGACGGTGCGGTAGCTTTCCAGACCCCACAGGCTGGGCACCCTGACCGACCCGATCACTGCCACCCGCGACAGGTCGTTGCGCAGCAGATCGACGATCATCAGGTTTTCCGCCCGGTCCTTCTCCGACGACAGCAGTTCCGCGGCCAGTTCGGCATCGCGCATGGCGTCGGCATGGCGGGGGCGGGTGCCCTTGATGGGCCGCGTCTCAATAGCGCCATCGGCGGATAGCGACAGGAACCGTTCCGGCGACCCCGACGCAATGGCCCGACCGTGGCCTAAGTTCAGGAACGCGGAGAAGGGGGCCGATGTGCGCGGGCGCAGGCGGCGATAGGCATCCCAGGGTGTGACGCCGGGGCGCAGACGGCCCAGAAAGCGCTGGGTCATGTTGGCCTGATAGATGTCGCCGGCCCGGATATAGTCCAGGATGCGCGCCACCCGGTCGCGATAGGTGGCGGGTGATAGCTCCGCCTCCCACCCTGGCCGGCGCAGCAGGCCGTCGCCATTGTCGCGGGAAAGCGGCGGGGCGCTGGCCAGCCGGTCATTGAGCGACTGTGCCAGTTCCTTGGCCCGGTGGGGCCGGCGGGCCGGATCGGATTCGCGTTCCCCGCCGGAGATGACCCAGGCCCTGTCCTGCGCATGGTCGATAACGGCGACAGTGTCGTACAGGCCGAAGGCCATGTCGGGCAGGTCGATGCCGGTATCCTGGGGCGCCGGCAGCCGCTCCAGATACCGGCCCAGCTCATACCCCATGACGCCCACGGCACCACCGGTGAAGGGGGGCAGGCCGGCGGGCAGGACCCGCGCAAAGGGGCGCAGCGCCTGTTCCAGGGCCGTGAAGGGGTCCAGGGTCAGCCGGGTGCCGTCCTGCGTCACCGTCCCGTCGCCCGCCACTTCGATCCAGGAAAACGGATCAGCCACCAGGATGGAGTAACGCGCGCGGCCCCCATCCGCCGCCCCGCCATCCAGCAGCATGGCCCCCTTCTGCCCCGCCAGTACCGCAAACGCGGCCAGCGGGTCGGGCAGGGTCAGAGGCAGAACATGAAGTGCGGCGGGGTTGATCATGAGCGGGACCATAACCGGGGCGAGCGGGTTCAACAATGGCCCGCTTTCGCACACCAACCCCTGGCATCATGCCCTGCCAACCCCATATCCCATTGGCGTTCCTTCTCGCGCCCTGGGTGCGGGGCGGGGAACTTCATCGTAACGGGGTTGTTTCACCTCTGGCCGTGCGGCTGCCTTCGCGGTTAGTGTGGGCGGGTTCGGTATCAATCGGAACGGGTCATGCGGATCATCCTACGCGTTTTCGCCATCATTGGCTTTCTGTCTGTGCTTCTCGTCGCCGGTGCCATCGGCCTTGGTGTGCATCTGGCCAACCGGCAGCCCAAGCTGCCCGACAGCATCGTTCTTGAACTGGACCTGGAAAAGCCGCTGGCCGAGGCGCCGGCGAACAGCCCGGTCGCGGGTCTGCTGGGGGATCACCGCACCACGGTGGAACAGGTGGTCCGCACCCTGAACCGGGCATCCAAGGACCCGCGTGTCAAGGGCATCATTGCCCGCACCGGCAATGGCGTGCATTCCTTTGCGGTGACGCAGGAACTGCGCGACAGCATCGCCAAGCTGCGCAAGGAAGGCCGCTTTGCCATCGTCCATGCCGAAAGCTTTGGCGAAATGGGCAATGGCATGCAGCCCTATTACCTGGCCACGGCGTTCGAGCAGGTGTGGATGCAGCCGATGGGCGACATGGCTATCACCGGCATGCAGGCGGAACTGACCTTCCTGCGCGGCACGCTGGACAAGCTGAAGGTAGAGCCGCAGTTCCGCAAGCGCGAGGAATACAAGTCCTTCGCCGAGCAATATACGGAAACCGGCCCGACCCCGGCCAACCGCGAAGCCATCGACAGCCTGATCGGTGATCTGTTCAACCAGTGGGTGACCGATGTGGCGCTGGCCCGTGGCATCAATGATGCCGCCGTGCGCGCCGCCGTGGACAAGGCCCCGCTGATGGACAAGGAGGCACTGGACGCCAAGCTGGTCGACAAGCTGGCCTATTGGGACGAGGCGGTTGACTGGGCCATCGAGAAGGCCAAGGCCGCCGGCGGCACCGGTGGCGAGCCGGAACTGGTCAGCCTGCAGGATTATAACCGCGCCCCGCCGGAAGGGATCGATATGTCGATCACCGATGCGCCGCTGGTGGCCATGATCGTCGGTGACGGCGCCATCATGCGCGGGGACAGCCAGGCCGATCCTTTGTCGGGTGACGAAAGCTTTGGTGCGGCCACCATTGCCGCCGCCTTTGACCAAGCCATTGAAGATGACAATGTGAAGGCCATCCTGTTCCGTGTGAACAGCCCTGGCGGCAGCGCCGTCGCGTCGGAGGTGGTGCGCCGCAAGGTGCTGAAGGCCAAGGCCAAGGGCAAGCCGGTCATCGTGTCGATGGGCGCCGTTGCGGCATCGGGCGGTTACTGGGTCTCCATGGGGGCTGACCGCATCGTGGCCGAACCCGGCACCATCACCGGTTCCATCGGCGTGATCGCCGGCAAGATGGTGGTGCGCGGCCTGACCGATTGGGCCGGTATCAATGTCGAACCGATCAGCCGCGGTGCCAATGCCGGCATGTGGTCCTCCAACACGCCGTTCAGCGAGACCCAGGAAGCCCGCCTCAACGCCTTCCTAGACAGCACCTATGCCGCCTTTACCCAGGGTGTGGCCGAAGGGCGCAACCTGCCGCTGGACAAGGTGAAGGAGATTGCCAAGGGCCGTGTCTATACGGGCCGTCAGGCCAAGGAACTGGGCCTTGTGGATGCGCTGGGCGGTTATGCCACCGCCATGGGCGAGGTGCGCAAGGCGCTGAAGCTGGCCGAGGATGCGCCCGTGCGCGCGATTACCCTGCCGCACAAGCGCTCGCAGTTCGACTTCATTATGGAACTGCTGTCGGGTGACGCGCGCGCGGCGGTCAGCGATGCCGTGACGGCAGAAGTGGCCGATCGTACCCTTGCCCCGTTCCGCCCCGCCCTATCCACCCTGGCCCCCTATCTGAAGGCGGATCAGGACATGGTGGTGCTGATGCCGGCCATGGTGCGGCACGGGTTCTGATCACGGTACCTGCATTGTTAATGCAAGGCCCGCCATGGTTTACGCCATGGCGGGCCTTGTCATTTTCAGTGGCCGGCCAGCATGGCGACAGCGCCAATTGCCAGCAGAACCGCCATGGTGCGGTTGAAAAGGCGCATCCGGTCCGCCGTGCCGATGATCTGCGACGCCCAGGTGCCGGCATAGGCCCAGAGAGCGATAGACGCGTAGCAGATGATGAAATAGAGGCCGGCGAAGACCAGGACGCTGACCATGCCGTCCTGCAATCCATAGGCGCCCATGCCGGCCACCGCCGCGATCCAGGCCTTGGGGTTCAGCCATTGCAGGCTGGCCCCGGCCCATAGCGAGGGTGCCACCGGCACCTCACCCGCCGCCATGCCGCCAGCGGCCCGCCAGAGGCGTAAGGCCAGATAGAACAGGAACCCGGTTCCCGCCACCCGCATGGCCATATCCAGCATGGGCAGCCGCGCCACCGCGTCGGCCATGCCAAGACCGGCCAGCAGCAGCAGGGCCGTGAAGCCCACCGTGGCGCCGGTGACGAAGCCCAGGCTGCGCCGGAACCCGTGCTGCACGCCGCTGGCCAGCGCCATGCTGTTGACGGGACCGGGGGTGATGGAGGCGACAAGCGCGAAGCTGGCCATGGCCAGCAGCAGGGTGCTGTTCATGCCCGCCCCCGTTTGTCGATGATGGCGGAGCGGCATTGTCTATCGTCAAAGGATCGGGTCACGGGTGGCGTCTCCGGGGCTGTTTGCCCGTTTATCGCCACCCGGCCCGATCCCGTATTGAAGGAAATTGACCTTTTGATAGGCTCGTGCCGGTTGTCGGGATGTCAGCGGGTGGTTCCCTCACCCTCCCATTGGCTAGTGCCAATGGGCCCCTCCCTCTCCCACCTTCGTGGGCGAGGGGTGGAATTTTGTCCCTCGCCCGCTTGCGGGAGAGGCAGCAACATCCCGCCTTAGAACTTCGCCCCCAATGTCACGCCCCATTCCCGCGGGCGGCCATAGGAGGCCTCGGCCAGACCGAAGGCGGCGCTGGCATTGCCCGACACGAAATAGCGCCGGTCGGTCAGGTTGGTGGCGAACAGGGCCAGGGTCCAGCTGTCATCCGGCGAGGTATAGGTCAGGCGGCTGTTGACGATGCCATAGCCGGACTGTGCCACCAGTTCGGTATTGGCCACGTCATTGTAGAACTTGGAATAGGCCGACAGATCGCCGCGCAGGCTGAGCGTGCTGCCGTCACCCATGGCGTAGGTATATTGCAGGCCCGTGCTGACCGTCCATTTCGGGGTCTTCACGAACTTTGCCGCCTTGGTGATGGGCAAGATCTGCGTGGGGCCCAGGCCCGTCCCGACCTCGTCATATTTCGCGTCGGTGTAGCCGACGGCCAGATCGAAATCGAGGCCCTTGGCCGGCTTGGCCCGCACCTCCAGCTCCGCCCCCTTGATGGTGCCCTTCGCGGCGTTGGCCACGAAGTTGCGGGGCGTCTGGTTCACGGTCAGCTGGATATTGTCATACTTGCTGAGATATCCCGCGACATTGACGATCAGGCGGTTGTCCAGCCAGCCGGTCTTGGCCCCGACCTCATAGGTCCAGATGGTTTCCGGCTCATACTGCGTCACTTCCGAGGCATCGGCCAGCGGGCGGGCATTGTAGCCGCCGCTCTTGAAGCCCTTGCCCGCGGAGGCGTAGAGCATCGCGTCGTCACTGGCCTTGTATTCCAGGCCAAGCTTCGGCGTGAAGGCGTTCCAGTCGCCCGACCGCTGCACGTCGGTGAAGACCACCTGATCGCGCTGACGGCGGTTGAAGACTGAAATCCACTTCTTGTCGCGGTTCCAGCGGGCGCCGGCGGTGACCGACAGATCGTCCGTCAGCTTGAAATTGCCCTGGCCGAATGCCGCATAGGAGGTGTTATCGATACGGTTCAGGATCAATGTGGCGGGCGACAGTGCCGGCCCCAGCGGCGGCCACAGGCCCATGGCCAGATCGGCGCGGGCATTGTCGGTGCCTTCCTCGGTGAAGTAATAGACGCCACCCACCCAGGTGAAACGGCCATCCATGCCATCGCCGCTCAACTGGAATTCCTGGCTGAACTGCCACTGGTCATCGTCGTTGAACGTCTCGCGATAGGTGAAGGGCGTATTGTCGCCGTCTCGGGCAAAGGTCGCCTGCAGCTCACGATAGGCCGTGATGCTTTTGGCCTCGACAGTGCCCAGGTTCCAGGTCAGGGTGCCGGCCAAGCCCCACAGGTCCAGATCGTTGACATTGGGGCCGGTGGCCCAGGTGGTGAACGGGCTGTCGGTGATGAAGGAGCTGTTCAGCGTCTTCTGACCGTTGGGCGCGGTCACGCCGCGTGTCGGGGCCACAAGGTTGTTGTAGTTCACCAGGAAGGGTACGCCGGTCAGGCCCGGCGCCGGCGCGATGGCCAGCAACTTGTTCGGGGCGGAATGTTCGCGGGCCCGCGTAACATCGCCAACCAGATGAAAATCGATATCTTCCGTAACATTCGTCGTGATCTGCAACCGTGCACTGTCGGCATTGCGGTCGCCCATGTCCTGGCCGTCGGACAGGCGCTTGGCATAGCCATCGCGGTTCAGCGAGGAAACCGACAGGCGGGTCAGCACCTTGCCATCGGCCAGGGGCACATTCACCACGCCCTTCACATCCAGCCGGTCGAAGCGGCCCGTGGTCAGTTCCACCCGGCCCGACAGATCATCCGTGGGACGCTGCGTGCTGATCAGGACGGCGCCGCCGATGGTGTTCTTGCCGAACAGGGTGCCCTGCGGCCCGCGCAATACCTCAACGCTGGCCAGATCCACCGCATCCATGATGCCGCCGATGGAGCGGGCATAATAGACGCCATCAACATAGAAGCCGACGCCGGGATCGCTGAAGATCGCGAAGTCGTTCTGGCCGATGCCGCGAATGAAGACGGTGGCGTTGTAATTGCCCCCCGACAGGGCGGCGGCACCGTCAAACCGAATGTTCGGCGTGAAGCGGGCAATATTGTCCAGCGTCTCCACGCTGCGCGCTTCCAGCGCTTCCGCCGTGAAGGCCGTGACGGCCACGGGCGTGTCCTGCAACGCTTCCGACCGGCGCCGCGCCGTCACCACGATCTCTTCCAGCGTCGCGCCGTCATTCTGGGCTGGGGCCGTCTGGGCGGCGACCGGAGCCGCCATGGCCAGCATCAGGCCCGTGGACAGCAGCAGACGATGGATAGAGCGGACGCGCAAATCCCCCTTCGCCGGGCACGCCCGGCGTTCCGCGATAGACATGAAGTTCCTCCCTTGGAAGCTTTTATGTTTGCTTGGGCGTGGCTGTTGGCACGTTCTCAGCCATCGTATATTCGCATAATGATTATGCGATATTACATTTTGTTGCGCAAGAGATAATGTTGGTCCGATATAGTCCAGCGGGTGTGCTGGTTTTGGGTATATTCAACTAATTGAAAATATAAACCGTTGTATTTATCTACTAAGCTCCAGACCTCTAGATTGGGCCGGGGATATCGCCGTAGGTCAGGTCGATCCGCAGGTGAGCCCTGATGCCGATGGTGCCTTTATCGGTCAGGGCTCGTGCTTTGCCCGCGACCTGACCGACATGGACTGGTTGTCAGTCCCGATATTTCCGGCCAGCCTTTGCATGGTCCTTGGCGCGGAAGGTGACGGCGGTGAATTCCGGGGGCTTACGGGCCACCCACTGGATGAAGGCGGCGATGTCGGGATGGGCGCGCAAGGACTCCAGCGTGGTGTAGCCGCGCGCCAGTTCCTTTTCCGACAGTTCGGCATGGATTTTCCGGTGGCAGACGCGGTGCAGTGGCACCGTTTCCTTGCCACCCTGGCTGCGGGGCAGCAGGTGGTGTTCCTCCACGCTGGGCCCCGCGATCAGGGGCCGACCACACAGGCCGCAATCGCCCAGGACCTTGCCCGCCGATGCGGTGCGCACAGGCAGGGCCAGATCCGGGGGCAATGGCTTCAGGCGTGTCACGGCCAGCCTCGCATGGTCAGATCACTTCCCCCTTGGTGATGCGGGCCAGCCGGTCATTGACCGCCTGCCAGTTCACCAGATTCCACCAGGCTGCCAGATAGTCCGCCCGGCGGTTCTGATATTTAAGATAATAGGCATGTTCCCAGACGTCATTGCCCATCAGGACGGGCTTGCCCTCCATCAGGGGCGTATCCTGGTTAGGCTTCGCCTGGATCAACAATTTGCCGTCGGGCGCAAGCGTCACGAACACCCAGCCGGACCCGAACTGTTTGGCACCGGCCTCATTGAAGGCCTTCTTGAAGGCGTCGAACCCGCCGAAGCTGCCATCGATGGCCTTGGCGACAGCGCCGGTGGGGGTGCCGCCGGCACCCGGCCCCATGATGGACCAGAACATGGAATGGTTGGCATGGCCGCCGCCATTATTGCGCACGGCGGTGCGCACCGCGTCGGGCAGGTCCGGCAGCTTGGCCATCAACTCGGTCAGGGACAGTTTTTGCAACTGCCCGTAATCGGCCAATGCGTTGTTGAGGTTGGTGACATAGGCCTGATGATGCTTGCCATGGTGGATTTCCATGGTTTGGGCATCGATATGCGGTTCCAGGGCCGCCGGGGCGTAGGACAGGGCCGGCAGCGTGTAGGGGGAGGGGCCCTGTGCCATTGCGGGGCCGGCGCTCGCCATGCCCGCCACACCGGCGGCAAGGCCGGTGACCAGGACCTGCCGGCGGTCCAGGGTGATACCCTGTCCCTGCGGGGCTTTCACAAAACGCGTCATGGTCTGATCCTTCCATTCGTGGTTTGGTGATGCGCCGGGCGACCGCCCTCGCCTATACAGCGGGGGGCGACCCTGGACCCTCCTTCCACGCAATGCAATTCAGATGACCCGCATCATCCTGTTGAATAAGCCATTCGACCTATTGTGCCAGTTCACGGACGAAGGCACAGGCGCGCGTACCCTGGCCCAATGCGTCGATGTGCCCGGCGTCTATCCGGCGGGCCGGCTGGACCGTGACAGCGAGGGGCTGGTGGTGCTGACCGATGATGGCGGCCTGATCGCCCGCATCAGCCAGCCGCGCCATAAATGGCCCAAAACCTATTGCGTGCAGGTGGAGGGCGTGCCGACCGACGAGGCCCTGGCCGCCCTGCGCCAGGGCGTGACCCTGAAGGATGGGCCGACCCTGCCGGCAGAGGTGCGGCGGATCGAGGAGCCATCCTGGCTGTGGCCCCGCACCCCGCCGGTCCGGTTCCGGCAGTCGATCCCCACCAGCTGGATCGAGATCGTGCTGCGCGAGGGCAAGAACCGGCAGGTGCGGCGCATGACGGCGGCAGTGGGTTTCCCGACCCTGCGCCTGATTCGCCGCGCCGTCGGCGACTGGACCCTGGACGGATTGGAGCCGGGTCAGTGGCGGGAGGTTAGCGTCGGGTCCATAGCTGCCGCACCGCGTCCACCAACGCGGCGGCCCCCTGCAGGAAAGCCACGGCGGCCCGGTTGATCATCGCGATCTCTCCCCGGTAGATCTGTTTCAGGGCACCGCGCATGCTGCCGATGCCGCCCTCGGCCAGGACATGGAAGCGTCGGGCGCTGATCAGCCAGATGGGGCTGAACAGCCAGGAGAGCGCGATGACCGTCACCGCCATCTGCTGCGCGTCGCGGTCAATGACGCCGATGGACAGGCCGGCGGCGGCCAGCACGAAGCTGAATTCCCCCAGGCTGCCCATGATGACGCCAGCGGGAAAGGCCCGCTCCCACGGTTCGCCCAGCAGATGCAGGGTGCCGACATTGATGGCCGATTTCACCGCCGTCACCGCGAACAGCAGCAACAGCACCTCCCCAAGATGCGACCAGACGAAGGACAGGTCGATCATCAGGCCGATGGACAGGAAGAACACCACGATCAGCACCGACTGGATCGGGTGGGTGGCGCGCAAGGCCTGGGCCCGCCCATCGGAATTGCCCAGCATGAAACCCGCAACAAAGGCGCCGAACGCCGCGGACAGGCCAATGACGCCCGTCGCCGCCGCCATGGTGAAACAGAAGGCCATTGCGGCCAACGGAATGACCTCATGGTTGCGCTTGAACCATTCGCCATAGGGAACGGCCAGCCGTTCCCGGCGTGACAGGAACCAGACCAGCCCGCCCAGGGCCGCCATGGCGGCCCCCAGCTTGAAAAACACAGCCGCCGACAGGCCGCTTCCGCTGCCCATGCCATTGGTGATCAGCAGCAGCGGCACAAAGGCCAGATCCTGGGCGATCAGCACGCCGACGGTGACGCGGCCCGTCTCCGTCTTCAGTTCGCCTACATCCTCCAGCATCTTGATGGCCACCGCCGTGCCCGACAGGGCCATGACGAAGCCCATGACGATGGCGCGCGGCCAGGGCCAGCCCAGCAGCAGGCCGGCAAGGCCGGTGACCAGCAGCGACAGGCCGATCTGACAGGCGACCGCCGCCAGCGCCACCTTCCACACTGCCTGGAACGCCTTCACCGACAGTTCCATGCCCACCAGGAATAGCAGCATCAGCACGCCCAGCTCCGCCAGTGCACTGATGCTTTCCGATGGGGAGACAAGGCCGAAACCGCCCGGCCCCAGAACGATGCCTGCCACGATATAGCCGACGATGGCCGGCTGTTTCAGCCGCGACAGGGCCAGTCCGCACAGCAGGGCGACGGACATGACGATGGCGATGCCGGTCAGATCGAAATGATGCTGCAAGGGTTTTTCCCGGTCTCCGGTTGGTCAGGACACCGACACAGTTTCCCAACCATGGCGCTGCATCGCAACCACCAATCACCGCAGACAGATCCAATCGTCACAGCTCGCAAAGGATCGCCCCGCAGGGCCGGGGGATGGGTTTCCCGGTTGCCTGCGGGGCGTCCCGTCACCCGCGTACTCACAGGTGACGGTCGGATCAGCAGCCGTTGGTGACAACCGCACCGGGCTTGCTGGGCGTGGACAGGGACCAGAGATGGCCGTAGGGGTCACGGACCTGGCCGTAACGGTCGCCCCAGAACATGTCGGCGGGCTTCATCGCCTCTGTGGCGCCGGCGGCCACGGCCTGGGCGAAGGCGGCGTCGATATCGGGGACTGCCATATGCAGCGTCACGGGCGCGTGCTTGGGGTATTCGGTGGGGGTGCCGCCGCGATATTCGGGGAAATCATCGCACATCATGATGGTGCCGCCATTGATGATCAGCTGGGCATGCAACAGCCGCTTGCCATCTTCCGCCGGCATTTCCATGACCTTGGTGGCGCCGAAGGCCTTAATATAGAACTCAATGGCTTCACGCGCGCCAGTCACTACCAGATGCGGGATGACGCCGGGGATGTTGTGCGCGTATTCGGGCTTGTCGGTCATGGGTTTCTCCATGGGTTGGTAAATAGATGATAGCCCAAGGACGGTGGGCGGCCCCCTTGATCCGACAGTGCCCCTGAAAAAATTTACGGGCTCTGCAAACCATCCAGAATCTGGCGGATATGGGCAGCTTCCGCCGGGCTGTGGGCCAGCGCGATGGCGCGGCCAAAGGCGTCGCGCGCCTCTGCGGTACGGCCCAGCTGTTTCAGCAACCCGCCGCGCAGCCCATGAAAATGGAAATAGCCTGACAGGCGGTCGCCCAGCGGTTCCACCATGGCAAGGGCCGCCGCCGCCCCGCGCGCCTTTGATACCGCGACAGCCCGGTTCAAGGTGACGACGGGGGAGGGGGACAGGGCCTCCAGCCCGCCATAGAGCAGGTCGATCTGCGCCCAGTCAGTATCGGCGGGGGTCGCGGCGCGCGCATGCAAGGCGGCGATGGCGGCCTGTATCTGATAAGGGCCGGAACGGCGGTGGCGCACGGCCTTGTCCAGCAGGGCCAGCCCCTCATTGATGGCCGAGCGGTGCCACAGGGTCCGGTCTTGGTCCTCCAGCAGGATCACCGATCCGTCGGGGGCGAAGCGGGCGGGGCGGCGGGCATGCTGCAACAGCATCAGGGCCAGCAGCCCCATCACCTCCGGCTCCGCCGGGAACAGGCGCAGCAGCAGCCGGCCCAGGCGGATCGCCTCCTCGCATAGCGGCGCGCGGGCCGGCTGTTCGTCGGCACTGGCGGAATAGCCTTCGTTGAAGAGCAGATAGACCATGGCTGCCACAGGCCCCAGCCGTTCCGGCCGGTCGGCGGCGCCCGGTGCCTCAAACGCGACCGGGTTTGTGGCGATACGGGCCTTGGCGCGGGTGATGCGCTGTTCCATGGCGCTGTCGCCGACCAGGAAGGCGCGCGCGATCTGCTTCACCGACAGGCCCGACACGATGCGGAGCGCTAGTGCGATCTGCTGTGTCGCCGGCAGGTCCGGATGGCAGCAGATGAACAAGAGGCGCAGGACATCGTCGCGGTAATCCGCCGCGTCCAGCCGCCCCGCCATCTCCGCCTCCCGATCCGACAGATCGGACAAAGGCGCGTCATCATCGGGCAGGGCGACATGGCGGGACCGCACGCGGGTCTGGTCGATACCGGCATTGCGGCCCACCATGATCAGCCAGGCAGCACTGTCGCGCGGCGGCCCGTTCTTTGGCCAGGATGAGAGGGCGCGCAAGGCGGCCTCCTGAAACGCTTCCTCCGCCAGGTCCAGATCGCGGAAATAGCGCAGCAGCGCCCCCACCGCCTGGGGCCGGGCCGCCGCCAGGGCGGCGTTGATCCAGCCTGTATCCGTGGTCATGGTGACAGCGGCCCCCCCGGCATGAACAGGGCCACGGGCCGGATTTCATAGGAACCCTTGCCCGGATTGGCCTTGGCAAGTTCGCGTGCCTTGTCCAGCGCCTCTTCCAGCCCCTCGCAATCGACGATGTAGAAGCCCAGAAGCTGTTCCTTGGTCTCCGCAAACGGACCGTCCAGGATCAGCGGCTCCTCCTTGCCCTTGCGCAGGGTGGCGGCGGCCGTTGTCGGCATCAGGCGCGCGACTGGGCCCAGCTTGCCCTTGTCCGCCCAGCCCTGCTGCACCTTGCCCAGCCGGTCCATGACAATGGCATCTTCTTCCGGCGTCCAGGCGCCGACATAGTCTTCCTCATTATAGCACAGAATGGCGTACAGCATGATCGGGCCTCCCTTCATCTTCATAGGACGGGGAAGTATGCCGCGCGCCGACATTGGCGTTCAGAAAAATTCATCACCGGCACCGTCACCGACGGGCGGATAGGCACGACATCGGCGCTTCACCCCCCGAACCATCGGGCCTGATGGTTTTGTCAGGGCCGGCACGACCGGTCCCGACGATAATCACAAACGGGTAAGGCCATGATCCAGGAAGCGATGTTCAAATCCCTCAGCCGGCGGTCGATCTTTTCTGGCATGGCCGGGATGGGCGCCATGGCCGCGTCGGTGCCGGCCTTCGGCGCGCCGCCGTTGACCAAGGGCAATCTGCGTCCCCTGGATGTGATGGACCCGAAAGAGAACCTGTACGGGTTCGGCAAGATGTGGGGCACGCTGGGGCCGAAGGCGGTTCTGTCGGGCTATCAGGGGGTGCAGTACGCCATTGTCGGCGATAAGCGGGCGGTACCGCTGTTCGGTTATTGCGGGTTCGGCAATAACCGCAACATCGTGCAGCCGGATGGGTCGCTGAAGGTTCTGGGCAAGGAATGCGGCTATTTCACCGATCTGGCGACGGGCGAGATCATCGATCATTGGGACAATCCCTGGACCGGAGAGCGGGTGGAGGTCTTCCCGTTCCTGAACGACCGCTGGCGCGGCACCCTGACCCTGGAACAGAAGGTTTTCCGGGTGGGCGACAGCGAGACGGTGAACAACGATAACGGCACCAAGGGCCAGAAGGGCAAACCCTTCCTGCTGCCCTGGCAGCGCATCGGCGACCAGTATCTGTTGAGCTGGGATTACGCCCATGAATATACCAACCCGGTGACGCCCGAAGGCTGGCCCAAGGCTTCCACGGGCAAACGCGTCAACCCGTCTGAACATTTCACCATCTTCACGCCGGCGGCGGAGATTGATGATCGGTCGCTGGAAAGTGCCCGCTTCACCGCCGGCTTCATGCGTCAGGCCCCCTGGTGGCCCTGGATGCGCATGGGGCAGAGCGGGGTGCATGGCGTGCTGATGGGCCGCATGCACAGCTACAAGATCACCGGCACCGTCGAGGATATCCCCAAATCCGTGCTGAAGCGGGTGGAACGCGACCGTCCCGACCTTCTGGAGGAACCGACCGACGGCCCCGATGAAGGCGTGCGCGGCACCCTGGAAGCCTATGCTGAGGATGTACCGCCGGAGGTGCCGGGCTATGTCTCGCCGCTGGCTGAGAAGCGCAAGGCGATGTTGAAGGAACCGGGTAAGTGACAAGGGTGCGGGGGAGGGGGCGACCCTCCCCCGATTTTACACGCCCTCGTTCGCGGCACGCAGGGGCAGGGGTAGGGCGAAGCTGGCGCTGACTTGGTGCAGGTCGGACCCGCTGGGGCTTTGGAATACGCGCAGGCCGAATTCCGGCAGGACGGCCAGCACATGGTCAAAGATATCGGCCTGGATCGCCTCATAATTCGCCCAGGCGACGGTATTGGTGAAGCAATAGATCTCCATCGGCAGGCCCTGTGACGTTGGCGCCATCTGGCGGACCAGCAGGGTCATGTTCTGGTGGATGCCCGGATGGTGGCGCAGATAATTCTGCAGATAGGCGCGGAAGGTGCCCAGGTTGGTCAGGCGCCGGGCATTATACTGATCCCCCTCGTCCAGCTTGCCGTTCCACTGCGCCAGCTCCTGCTCCTTATCGCCTAGATAGTCGGTCAGCACGCGGAACCGGCGCAGCTTCGCCATTTCCTGCGGGGTGAGGAAGCGCACGCTGGTCTGGTCCAGCAACAAGGAGCGCTTGATGCGCCGTCCGCCCGCCTCCTGCATACCGCGCCAGTTCTTGAACGGTTCGGAAATCAGCTTGCGCGTGGGCAGGGTGGTGATGGTCTTGTCCCAGTTCTGGACCTTCACCGTATGCAGCGCGATGTCGATGACATCGCCATCGGCATTCATCTGCGGCATCTCGATCCAGTCGCCCACCCGCAGCATGTCGCCCGATGAAATCTGTACACTGGCCACCAGCGACAGCAGCGTATCCTGGAACACCAGCATCAGGACGGCGGCCAGCGCACCGACACCCGACAGCAGGATCAGCGGCGACCGGTCCATCAGGGCTGCGATGACCAGCACGGCGGCAATGGCAAACACCACCAGCTTCACCAACTGTACATAGCCCTTGATGGGCTTGCGATGTGCGTCCGGGCGGCGGCCATAGACGGCAATGACGATGTTCAGCAGGGCGCTGACCGCCATGGCCAGGGTCAGGATGATGAAGGCCGCACAGACATTGCGCACGACCAGGACCAGGGCGTCGGGCAAACCGAGGATCAGGTTGATCCCGGCCATGATCACCAGGGCCGGCATGACATTGGCTAGGCGCGGGATCAGCCGCTGCTGCGCCAGCACCTCATCATTGCCATACCGCGTCATGGACAGGCCGCGCCGGATCAGGCCGAGTACCAGTTTCTTCACCACAGAATTGGTGATCCAAGCGGCCAGTATCAGGATGATAAGGCCACCGCCCATACGCAGTGACGCATCATGCTGGGCTAAAAACTCTTGAATATAATCCGGCAACATGGATTTTCCTTTCCAATTTTTATTGCCGATGATGTCCGTCATCGTACGAAAAAAATCAACGTCTGGAGGGAAGTCCATGGGGATATAGGAAGAAATCCTGTGGAATTAACCCCTTTTGTTCAATTTGGTGTCATGCATCGTTTCTGGATAGGGGTATCTTGTGGAGGGGCAGGGGCGGTTGGGTGCTTTGCACACCACCCCTGTCCCCTGCCGGCCCGCAGGGTCATTGCCTTCCGCCCCCCTTGACCCTATCTTGCGCCGCAACTCTATATTCTGGTGCGCGCCTGTCCATGACCGACCTGTCGAAGATCCGTAACTTCTCCATCATCGCCCATATCGACCATGGCAAGTCGACGCTGGCTGACCGTCTGATCGAATTCTGCGGCGCCATCGAGGCGCGCGATATGAAGGCGCAGTTGCTCGATAATATGGATATCGAGCGGGAGCGCGGGATCACGATCAAGGCGCAGACCGTGCGCCTGGAATACAAGGCCAAGGATGGCGAGACCTATCAGTTGAACCTGATGGACACGCCGGGCCATGTCGACTTCGCCTATGAGGTCTCGCGCAGCCTCGCCGCCTGTGAAGGCTCGCTGCTGGTGGTCGACGCCAGCCAAGGGGTGGAGGCGCAGACGCTAGCCAACGTCTATCAGGCGCTGGATGCCAATCACGAGATCGTGCCCATCCTGAATAAGGTTGACCTGCCGGCGGCCGATGTGCCGCGCGTAAAGGCGCAGATCGAGGATGTGATCGGGCTGGACGCGTCCGACGCGGTGGAGATTTCCGCCAAGACCGGCCTGAATATCGAAGGCGTGCTGGAAGCCATCGTCACCCGCCTGCCGCCGCCCAAGGGCGATGCCAGCGCGCCGCTGCAGGCCCTGATCGTCGACAGCTGGTACGATGCCTATCTCGGCGTCGTCATTCTGGTCCGCGTGGTCAATGGCGAGTTGAAGCTGGGCCAGAAGGTGCGCTTCATGGCGACCGGTGCCACGCGTGAGCTGGACCGGGTGGGTATCTTCACGCCCAAGAAGATCGCCCTGGAGAAGCTGGGGCCGGGCGAGATGGGCTTCGTGACCGCCGCCATCAAGGATATCCGCGACACCAAAGTCGGTGACACGATCACCGAGGAACGCCGCCTGGCGCCCACCGCGCTCGCCGGGTTCAAGCCGTCGATCCCTGTGGTGTTCTGCGGCCTGTTCCCGTCGGATGCGGCGGAGTTCGAGCATCTGCGCGACAGCCTGGGCAGGCTGGCGCTGAACGACGCGTCCTTCCAGTATGAGACGGAAAGCTCGGCGGCGCTGGGCTTCGGCTTCCGCTGCGGCTTCTTAGGGTTGCTGCATCTGGAGATCATCCAGGAGCGGCTGGAGCGTGAATTCGATCTGGACCTGATCACCACGGCCCCGTCGGTCGTCTATAAGATGCACATGACCGACGGCAAGGTGATCGAGATGCATAATCCGGCCGACATGCCGGACGTGGTGCGCATCGACCATATCGAGGAGCCGTGGATCAAGGCCACGATCATGCTGCCCGATGAATATCTGGGTGGTGTGCTAGCGCTCTGCACCGAACGACGCGGCGTGCAGAAGGACCTGACCTATGTCGGTGGCCGGGCGATGATCGTCTATGAGCTGCCGCTGAACGAAGTGGTGTTCGATTTCTATGACCGGTTGAAGTCCATCAGCCGCGGCTATGCCAGCTTCGATTACCAGCTGGAGGAATACCGCGAGGGTGATCTGGTCAAGATGTCGATCCTGGTGAATGCGGAGCCGGTGGACGCCCTGTCCATGATCGTCCACCGCAGTCAGGCCGAATATCGTGGCCGTCAGCTGTGTGAACGGTTGAAGGACCTGATCCCCCGCCACCTGTTCAAGATCCCAATCCAGGCGGCCATCGGCGGCAAGGTCGTGGCGCGCGAGACCATCGCCGCCATGCGCAAGGACGTTCTGGCCAAGTGCTATGGCGGCGATATCAGCCGTAAGCGCAAGCTGCTGGACAAGCAGAAGGAAGGCAAGAAGCGTATGCGGCAGTTCGGCGAGGTCGAAATCCCGCAGAGTGCCTTCATCGCCGCCCTGAAGATGGGCGATAACTGATATCGGCCAACAGGCTGAAGCGGTATAGGGGCGGGCCTTCGGGTCCGCCCTTTTCATTTGGGCTACCCCGGATGCTGCCGTGAAACGGCCATGGGTGGGCGGGCAAAATGGGTTGCGCCGCCGCCTTTCTGCCTTATTATCATATTATTCGATTGTTCCACGGGGGCGCTGCTTGTCACAGCCTGTTGCCGGATCGGTCCGGTAAGCTGTGCTTAATTGATGGGAGGGATAGGCATGCGGACAAAGGCCGGTCTGTTGGCGATACTGTCGCTGCTATCCACGGTACCCGCCCTGGCGGAGGCCGCGCAGCCCACCATCTTTGCCATCCGTTTCAACGGTATCGCCGCCCCCTCGACCCAGTACGCTGCCGGATCGCTGCCCAGCCTTCCCGCCGCCATCGTGACGGAGGCCCCGCTGGTCCCGTCCGATCCGGTGGAGGGGCGCAAGGCCATGATGGCCACCCTCACCGACTGGATCGGTCGGATCTATGATGGCGCGTTTGCGCGCTTTACCGGGGATACGCCGCCGGTCGCCGGGTCCACCCCCATCCGGGTTGCCGCCGATCCCCGCACCTATCAGATGGCGGGCGTGGCCGCCGATGCGCAGCTGCGCGCCCTGGGCCTGGACAGCAAGGTCGGCATGCGCATGGGGACCGAGGGCATGCGCCAGTCCCTGCGCCTGACGCGCGGATGCGACCAGACATGGCTGCCCAATTCCGTTTCCGGCGATATGGCCGGCGGTTTCGGCGCCCTGACGGGCAGTGTGCAGGGAAGCTGGGGCACCGCCTGCACCGCCGGGCAAAAGGGCTGGCGCGTCACGGCGGGCATGGTGGCGCTGGGCACTGAGAATGCAGGCCCCAATCTGGGCATGGAGTACCGCCCGCGCGTGGGCAGCTTCGTCTCTGATCTGACAGGCCTGACGGCCATGAAGGCGCAGGTGGCGGATACGGGCGGCAGCGTGGGGCTGGAGGCACCATTCCCCATCATCAAGATCGACCGCATGAAGCTGAATGCCGACATGAGCTGGTCACAAGACGGCGCCACCGCCTTGAAACTGGCAACCAAGCTGCGGTTCTGAATGGCAAGCCGATGGCACCGTTGATTTTCTGATCACCGACGGATGGTTTGCGGCTACTCTGCCCGCAAATCCCGTCCGGGCGAGCAGGCAAACGCATGTCCATTCATCAGCGCGCCTTTAATACGATCAGCGCGATCATGGCCGAGCGCGGGGCCACCGAAGGCGCAATGAATGACGTTTTCGAATTCCTGCTTCATTACCGCTGCATGCTGATCAACAATACCATCATCAAGCAAGGCGATGGCCGTGTGCATGGCGGGCCGTTTGCGGGCATGATCCTGCCCGACCCGGCGAACCGCATGCAGGCACCCCGGCTGCTGGGCTGTTACGAGGGGGAGTTGCACGAGATTGTTCAGGCGATCCCCGATGCCGGTTATCAGCATCTGATCAATATCGGCTGCGGCGAGGGCTATTACGCCGTCGGCATCAAACGCATGGCCCCGCAGATCGAGGTCTGGGCCCATGACATCGACCCCGAGGCGGAACGCAAATGCCGGGAGGCGGCGGCCCTGAATGGGGTCGACATCCATGTCGGGGGGATTTTCGATCCACAGCAATTCGCCCTGCATGAAGGGTACCGCACCCTGGTCTGGTGCGATATCGAGGGGGCGGAGGAGATGCTGCTGGATCCCGCGCGCTATCCCGCCCTGGCCGGCATGGATATCCTGGTGGAATTGCACCCGACCGATGGCGGCCACACGCGCGATACGGTGCCTGCGCGCTTCGCCGATACGCACAGCATCGAGATCCGACAGCCGCGCGGCTATGCCTTTGACATGCCCGACTGGCTGCGCGATGGCAGCCAGTTGAACCAGCTTCTGGCCCGGCTTGAATGGCGGGGGTCCGCGACGCCATGGGCCATGATGCGCGCGCGTGGCACATGACGCGCATGCGTGAATATACAGAAACGGCGCGAAGCATTGGCGTTCGTGCCCGTTTCCGGTTCGGCACCTGTTCACCGCAATAATTCTGTCGTGCAAACTAAACCGCCCTGTCACGCAGGACAGTTACAGCCCGCCTCAAAGTTTTCATCTTGAGGGGGCATCATGAAATATTCGTATCGCGCGGCGCTGCTGGCCAGTGCGCTGTCCATCGCGTCGCTGCCGGCACTGGCGCAGACCGCGACCAGTGTCACGCTGAATGGCAGCACCTTCACCAACCAGGGTCTGCAGGGCGTGGGGCGCCTGTCGGCCAGCCTTCGCGACAAGTTCGGGGAAACCTTCGGGTCCATGTCGGCCATGCAGATCGACCTGCATAGCTGGCGCCGCAATGCCGACGGTTCCTATGCCGGCACGCTCTATGCGCTGCCCGACCGTGGGTACAATGTGGCGGCCACCACGAACTACATCCCGCGTTACAATGTCCTGTCGCTGACCTTCAACCCGTACACGGGCACGGCGGCGGCCCCGCAGACGCAGATCGGTCTAACGCTGAAGGATACGGTGCAGTTCACCGATGACAAGGGTACGCCGTTCAGCGGCCTGGACCCGGCCACGACGGGCACGGGCCTCACCTATCGCCCGGCGGCCAATGGCCTGCCGAACCTGCCGCTGACCGGCACGGGCCGTCTGGCGCTGGACCCCGAAGGCTTTGTGCGCGCCGCCGACGGCACCATCTGGGTCAGCGATGAGTATGGCCCCTACATCTATCACTTCACGGGCGACGGCAAGCTGCTGTCGGCTATCGCGCCGCCGTCCAGTCTATTGCCGCAGCGCAATGGCGCCCTGAACTTTGGTGCGGCGGAATCGACGCCCGCCAACCCGACGCGCGGGCGTCAGAATAACCAGGGTCTGGAAGGCCTGTCGCTCTCGCCCGATGGTAAGACTCTGTGGGTGGCGTTGCAGTCGGCGGCCATTCAGGACCTGAATGCCAGCAGCACGAACACCAGCCGTCGTAACACCCGCTTGCTGTCTTATGACGTGTCTAACAGCGCGGCGCCCGTGTTGAAGAGCGAATATGTCATCCAACTGCCCATGTATAACAACAATGGCACGCCGGGTGGCACCCTGAACCGAGTGGCGGCGCAGTCGGAGCTGCTGGCGCTCAACAACACGCAGTTCCTGCTGCTGTCGCGTGACGGTAATGGCTATGGCAGCGGGGCGACGCCCAACAGCAGTCCCACCAGCTTTTACCGCCGCATCGACCTGATCGACGTGACAGGCGCCACCAACATTGCCGGCACGGCCTATGATACCGGCACCTCCATCGCCCCCAACGGCGTGCTGGTCGCGGCCATCACGCCGGTGCAGTTCGCCAGCTTTGTTGACATGAACGACGCGGCGCAGCTGTCCAAGTTCGGTCTGGTCAATGGCGCCACCAACAATGTGAATTGCCGCACGCAGTGCCTGTCGGAAAAGTGGGAGGCGCTGGCCCTGGTCCCGGCCCTGGACGCCGCCAAGCTGGATGATTTCTTCCTGTTTGTGGGCAACGACAATGATTTCGTCACCCAGAACGGTTTCCAGGTGGGCCAAGCGTACAAGGATGCGTCGGGGGTCGAGAATGACACGATGCTGCTGGCCTATCGCCTGACCCTGCCCACCTATGTCGATCCGATGGCGACCGAAAGCCAGGCGCTGACTGGTCCCGCCATCGGTCAGGCGCTGGGTGAAAGTGCCCTGGCCGCCAACGCCGCCGCGTCCGCCGACCTGACGGGCCGCACCCAGGCCATCCGTGCCGGTCTGGCCACCCGTGCGGAAGGCAGCTTTGAGCTGGCCGCCGGTGGCAATTGGGGGGCGCTTGCCCGCGATGATCAGGGGGGCAAGCGCCTGTCCAAGCCGGAAAGCTGGTCGGCGGGCATTGCCGGTGACTATGCCGTGTCGGGCACGGTGCGCATTGGTCTGGCGCTGAACTATGCCGACACCGATGGCAAGTTTGGTAACCTGGGTGGGGCCAAGGTCACGGCCTGGGGTGTTGGCCCCTATGCCACCCTGTCGCTGCCCGGTGGCTTCTATGCCGATGCCAGCTACCGCTACACCGACCTGAAGATCGAGGATATTCGCCGTAATACCTTCGCCTATAACCTGACCGCCAATGGCGAGACGGAGGGCAAGGGCCATCATGTGGGGGTGGAGTTTGGTTCCGTCGCCACGGCGGGTTCCCTGCGCTATGGCCCCATCGTCAGCTTCAATTATGACCGGGTGGAGCTGGATGCCTGGAATGAGACGGGTGCCCTGCATCTGAACTTGGACCATTCCGATCTGGCCGAACAGCAGCTGCTGTTCAATATCGGCGGTCAGGTTTCGACCCAGATCGACATGGGCAATGGCCGCATGGCCGTGCCGGAACTGCGCGTTGGGTATCAGGAAGACCTGATCAAGGATGACGGCCAGACCTATACCACCACCCTGTCCAACCGCCGCACCAGCAGCCTGGCCACCAACACCAGCATCCTGCCCGATCCGCAGGGCGATGGTTTCCGCGTCGGCCTGGGCCTGTCGCTGTCGGTGGCTGACAATGCCGGCCTGTACCTGTCGGGCGACACGCTGTTTGCGGAGGATGACAAGCCCGACTACACGGTCGGCGCGGGTCTGCGCGTCGGGTTCTGATGAAGGCCAAGCCGGCCCTGGTAAATACCAGAGCCGGCTTCGGAGGCGACTGCCGCCGCGCGGCATGTGCCGCGTGAAGCCAAGCTGCGGATGCAGCGCCAGCGTTTGAGGCAAAAGGAAGTTTAGGGCGGAAGGGGAAAGGGGGCGTGCGACCGCCCCCTTTTTCTATTTCCGCAGCAGGAATTCGCGCCCCACCTTCACCCGCTTCACCCCGTCATAGTCGACAATGTCGGTGGTGGCATAGGTTTCCGACCATTTGTCGGGCAGGTAGCTGCCGGTGCCGATCACGTCGATGGGCGCGCCGGCATCGGCCATGATACGGCATTTTTCCGGGCTGAAGCCACTGGACGCCACGATCTTCACCTTGGGGAAGTCAGCCGCGTCCAACTGTTCACGCAGGTAATGGATGGCGGCGGCCGACACGCCGGCCCCGATCAGATGGCGCAGTTCGCTTTCATCCCGGTAGCCCCGGATGCTGTGGGGCGCGTGGCGTTCCAGCACGGCATAGCTGGTGGGTGGGTCCAACCCCTCCAGAAAGCGCCCGCCCGGCGTGTCGATGCGAAGCGACAGGTCGCCCGCCGCTGCCATATCGGGGAAACGGCGGCAGACGGCCAGCGCGTCCGTCACCTCCCGCCCGAAATAATCGACCAGGACGGTCATGGGCTGACCGGGAAACGTCTCCGCATACATTTCCGCGGCACGGACGGTGGAGCCGGCATAGCCGATCAGGGCATGGGGCATGGTGCCCAGACCCTTCTCGCGCCCGAAATAATGGGCTGTGGCGTCAGTGGCATTGCCGATGAAGCCCACGGCCCCATCGCGCCGCCGGGCGCGGGCGGACCCGACGGATGCCGCATAGGCCATGATCTCCGCCATCTCCGTCCCCGCGCAATGGCGGGCATCCATGGCCAGGAACGCCACCTTGGGCAGGCCCGCGCACATCATATAGGCATTGTAGGCGGCCACACAGGCGGGGCCCAGCTTCATCAGGAACAGGGTCTCCAGTTCCGCCATCTGGCTGAACGGCCCGGTGATCCACATCATGGGCTCACCCGCCCCCACCCATTTGGTTTCCTCATAATTCAGCTGGATATCGGGGGTGAAGCCGCGTTCGGCGGCCACGGCGCGCAGCCAGTCCAGCGCCAGCCGCGGGGCGAACACCACGGGCCGGCGCATGAACACGGCATAGGTGACCTTCTGATCGCCGAACTTTTCCACAATGGCGCGGGTGCGCTGGAAATAAACGTCGGTCCACTGGGCGACGGCATCGGCGGCGGGGGGCGTCTTGGTCATGCGGCGAGCATCCTGAAATCTGTGGCGATGATAAGCCGATCCAGCCCCCGGATGGCAAGACATGCCCGCCTGTTACGCATTTGTTTTCGTTGTAACCGCAGGGTTACCGCCCTTGCGCCGTATCAGGGGGCGTGATGAAGAACCGTTAACCAACGACAACATCAGGCAGCCCCCCATGACACTCACCCTGAAAATCAACGGACAGGATCATCCGCTGGATATCGATCCCGACACGCCTCTGCTGTGGGCACTGCGGGACAATCTGGGTCTGACGGGCACCAAATATGGCTGCGGCATCGGGCAATGCGGGGCCTGCACGGTCCATATAGACGGGCAGGCCGTGCGGTCCTGCGCCATGCCGGTGGATGCCTGTGCCGGTCAATCGGTGACGACCATCGAAGCGCTGTCAACCGACCGCAGCCACGCCGTGCAGCGCGCCTGGATCGAGGGGCAGGTGCCGCAATGCGGCTATTGCCAGTCGGGCATGATCATGGCGGCCGTCGCCTTGCTGAAGGAGAACCCCAAGCCCAGCGACGCCGATATCGACGCCGCCATCACCAACCTGTGCCGTTGCGGCACTTATCCGCGTGTGCGCGCTGCCATCAAGGCGGCTGCCGGCATCGCGGCCTGAGGCGGGGAGGAGATGATGGGCAAGATGGAATTATCGCGCCGGGGCTTCCTGTCGCTGTCAGCTGGAACGGGTTTGACCCTGGGCTTTGGTGTGCTGCCGGCACTGGGCGCGTCGGCGCCGGGCTTTGGCCCCTGGATACGCATCGCGACCGACGGCATGGTGACAGCCCTGACCAATGTCAGCGATATCGGCCAGGGCACCAACAGCGCCCTGGCGCAGGCCGTGGCGGAGGAACTGGCGGTGCCGCTGGCGTCCGTGCGCATGGAAATGGCGCCCGTGGAAACGGCCTTTCACAACAAATCCATCGGCAATTACGCCGTGTATGGCAGCATCGGTCTGCGCACCAATCTGCGCCCCCTGCGTCTGGCGGCGGCGGGGGCGCGGCAGATGCTGGCAGAGGCGGCAGCGACCCGTTTCGGCGTTCCTGTGGATCAGGTGGCGATGCGTGATGGTCAGGCCCTACATGCGGCCAGCGGTCGGTCGCTGGCCTACACGGATCTGCTGGCCGATGCCGCGAAACTGTCGCCACCGGCGGAACCCAAGCTGACCCCGCGTACCGAGTGGAAGGTGCTGGGCCAGTCGCTGCCGCGTCAGGACATTCCGGCCAAGGTGGATGGCAGCACCGTCTATGGTCTGGATGTGCGCCTGCCCGGCATGCTGACGGCTGTGGTCACGCACGCCCCCACCTTTGGCGGCACGCTTGTCTCCGTCGATGAAGCCCCGGCCCTGGCCGTGCGCGGGGTGCGCAAGGTGGTGCGTCTGGCCGGTGCCCTGGCGGTGGTGGCGGACGGTTACTGGCCCGCGTCCAAGGGTCTGGCGGCCCTGTCGCCCCAATGGGGGCCGGGGCCGAATGCCGGGATCGACAGTGATGGCTTGTCCCGCCAGCTGCGCGATGCCGCCATGGCAGGCAAGGGCTACAGCTTTCCGGGCAGTGAAATGCCGGGCACCAACGTCACCGCCACCGCCCAGGCCATGGCCGGTGCCGCCCATATTGTCGATACGCTGTTCGAGGTGCCGTTCCTGGCCCATGCCACGATGGAGCCGATGCATTGCACCATCCAGCTGCGTGCCGACGGGGCTGAGATCTGGTTGTCTACCCAGACGCAGAGCGACACGCAGGCCGGGGTGGCCAAGGTTCTGGGGCTTGATCCTGAAAAGATAAAGGTGAACGCCACCCCCGTGGGGGGTGGGTTTGGCCGCCGCCTGGAACATGATTTTGCGATGCAGGCAGCATATCTGATCAAGGCATTGGCGGCGGATGGCGTCACGGTGCCGGTCAAGATGGTCTGGCCGCGTGAAACCGACATGCGGGCGGGATATTACCGGCCCGCCGTCGCGTCACGGGTGCGCCTCGCGCTGGGTGCCGATGGGATGCCCACAGGGCTGCGCTGCGACAATGCCAACCCATCTCTGCTGGAACATACGGGCCTGACCATCTCTGCCGGGCGGTCGGAGGGGGACTGGTCCGTGGGCATGGGCATCGTGCAGCAATCCTATGCCATTCCGGCCCTGCACCTGACCTGGAGCCGTGTTGATCCGGGCGTGCCGGTGGGGTTCTGGCGGTCGGTCGGCGCGTCGCAGAACGGTCTGTTCCTGGAGATGACCATTGATCGGGCGGCCCGGCATGTGGGCGTCGATCCGGTGGACTATCGCCGCCGTCTGCTGACCGGCAAGGACCGGGCCCGCACGTTCCTTGACAAGCTGGCGAATGCAGCCGGCTGGGGGCGGTCGCTGCCGGCGGGCCATGCGCTGGGCTTCGCGATGGGGCAGGCCAACAACTCCATCTCCGGCCACGTCGTTGAACTATCGGTACCGGAACCGGGCAAGTTCCGCCTGCACCGCATCTGGGCCGCCATCGATCCCGGGGTCACCGCTAATCCGAAGGCGGTGGAAGCGCAGATGATGGGCGGCACCATTTTCGGCCTGTCAGCGGCGCTGGCCGGGGAAATCACCCTGAAGGACGGAATGGTCGAGCAGTCGAATTTCGACAGCTACCCCCTGGCCACCCTGGCGCAGGTGCCACCGATGGAGGTGCTGGTCATTGGCAATAATACCGCCGCTGGCGGGGTGGGGGAGGAAGGGGTGCCGTCCATCGCGCCTGCCATTGCCAACGCCCTGTTCGCCCTGACCGGAAAGCCGATCACCCGGCTGCCGCTGACGCGGGCCGGGTGGGCGATGGTGTAAGAAAGGACTTGGTGAGGGCGCTCAGGCCCTCACCAAATCCGGCATGGCAGTGATAGATTTGGCATCGGGGAAGACATAGCGGTCGATATCCGCCGCCGGCAGTCCCAGATGGCCGGCCAGCACACCCTTCAACAGGGCGCGCATGTCGGTCGTGGGCGCGAGGTCGCGGCCTTCAAACAGCCTGTCATCGCGCAAACCAGGCCAGTCGCCCAGGACCCGACCCCCATTCAGGCCGCCGCCGGCCAGCAGGGCGACGCCGGCGGTACCATGGTCGGTGCCGCCGGTACCGTTGGGGCGGATGGTGCGGCCGAATTCGGTGACGATGGCAATCAGGGTCTGATCCCAGACGCCCTGCATGCTGGTCCGCAGGGTCACCATGGTTTCGGCCAGCTGACCCAGGGCGTTGGGCAGGCGGCCCTGCAGCGTACCCTGGCCCACATGCGTGTCCCATCCGGACAGTTCCAGGGTGGCGATGCGTGGGCCGGCGGGGTCGGACAGCATGCGGCCCGCCGTTTCGGCCAGGATCAGGCGATCCTTGCCGCCGTCCCGCTTCTTGTTGCCATCCATGCCATTGGCCATGTCGGCCACGCCCAACCCCGCCATCAGGGCCGGGCCCAGCACGGGATCGTTGCTGTAAAGGCCCGCCACCCGGTCTATGAAATCCATGGTCGGTTCGGGCAGGGGCGACGGGGCCCAACTAGCTACCGGTACCGATCCGCGCAGGACCAGCGGCACCCCCTGGCCCAGCGACAGGCCCAACCCCTTGCCCCCGCCATCCAGGCGGGCCAGAGCGCGGTTCAGCCAGCCACTGTCATCGCCGGCCCGGATACCGCCGGTATCCAGCAGGTCCTGCGCATCAAAATGGCTGCGGTCGCGATAGGGGGTGGCGATGGCGTGGACGGCCAGAAGCTGCTTCTGCCCCCACCATTCATGCAAGGCGGCCAGCGCCGGGTGCAGGCCGAAACGGCCATCCAGGTCCAGAACCCCGCCTTCCTGTCCCGGTTCGGCCAGGGCCAGCGTGCCGCGCACCGACCGGTAATCCGGATCGGCATAGGGCACGACGGCCCCCAGCCCATCCATGGCCCCGCGCAGCACGATCATCACAAGGCGGCGGTCGGTTCCCGCTGCGGCCAGCGACAGGCGCGGGGAGGATGCCGCCAGAAGGCCGGCGGCCCCGGCGGTGGCGATGAAATGACGGCGATGCAGCATCATGATCACCTCCGTTGAAAGGCGGGAGAAGACAGAACCAGACCCAGCGCCTCTGCCGGGCTGGGTGCGCGGGCCACGGCCTGACGCAAGCCATCATCGGCGAGATCGCCCAGGGCCGTGTCGACAAAGGCGCGGGCGTCCAGCTTTGCGCCCAGCCGCTGTCCGAAGGCCAGCGACCAGTCGATGCGGCGCAGGATGGCATCCGGCCCCGTCCAGTCGGCTGCCTTGTCGGGCCAGCCGGCAGGCGAGGGGGCGGCAAAGGGCATCTGGCCCAGCAGGTTCATCGCATTGACGATCCGGTCATCCGGTATCTCCACCGCGCTGGCGCGAAGGGTGGCGGTGATGAAATCATTGGGGCTGCGCATCTTGGACAGCGGCTGTGCCCAACTGGCATCCATCCTCACCAGCGTCGCCGTGACATGGGCCAGATCGCCCCGGCTGTCGCGGAAGGCCTTGGCCAGCGCGGTGACGGCGGTGGGTGGCGGGTCATCGGCGATGAAGTGCCGGGCCAGCTTTTGCGCCACATGGTTAGCGGTGGCCGGGTGGGCGCACAGCATGTCGATGGCCGCGGCGGCCTCTGCGATCCCGCTTTCCGGGATGCGCTGACCCAGCAGGACCTTCTCCCCCGGCTGGTGACGGCGCGGGTTGAAACTGGCGGTTCCCCGCTCCTCATCCAGGGTCCAGCCCGTCAGGACCAAGGCCATGGCGCGCACATCATCTTGATGATAGCCGCCATCGACACCCAGCAGGTGCAGTTCCAGCGCCTCCCGCCCCAGATTCTCGTTCAGGCCTTTATCGCGTTTCTGCCCGGCCTTGCTGTCCGGTCCGATCGACTGGGCATTGTCAAGATAGATCAGCATGGCGGGGTGCAGGATGGCGGCCCGCGCCATGTCGCGGAAATTGCCCAGGATATGGGGGCGGATGGCCTCATTCTCATAGGCCAACCCCAGGGGTGCGATCGCGGGGCGCTGAGTCGATACCGTGAAATGGTTCGACCAGAACTGCACCAGCCGTTCCTGCAACGGGGCGTCGCTGCCGGCGGCCAGACGGGTACGGATCGCGATATCGGCGCGGTACTGTTCGCGCGCCTGCTTCTTCGCCATCTCCTCCACCTCGCCTTTGGCCTTGCGCGCGGCCAGCAGGGTGGCGACACGCGGGGCGGAGCCTTGGTGTTGGCCAAGGATGGCTGGCAGGGGGCGGGGGGTGAGCTGGCTTTCGACCCAGCCTCGCGGATCGGATTTGACCCTGTCCAGGTCACCCGGCCCGGCACCAAAGCCGAAACGCGACAAGGCATGCGCGGCCAGGGTTCCTGGCGCGGTGGTCATCACCATGGTCAATCCTCCTGACAGGAGTGGGTGATCAGTTTCCCGGTGGGGGTGGCGGCGGATGGGGTGGCCCGTCCTTGTCCGGCTTGCCCTTGCCCCCGCGCTGGGGCGGTGGGGGCAGGGTGCCGGCAGCCTGGGCCGCTTCCATCCGCTCAACAATTGTACGGTGCAGACGTTCCTGCGCCCGGCCTGTGACCTGGCGAAGGTCGGTAAGGGCCGCTTCGGCGGCGGCGGCATCGAAGGGGCGCTGGCGCAGCGTTTCGGTCACGGTGCGGCGGGCGGCGCGGAATGCCTCCATCTGCGCCTTCACGTCCTCATCCTTCGGGCGCATGGCCTGATCAATTTCCGGGCGCAGCGGCTCCGGGACCAGCCCCATCAGCCGTTCCACGCTGCTGGGCGGGCCACCACCGCCCCCGCTGCGCAGCCAATGTCCGGCAAAGATGCCCAGCACGGCCAGATTGCCGGCTGCCGACAGGACCAGCAGGACGGACAGGATCAGGGTCGAGCGTTTCATTCCGCATTCTCCGCGTCGGCGGCATCGAGATAGGGTGTATCCCCCAGCATGGAGACCAGATCCTCCCCTGCCACCTGTTCGCCCGCCGTCGCCGTGGGCAGGGTCACCAACTGACCGTACCCCAGCACAAAGCCGATCACCCCCGCCGCCGTCACCGTCGCCATGCCGGCGGTCCAGCGCCGCCAGCCGGCCAGAAGCAGGTGTGCCAGCGATGGGGCCGCGAGGCTGCGCGGATGATCCAGCGGGATATCCAGGATGGTCCGGCGCAGGTCGGGGCTGGCGCCTGTGGCCGGCAGATCGGCCAGCGCCGCCTCCAGAACCTGTTCTGCGGCCAGCAGGTCGCGCAGGTCCGCATCCGCCGCCAGCGCCCGGTCGGCGGCAAGGCGTAGGGGGGCGGGCCAGCGTGACGGGTCGGCCCCGTACCGATCCAGAAGATCAAGGAATTCGCGTTTCGTCATGGCAGCCACCTTTGGCCGGTCCGTTCATAACAGATATTCATCATGTGCCCCATCCTGCCAGCTTTTCCCGCAACGCGCGGCGCGCGCGGACCAGCAGGCTTTCCAGGGCCTTGACGCTGACATCCAGCGCCTTGGCGGCTTCCGCATTCGACAGACCGCCATCATAGGTCAGCGTCACGGCGGCCCGCAGCCGGTCGGGCAGATCGGCGACGGCGGCGGCCACAGCCTGCCTTGTGCGCTGGTCCGACAGGGACCGTTCCTGGTCCATGCCGGGATCGACGGGATCGCCCGCCACCTCCAGCGGTGCCATGGGCGTCCGGCGCGTCCGGTCCAGGCAGAGGTTGGTGGTGATCCGGTAGAACCAAGTGCCGAACCGCGCCGCCGCCGGATCGAACCGGTCGGCATGGCGCCAAAGCCGCAGGAAAGCCTCCTGCGCCACATCTTCGGCATCGGCCTGATTGTTCAGGATACGGCGGGCGATGGTGACGGTGCGGTCCAGATGGCGGTCGACCAGCAGACCATAGGCCCGCCGGTCGCCTGCCGCGACCTTCGTCACCAACGCCTCGTCCGTTTCACCCGCATCGTCCAAAATAACGTCCTGCCTGCCGCGCGCCCATGCGCCGGTCCCATCGGGGGGCGGCGCATCCGTCCCCACCACTCTACGTCCCGACAGGCTGGCCGTCATCGTCATCGCGGGACTTGCCGTTACTTGCCGTCGCGCTTGTGGCCGCGATGATCACCATCACGGGCCGGCTTGAAGGCCGCGAATTCGGCAGAGGTCACGGTGCCGTCCTTGTCGGTGTCCATCTTATCGAACATCGCCAGTTCATGGTCCTGGCGGGCCTTTTCCCGGGCGGCTTCGACTGCGGCGGGGAAGTCAGCCCGCTTCACCTTGCCGTCGCCATCCTTGTCCAGCGCCTTGAAACGGTCAGCCTTGATGGCGGCGCGTTCGGTATCGTCCAGCTTGCCATCCTTGTTGGTGTCATACTTGGCCAGCATCTCTGCCCGGCCCGGTCCACGAGGGCCGTCGGCGGGGCCCATCGGCTGGGCAAAGGCGGCCAGCGGGGTGGCCAGCAGGGCCGAAACAGCCAGGGCAGCAAGGGTGCGGTGGGTCATGGTCATATCCTGAAACTCCGTTTGGGAATGGGGCCGCCGCGATTTCCTGCGGCGGGGAACAGGGGCGTTTCAGGCGCCATGTCGCCCTTGTTCAATCCTGATACGGACGGTGGCGGGGAACCCTGCATTCTGACTTTTAGGAAAAAGATGTATTGCTAACGGATTAGTGATAATAACCGTATGTTAATGTTGTCGGTGACGCGGGTCAGGGCAAGGACCCGCTCACCTTCGATCGGGGCAACCAAGGCGATGGCGCCGGCACAGGAGAGCAAGTTGAGGGGGGTCGTCTACGGGCGCAGCCTTGATTTCAGGCCGCAGCCGCCCGACCCGGATGTGCTGGGTTCGCCGCTTAAACTGACGGATGTCGAGATTGTCAGGTTGCCGCAGAAGGGCTGGCGCGATCATCTGCGCCTGTTTCTGCAATCATCCGGCCTGACCTCTGTTCCCACCGTCGTCCGCTTGCGCTGGCAGGCGCATGAGGTGATCGACTGGCTGCAATCCTCGCTTCTGTCCAAGGGCCGGGGCAAGCGGGCCTCCGTCTCCCATCCGTTGCAGATGATGTCCGCCATCGAGTTCCTGATGGCGATGCCCGGCGAGTTGGAGGCGGAGCGGCGGATCATGCATACGCTGATCGGTCGCGCCCTGCTGGAATATCGCAAGCGGGTCAGCGCCAACCGCGAACGGCCCATGAGCTTCACCAAGGAAGCGACCACGCATTTCTTCGCGGGCTTCAAGGAACAGCAGATGCTGGCCAAAACCAGCACGCCGGGGGAGCAGTTCGCGACCGTCCAGCGCATCTACAACAGCTACTATTTTTTCCGCGCCTACTACATCTTCGCGATCATGGCGCGCGAGCCGGGGGATAGTGGCAGCAAGCTGTTTTCCAAATTCATGCGTGCCTGCTTCTTCATGTCCACCATCCAGGACGATGGGACCGTCGCGCCGAAACCCTCCTATCGACAGTTGCCGCCCAAGGAACATGTGGTGTTCCTGGCCAAGCGTGATGTCGCCCTGCAATCGCGCCTGCGCGAGGATGAGGCGCTGCGCAGCGAGTTGCAGAACATGTTGCGTTTCTTCCGGCCCTTGCGCGGCTGAAGCGGCTCTCTTGTCCTCCTGACAAAGCCTTGCTTTGCGGCGTCTGACGTCGCTGTCACCATGCCGCCTGACTACCCGGGGGGGAGGAAGAACAGCATGCGTATCGCCGTCATTTCCGATGTTCACGGCAACCTGGGTGCCCTGACCGCCGTTCTGGCCGATATCGACCGGCGGGGCGTGGATCAGGTGGTGGATCTGGGCGACAAGCTGTCAGGCCCCCTGTACCCCGCCGAAACCGCCGATCTGATGAGGGGCCGCGACATCCTGCATATCGCCGGCAACCATGAACGCCAGTTGCTGGAACTGCCTGTTGCGAAGATGGGCATGTCGGACCGGCTGGCGCATGAGGCGCTGACGCCGGCGCACCTTGACTGGCTGTCCACCTTGCCTGCACAGGCGGAGATGGCGGGGGGAGAGGTCTGGCTTTGTCATGGCACGCCCAATTCCGACCTGATCTATTTCCTGGAAGAGCTGGGCGACTGGGGAAGCCGTCCGGCGTCGGTCGCCCTGGTTGCGGAGCGGGCCGGGGATATCCAGGCGCCGGTAATCCTTTGCGGCCATTCCCATGTGCAGCGGGTGGTGCGCCTGCCCGACGGGCGGATGGTGGTCAATCCCGGCTCGGTGGGCTTGCAGGCCTATCGCGATGATTTCCGGTTCCCCCACCGCAACGAAATGGGCAGCCCGCATGCCCGCTACTGCCTGCTGGACCGGGCGCGCGGCAGCTGGGCGGTGACCATGGTGGAGGTCGCTTATGACTGGTATGCCGCCGCCGATCTGGCGGCTGCCCGTGGTGCCGATGGCTGGGCCTTTTCCCTGCGTACCGGTCGGGCGGGGTGATCTCTTCCGGTGCGGCGGGTGATCGGATAGGCTGTGACGCCCATTCGACAGCAAGGACACGCCGCCGCATGAACCCGCACGTGCCAGAGAGCGACGGCAGCTATCTCTATTACGACAGCGACTATCCCTGGCCGGAGGATCTGGCGACCGACCCGTCGCTGCATGCCTCAGCCCTGCGGCAGGGTATTTTGCATGACGTGCCGCATTATGTTGGTCTGGCCAATGAACTGGCCGCTCTGCTGGGCCGGGCGCCGAAGCTGCTGGAACTGGCCTGCGGTACCGGGCGGCTGTTGATACCGCTGGCGCGGGAAGGTTTCGCGGTCACAGGTCTGGACGCGTCGGCCACTATGCTGGCGGGTCTTGTCCGCCGGCTGGAACGGGAAGGACCGGAGGTTGGGGCACGGGTGACGGCGGCGCAGGGTGACCTGCTGCAACTGGATGTACCGGTGAAGGACCATGATCTGGTGATCATGGGCTTCAATATCCTGATGTTGCTGGCCGATTTCGAGGCCCAGATCATCGCCCTGGAGAAGGTGCGTGATCATCTGGCGCCCGGCGGCATCCTGGCACTGGATGTCGTGAACCCCCTGGTCATGCCGCTGGGTGCGACGCAGGCAGCGGAAGTCGCCTATAGCCGCGTCAACCGCCGCACTGGCAATCTCTACACGAAATTCGCCCTAGTCGGGACGCTGAATGACCAGCAGCAGCAGCGCAATTACGGCTGGTATGATGAGGTGGTGCCCGGCGGCGCCGTCCGCCGCACCCATTACCATTTCGACTGGCGCCCCATCTTCCGGTTCGAACTGGAACTGATGCTGCGACAGACGGGCTTTAGCCTTGTCCGGGTGGATGGGGATTTCCAGGGATCGCCATTCGACGCGGGATCGCCCAAGATCGTGGTGGTGGCGCGGCGGGTGTGATTTACGCCGACAGCCGCTTTTCAATCGCCTGATCGATATGGGTCTTCATGTCCGGGTCGCTGCTGTACAGGCGGTTGAATTCCCGCTTGTCCAGTAGCAGCAGCTGGCAATAGGCGATGGCGGTGACATCGGCATTGCGCGGCTGGTCCAGGACCAGGGCGATCTCCCCGAAGAAATCGCCGCTGCCCAGACGGATGGGCGCATCCAGCCCCGGCACATGCACCGCCACGGCCCCCGACGACACGAAATAGACCGTGTCGCCGCGTTCGCCCTTGCGAACAATGGTTTCCCCCGGAAAATACAGGCGCGGGCGCAGCAGCCGTTCGATCCGCAGCAGCCGGTCCGGCGGCAGGCCGGTAAACAGCGGCACACGGCTGATCAGCTCATGCGTGGCCAGCCCCAGGTCAAGCTTGGGCGGGCTGCTGACCTCCTGCCAGCGTTCCCGCAGGTCACGTTCCAGATCGTTCAGGATTTCCCGGCTGATCAGCGCTTCCTCGAAAAGCGACTGGGTCGACCGCTCCTCCATGCGCAGGCCGGCGCGGATCAGGTACTGCGACTGCACCGCGTCCAGATAGGCCGGGTATTGCAGACGGATGCTGTCCAGCGCTTCTTCCACCACCTTCAACCGGGTGGTCAGGCGGGTGCGCACGGCTTCTGCCGCCTGTTTGCCCAGCATGGGAACAAGGCGGTCGCCCGTGAACTGGTTCAGTTCGCGCAGGCAGAAGCGCAGCGCCGTCAGCATGGCATAGCGTTCGGCCAGCCGCGCCGATACCGGTCGTTCCCAGCCGAAGCGGCGATGCAGCCACAGGGCGGTGCGCAGGGCGCGGCCCGGCTTCAGCTGCTTGGCCGCCGCCTTTTCATAGGCGGGTGCGCCACCGGTCTTCAGCGCATCCTGCAACCGCCCCGCGACGGCGGTCAGCGTCTGTACCGACAGGCGGGAGATCACACCGTCACGGAAATAGGCGAGATAGCGCTGTTCCTCATACCGGGCCAAGGTGGACAGGCCGATAAACACCCGGTCATCCAGCGACAGCGGGCCATAGCGGCTTTCCAGGTCCAATTGTTCCTGCGCCAGTTCGGCGCCCCGTTCCAGCAGGGGATCGACGGCATGGGCGATGTCCAACCCGAACCGCCCGGCCACGTCCTCCAGATCACGGCGCACATTGGACAGGGACAGGCCCACTGCCCGGTTGCGCAACGCCAGCTCCACAGGCGTCAGCCGGTCCAGGCGCAGCACCCGGATCAGGGGGCGCAGGGTGGTGCCCTGCACGAATAGGGTGAACAGCACGAAACCCGTCACCACGACGGCCACATGTTCCTGGATATAGTCGGGCAGCGACTGATGCTCCGTCACGGCCAGGGCCAGGGCCAGCGATACCGCCCCTCGCAATCCGCCCCAGGTCATGACCAGACGGAAGCGGTTGCTGATATGGTCGGACGCGCCGACCCAGGACAGGACCGGCAGGATGCCGAAGATCACCAGGGCGCGTGCCACCAGGGCGGCCACGATCAGGGCGGCCAGCAGGGCGATATGGCTCCATTTCGCCTCCATCATGGTGGGCGGCACCAGCATGGAGGCGAACAGGAAGATCAGGGAATTGGCCCAGAAGCCCAGCTGGCTCCATACCTGTTCCAGGCCGGACCAGCTTTCGGGGCTGATGCGGGTGCGCCCGGCGGACGCCATGACCAGCCCCGCCACAACCACGGCCACCACGCCCGATACATGCAGATAATGTTCGCCCAGGATGAAGGAGAGATAGGCCAAAGCCACCGTCAGCGTGATCTCCGACAGGGTCTGGTTGCGCAGTGGCGTGACGACCAGCGCCGTCAGCCAGCCCAGCAGCCAGCCCACGGCCACCCCGCCCACGAACTTGAACACGAAGTCCGACGCGGCAGCCACCAGATCGGGTTCACCGCCCTGGGTCAGGATGCCGAGCAGCAGGGTGAACAAAACGATGGCGGCGGCATCATTGAACAGGCTTTCACCCTCAACCAGGATGGTCAGGCGGCGCGGCGCACCCAGATCGCGAAAGATGCTGACGACGGCGGCGGGATCGGTGGTGGCGATGATGCTGGCCAGCAGCAGACAGACGATCAGCGCCTTTTGCGTCGGCATGCCGTGCCAGACGCCCCAGACCCACCACATGGCAAGCCCGGCCACCAATGTACAGACCAGCACCGCCACGATGGCCAGCAGCAGGATCGGCCCCAGATCGTCCAGCATGCGCCGGACATCCACGCCCAAGGCCGTTTCGAACAGGAGTACTGGCAGGAAGATATAAAGGAACGCGGCGGAGGTCAGCTCCACCTCGCCCACGGCATTGATGAAGGCCGTGATGGGGCCGGTCACCCCCTGTTCCATCCCGCCGCCCAGATGTAGCAGCAGCCCGATCCCCACACCCAGGGCGGCCAGCACGACCGTGTAGGGCAGGCCCAGGCGCTTGGCCAGCGGCGGCAGCAGGCTGACCAGCCCCAGCAGGCCGGCAACAGCCAAAAGCGTGTTGATCAAGGTTTCCATGGATGCGGCACACGCGGCAGGGCGGGCAGGAATTGGGGTGCAGAATGGCACGGATGGAACGCCTTCCGCCAGCCTTGGCACCCGGCGTTGGCGGAAGGTCGCCCCTGCGCCATGCTTGCCGCTGCATGATGGTTAGCGTAAGTTAATTGCATTGATTCAATGATCTTGATGAAAAGAAGGCAGCCACTCCGGGGCGGAATCAGGCGGCCGAAGAGGACAGGGACGGTCGTCAGGCCGATCGGGGGGCGAGCGTAATGGCGGATGACCTGCTGGACTTTGCGGCGGAACCGGCACCGGTGCCGGTAACCCCGTCGCTGCCGCCATGGCTGGTCCTGATTGTGGATGACGATCCGTCGGTCCATTCTGTCACGCGCCTTGCCCTGCGTGACATGGCCCATGCGGGCCGCAAGCTGCTGTTCCTGTCGGCCTATTCGGCGGCGGATGCGCGCCAGATGCTGGCGGTCTATCCCGACATCGCCCTGATCCTGCTGGATGTGGTGATGGAGGCGGAGGATTCGGGCCTGCGCCTGGTCCGCACCGTGAGGGAGGAGATGGGAAACCACGATGTCCGCATCATTCTGCGCACCGGCCAGCCGGGACAGGCGCCGGAGCGCGACGTGGTGGAGCGGTATGACATCAATGATTACCGCGCCAAGGATGAACTGACGGCACGGCGCCTCTGGACCTCCGTCTATACGGCCTTGCGCGCCTATGAACAGATCCGCGAACTGGATGACCACCGGGCCAGCCTGACCCATGTGCTGGATGCCACGGCCCGGCTGTTTGGCGAACATGACCCGGAACGGCTGGCCCATGCCGCCGTGGAGGCGCTGGCCGGGGTCGCGGGACCGGGGGCGGGCGTGCTTCTGGTCCGCTGCAACCGGCTGCCCGACGGTACGGCGGGTGAGCCGCGTCTGCTGGCCGGGATCGGGGAGGGCGGGCTGGCCATGACGCCCGGCTCCCTTTCGCATCTGGTGCCAGCGGAGATCGGGCAGCAGGTGGCGGCGGCGCTTGCCTCCGGCGCGCCAGAGCGGGGGAGCGGCTGGTTCGCGCTGTCCAGCACCCTGTCTGGGGAGGCCGCTATTGTCCTGCACCTGTCGCGTCTGTCGCCGGGCCGGCACCCTGATGTGGGGACCCTGTCGCTGTTCGCACGCACCGTCGCCGTCAGTCTGGAAAATGCCCGGCTGGTGGCGCAACTGTCCCAGGACCGCACCCATGACCGCGCCACGGGCCTTCTGAACCGCCTTGGCTTCATCCAGGCCATTGAAGGGCGGTTGGGGCAGATACAGGCGGGCAAGGCCGACACCGTGGCCGTCGGCATCATCGACCTGCGCCATTTCCGCGATATCAACCAGGAACTGGGTGTGGCGGCGGGTGACCGGTTGCTGGTCAAGACCGCCAATCGTATTACCGCTGCCGCTGGCCCTGGCGCCATCTGCGGGCGCACGGGCGCGGATCAGTTTGCCCTGCTGCTGCCCGGCGCGCCCGCTCTCTCCGCCGCCCGTGACATGGTGCAGGCCGTGGTGACGGCGGTCAGCGAGCCGGCGATACTGGCGGGCCGGGAGGTGCATCCCATGTCCTCCCCCGGCCTTGCCTGGTGCAATTGCGGCGGGCGGCATGGGGAAGAGCTGCTGGCCCGTGCGGAGGAGAGCATGCAGGCCTCCAAACGCGCCTATGGCCGCCTGCAGGAGGTGGTGATCGGCGCCGACCGGGCCGAAGGCGGGCGTCTGGGCCTGACCATGGAACTGGGCACCGCCCTGAAGCAGGGGCAGTTCGAGCTTTATTACCAGCCCATCGTCGATGCCGCGACGCGGGAGGTGGTGGCCTTTGAAGCGCTGGTGCGCTGGAACCACCCATCGCGCGGGATCGTCATCCCCGCCGCCTTCATCCCGACGGCGGAAGAGACGGGCCTGATCGTGCCCATCGGTACCTGGGTGATGCGGGAGGCGGCGGTGCAGACGGCGGAATGGACCCGGCGCGCGGGCCGCCCCGTCTGGGTCTCCGTCAATATCTCCGCCGCTCAATTGTCGGAGCCGGGGTTCCTGGACAATGTGCGCAAGGTGATCGCTGACAGTGGCGTCGATCCGACCCTGCTAAAACTGGAGGTCACGGAAAGCACCATCATCGGCGATCCGGCGCATGCGGCGGAAATCCTGACGGGCCTGCGTGACCTGGGCATCCGGCTCTGCATGGATGATTTTGGCACCGGCTATTCCAACCTGTCCTATTTGCAGACCTTGCCGTTCGATTTCCTGAAGGTGGACCGGGCCTTCGTGTCCAGCATGATCGACCGCTTCGAAAGCCGGACCATCCTGCGCACCATGCTCGCCCTGGCGCAGCAATTGGCGCTGGAGGTGGTGGCCGAAGGGGTGGAGACGGATGAACAGGCGGACGAACTGTCACGCCTGGGCTGCGGTTTCCTGCAGGGCTATCTCTATGGCCGGCCTATGCCGGCACTGGATGCGGGCAGGTATATCGGGGTGGCGCCGGTGGGGGTGTGAGTTACCCCATAACCACGCGGTTGCGGCCTTCCATCTTGGCGGTGTAGAGGGCGCGGTCGGCACGGTTGAGCAACTGATCCAGTTCTTCGCCCTCGGCCAGCATGGCGACGCCGACGCTGACGGTCAGCAGGCAGGGGTCCACCACGTCCGTTCCCATCCCCTCAACCGAGGCGCGCAGCCGTTCTGCGGCGGCCAGGGCGCCCGCGATTCCCGTATCGCCCAGCAGGACAGCAAACTCCTCCCCGCCGATACGGCCCATCACATCCTGATCGCGCAATGCCTGCCGGCAGGCGCTGCGGAAGGCGATCAGGCTGGCATCGCCGGCGGCGTGGCCGTACCGGTCATTGATCGATTTGAAATGGTCGATATCCAGCATCAGCAGCGACAAGGGCGTGCCGGTCAGCCGGGAGCGGGCCAGTTCGGCCTGTGCCTTGTCCAGAAAGGCGCGGCGGTTGGGCAGGCCGGTCAGGGCATCCACGGTGGCCAGTTCGCGGAAATGTGCCTCCAGCCGCGCCCGTTCCGCCACCTCCGCCTGCAGGCGCTGGTTCAGGTTCCGGAAACGCGCGGTGACCAGACTGACGGCCAGGGTGATACAGGCCAGCGCGGCAAAGGCCGCATAGAACCATGTCAGGTCGGGCTGATGATCGGGGATATAGAGAAAACCGCGTAGATCGACATCGCCGGGCACCAGTCCCGCCGCCGCGAAACCCTGCGCGATATGCCGCCAGCGCCCCTCATGCATGTAGCCGACCTCCACCATGTCGGCCATCATCAGGCGCGCCATCTCATCCGCTTCGAACAGCAGGCGTGGCCGTTCCAGGCCGGGCGCATAGGTGCGCAGGATCAGGTCGATGGCGGCCTCCGGGTTTGACAGAGCGTCCCGCCAGCCGCGCAGGCTGGCCCGGCGGAAGGCCTCCACCACGGCGGGGTTCTCCCGCACCATGCGTTCGGAGGTGAAGATGGTATCGCCATAGAAATCGATGCCCGCCGCGCGCGGGGAAAATACCTGATAGGGGATGCCCGCCACACGCAGGTCATAGGGTTCGCTGGTCGTGTAGGCCGTAATGGCATCGACCTCCCCCTTGATCAGCGCCTCCACCGACCCGCTATGCGGCAGTACCGTCAGCTTGTCCTCTGGCACGCGTTCGACCGCCAGATAGGCCAGCAGCTCCTCCGCATGGGTTTCCAGCATCAGCCGGTGGCCGGGCAGGGCATGGACATGCGGCGGGCCGGTGTCCGTGCGGGTCAGCAGGACGAAGGGCGAATGCTGTAACAGGACTGCCATGGCCACTACGGGCCGGCCCTTCACCCTTTCCACTAGCAGGCCGGCGCTGCCCACGCCGAAATCCGCCTCGCCATCGGTGACGCGCTGGGCCGCGTCCATCGTGGGCCCACCCTCCAGGATGCGGACATCCAGGCCGGCCTCTCGGTAATATCCCTTCTCCAGCGCGATATAGAATCCCGCCCCCTGGAACTGGTGCGTCCATTTCAGCTGTAGCCGCACCGGGGTCAGCAGGCCTTCGCCTGCCGCTTGGGCCAGAACCGGCGATACCCAGAAATGGGTGCAGACCAGCAGGGCCAGAATCCAGCCCGTGACCGTCAGAAGGAAGGCATGCTTTGGTATGGGCATTGCCGCGATCTTATGGGGATTACTTGGGCCAGATTACACCAAATCAGGTGCCCGGCATGGTCAATCTTGCGGGTCGTCGATCAGGCCTGCCGGTTCCGGCTTGTCATCGCCCTTGCCCATGATTTCCGTTCCCCAATCGGCAATCAGCAGGCTGCGCCGTTCCTCCAGCTCCTTGATCTTGGCCTGGCTGCGCAGGCTCATGATCGCGGCGACGATCTGGGGGATGAAGAAATACATCAGCCAGCCGATGGCCGCCGCGCCGAACATGATCAGCCAGGTGCCCGGATCGGCCAGCATGCGCAGCGTGATGGACATTTCATGCCCGCGCTGCCACAGCCGGACGATAAAGGGCGCCACCCCGCACAGGTTCATGGCTCCGACCGTCATGGCCGCCGATTTCTCCGGATCACGGTCGATCAGGTAGGCGACGAAGGTGGGCGCCAGACCGGCCAGGAGCAGCACGCTGGTCGGCATCATCATCAGGCCCGCCGGGGCCAGCAGCAGCAACAGCAGCAGCGCACTGCCGCCGCCGCTGCGCCGCTTGGGCGGGCGTTTACCAAGCGACGCGCTCATGCCAGCCTCAGCATGTAAAGGACGGTGCCGATCATGGTCATGCCGGCGATGATGGCGGTGACCACGGCGGCGATCTGTCGCCCGGTGCCATCGGCCAGGGCCGTCCTATCATTGGCCGTGGATTTCAGTTTCTCGATCTGCCGTGTCAGGCCTTCATATTGGCGCATCGCGGCCAGGAAGCCCTTGTCGTCGGCGCGGATGACATCGACATTGTCGACGATGCGGACGATGGCATCCAGAACCCCATCGCGCGCCACATTGCTCACTTCCGCCTTCATGCGGTCGCGCGTCTCCCGGTTCTTGAAGCGCTTGAAGACCGGGTCCATCAGCGCGACCAGCCAGCCGCACAGGTTGGGCAGGCGGGCGGGACCGAACCGGTTCTGCACATCGGCCAGGACCGTGATCATGGCGATCATTCGCCGCGCCGGATCATGCGGATTCGACAAAGGCACCAGCAGCCGGTCATTCAGCTTCTTGTGATGCGTGGTGATATAGCCCAGCACATGCCGGTCCACCGGGTCGCGCCCCCGGTTCGGCTTCAAGGCGATCTGGTCCAGTGCGGACAAAAGCTCTGCTGGACTCAACACATAATGGTCGCGCAGCTGCGGTGACAGGCAGGGACAGGAGGGGCACAGTTCATAGACGATGCGTTCGATCCCGAACCCCATGCCGACATGTTCCAGCAGAGCGCGGTAGCCGTCATAGGCCTGCACCATGGGCACATATTCGGGCCGGAAATCGGTCTGGCAGTTGACCCAGAAATGCGGGAACTGCGCCAGGACGAATTCCGCAAAGGGCTGCACGCCGCTATTCTGCCAGATGGCCTCTGCCAGCGCCGTGCCCAGACCGTCGGGCAGCACCGAGATGCCGCGATAGCGGATGGGTGACGGCGGGTCCAGCGCGATGGAGACGCGGGTAACCAGCTTGTCCTCTTGGCTGGCACCGCGTCCGCCGGCCCCGGCAGAGGCGATGGCGGTCTGCATGGCCTCTGCCCGTGCCTCATCCCCCACCGACCGGCGCACCCATTTCTCCACATCGCCCCGTTCGATCAGGGCAGCGGCGGCGGCACTGTGCCGGGTCAGCGACCGGGCCAGCGCCCGGCAATGCATCAAATCCTCGCCCTGGAACTCAAACGGGCGGGCACCACGGCGCGGCACCTGCGGCTGCTTGGGCGACATCCGCCGGCCCTGCAGCCACAGATCCAGGTCGGAGACGGACCAGCGCTGCTTGGGATCATCGATCATCAGGCCGCGCAGCGGCTCCACCAGGCTTTGTGGCAGGCGCACCTGGCTGGTCAGGGCCGGATAGGTGCCCTTGTCCATCTTCAGCTTCAGGATGCTTTCATCATCCAGATCGGCCAGCGGATTGCGGCCCAGATAGAGCACCAGCAGCGTGACGCCCAGCGCGTAAAGGTCATCGGCAACGGTGCCGGGGCCGCGCCCCGCCGGCTGCGCCATCCCGCGCTCTATGGTCTCCACAAGCAAGGGCTGACCATAGCCGACCGGTGTCGACAGGCAGTCGCCGATGGTGACGGTGGGGGAGGCGGGGTCCTTCTGGAACAGGTTGGTGGGCCGGATAGCGCCACAGGTCATGCCCCGCGCATTCATTTCCCGCAGTGCGAACAGCAGCGTCGGCATCAGTGAACGGCTGATCGTATCGTCCGACATGGGCTCGCGCGTCTCGCCCATGTCCTGCATGACCCGGCGCCCGCCGGGCCGTTCATAGATCAGGACGAAACGCTTCTTGCCCTCCGGCGTCCAATCCACCGTGCCCCAGTCCATCAGGCGCAATACCGCCGGATTCTCGATGGCGCGGTAGGTGGCCATCATGTCGATGCGGGCCGGGACCGACCGGTCGGTGACGATGGCGAAGACTTCCGTCTTGCGGTCCCGGCTCATCCGCGCCGCAAAGGCGGGGCCGCCTGCCGAATCCAGGGCAGGCAGGGCCGTGCCGGGCATGATCTCGCACCGCCCGCCCAGATCGACGGGCGAGGAGGGGGCCATCATCTCCGCCCCACGGCGGGGCGGCGGCGGGGCGGGCTTCTCGTCAAGGTCGGCGCTGCTGGCCATGATCGAAAGTGACGCTCCGGTCGGATGATCGTGATGGCGGGGCAATGGTTCCGCGCGATCATCGCAAACCATGTGCGAATGCACAATGGCACGCGGTTGCATGCAGCCGAAAGAAACAGACACCTGAACTTTGGCCTAATACGTCTATCCCCTGCCGATCCATCCATCAATGCTTGTGTCGGAGGTCCAGGACCTGCTGGGCTGTCAGGGGGCGGTAGTAGAAATATCCCTGGCCGTAATCGCATCCGGCATCGGCCAGCGCCACCAGCTGCGTCAGGTGTTCCACCCCCTCCACCACGGTCTGCATGCCCAGACGGCGGGCCAGGGTGACGATGAACTGGATCACGGCCAGCTGGCGTTCATTCTCCACGACATTATCGACGAAACTCTTGTCGATCTTCAGGGTCGTGGCCGGACAATTAACCAGCAATGAGAGGGCCGAATGGTCGCGGCCGAAATCGTCGACGGCGATGCCGAACCCCTCCTTGGCGATGGCTTTCACCTGGGTCATCACCTCTTCATTGCTCAACAGTCCCTCTGTGATCTCCAACTCCAGCTTGTCCCGGTCAAGGCCCAGGCGCCGGCATTCCTCCGTCAGAATTTCCAGCACGGAGGGCGCGCAATTGTCCGGTTGAAGCTGCATGGGGGAGACGTTGATGGACAGATGGATGCTGCGGCCCTGCTGCCGCCAGATTTGCTTCTGGCGTAACGCTTCCCGCATCAGCCATTCGCCGATTGGAACGATGGTCTGGTTACGTTCGGCCAGCGGGATAAATTCCGCAGGCGACACGGAGCCGAACTCGGGGTGGCGCCAGCGCAGCAGCGCCTCCACCCCGAACACCTGCCCGGCCCGGATATCGATCTTCGGTTGATACAGAAGCGACATGCCGGCCCCGCTACGGGCAAACCAGAGGCCGTCCTCCAAGGCCCGCTGCCGGGCCAGTTTGCGCCGGAGATCGTCGGCAAACCAGCCGATCTGTCGGCTGCTGCGCCGTGCCTCCTGCCGGGCGGACCGGGCGGCCATGACCAGCATGTCCATATTGTCGGCGGCGTCGATGAAGCTGGCCACGCCACAGGACAGGGACAGGTGGCAGGTGGTGTTGTCCACCCGCAGCGGCGCCTCCAGCAGACGGATGATACCCTCCACGTCCGCATTGGCATCGGGCAGCAGAGCAGCGAAACGTTCGCTGTCGAAGCGGGCCAGCAGTGCATTCTCACCAAAGGCCAGCACCATTCGTTCCCGGATCGTGACCAGCAGGACCAGGGCGGCGTCATAGCCCAGGCGTGAGATCAGCCCGTCGTAATCGTTCAGTTCCATATAGATCAGGATGGCATTGCCGCCGCTGGCCGATAGGGCCGTCAGCAGGTGGTTGCCCTCCATCACGAACCCGTGCTTGTTCAGCATTCCGGTCAAGGGGTCGTGCAGCAGCGCCGACGCCTGATAGGCGCAGGGGCATTCCGAGGGCATCGCCTGCAAAATCTTGTGCGCTTCCATCATTCCTGAACCCTTCCGGTTCTACAGAATACAACCTACTATGTCTTCCGGGTTAGGCCATTTGTTCAGACGGTCAGGTTTCCAAGGTTCCTGGCAGGCGATGGTCAGCCGGTTTCAGGCGGCGTGGCGCAGATCCAGGATGCGGCCTGCGCACATGGGGCGGTAATAGAAATAGCCCTGGCCATAGTCACAGCCGGCACCGGCGACGGCCACCAGCTGGCGGATATGCTCGATCCCTTCCACCACTGTCCGCATGCCCAGATCATGGGCCAGTTCGGTGATGAAGCGGATGATTGTGGCCTGGCGCGGGTTGCGCAGGACATTGTCCACGAAGCTCTTGTCGATCTTCAAGGTATTGGCCGGGCTCTCCACCAGCAAGGACAGGGCCGAATGGTCCCGCCCGAAATCGTCAATGCCAATGGAAAAGCCCGCATCGGCCAGCCGGCGGACCTGCACCATGGCACGCTCGTCAGTCAGCATGCCTTCGGTGATCTCCAGTTCCACCTTCCGGCGATCCAGGTCCAGACGCGCACATTCATCGACCAGAATTTCCAGGACAGAGGCGTGGCTGGGTTCTATCAGCAACTGCACGGGGGAGATGTTGATGGCCATGGACAGGTCCATGCCGTCCCGCCGCCAATCCGCCTGCTGGCGCAGCGATTCCCGGATCAGCCATTCGCCCAGCGGGTTGATGGTGCGGGTCCGTTCGGCCACCGGTATGAATTCGGCCGGTGAGATGGGGCCCAGCTCCGGATGGGACCAGCGCATCAGCGCTTCCACCCCCATCACGCGGCCCGAATGGATTTCGACCTTGGGCTGATACAGCAAGGAGATGCCGGCGCCGGCCCGGCTTGCCCACAGCCCGTCTTCAATGGCACGGCTGCGGGCCAGACGCTTGCGCAGGTCGCTGGCGAAGAAGCCCACGGAGCGGCCCTCATTGACCGCATCGCGCCGAGCGATGCGGGCGGCCACAACCAGCATATGCATATCGTCGGCAGCCTCGGGGTAGGAGGCCACGCCGCAGGTGATGGAAAGATGATAGCCATGGCCGCCGATGACCACAGGGGCCTCCAGCGCCCGGTTCAGGGCCTCCAGACTGTCACCCGCGTCGGGCAGCAGGGCCACGAAACGTTCACTGTCCAGGCGTGCCAGCAGGACATCGTCGCCAAAGGCCAGCTCCAGGCGCCGCCGCATGGCGTGCAGCAGTTCCAGCGCCTCCTCATACTCCATGCGGGAGACGATGCCTTCGTAATTGTTCAACTCGATGAAGACCACATGCGGATGTTCCCCCGCCAGAACCATCATGGGCAGCAGGCGGCTTCCCTCGCGGATGAAGCCGTGCTTGTTCAGCAATCCCGTCAACGGATCGCGCAGGGCGACAGGGGCCCGCGGCGCCATGGCCGAGACGGTGTCGTCGCCTGCACGAAGGTAATGTACCCGTTGCATCTGAACCCTGCCCATCATCTTGCAATCCATTGCAATATCATGGGCCGTAATGATTACTTTGTCAGATGTGCAGAGGGATAGTTGATTATATCAATCAATGAATTATTGGTTAATCATTAATCATAAAGTATTCAATGGATATCCAATCGCTAACGCTATGAATACATACTTTTGGTGAGGGTGATGGAAACCGGAGAAATATTCCGCTGCAATATCTTACGGGCATTCGGGTGTCATCCTGCTCCCAATGGAAACAGAATGACACCGCTGCTGTGTTTCCTTACGCACCTTCCACGCGCAGGATGGCGCCATCGACGCCCGTGACCCGCACACGGCTGCCCTGTGGCAGATCGGCGGCGCCGGCCACCCGCCAGATGCCGTCGGCGACACGGGCCCGGCCATAGCCGTTCACGATCGCTTCCTCTAAGGTCAGCACCTGTCCCAGGTACTGTTCCCCGCGGCGGTTCAAGGTGCCTGACTGCGCGTCATCGGGGTCCCGCCGCGCCAGCAGACGCGACAGGAACCAGGCCAGCACCGCCAGCACGCCAAACAGCACCAGCTCTGTCACCAGCCCGATATCGAAGACCAGCGCCATCACGCCGACAATGCCCGCCGCCCCGCCAATCCACAGCAGAGCGGCCCCTGGAATGAACATTTCCAGTGCCGCCAGGACCAGCGCCAGGCACCACCAGTACCAGTAGAGAACGCGAAACCCTTCCATCGCTTCCTCCCATATGCCGGTTCAGTTGTTTCAGGCGCCGCTATTTTCGCCCCACGGCGATGGCTGCTGCTGCGCGGACTTGATTGCAGCCACTTGCTCGGCGTTGGTTCCGCCGGTGGCGGGCAGGGCCGACGCCGAGGGCTTGCGGGGCGGTTTGGGTGCCGGCGGCACGGTGGGGCCGCTGCCGCCATCGCCCTTGAACGCGTCCTTGGCCAGTTCAGCCAGACCGCCCAGCGAGCTGATGATGCCGGTCGCCTCCATCGGCATGAAGAATACCTTCTGGTTCGGGCTGTGCGCGAATTCCTTGAAGGTGGTCAGATATTGCTGGGCCACGAAGTAATTGATGGCCTGCACATTGCCGGCGGATATGGCGTCGGACACCATCCGGGTCGCGGCGGCTTCCGCCTCGGCCTCACGCTCGCGCGCCTCTGCGTCGCGGAAGGCGGCCTCGCGGCGGCCCTCGGCCTCCAGGATCGCGGCCTGCTTCTGGCCCTCGGCCTTCAGGATTGCCGCCTGCCGGGCACCTTCGGCCTCCAGGATCAGGGCGCGGCGCTCGCGCTCTGCCTTCATCTGCCGGGCCATGCTGTCCACCAGATCGCGCGGCGGCTGGATGTCGCGGATTTCGATGCGGGTGACCTTGATGCCCCAGGGCTGCGTTGCCTCGTCCACCACATGTAGAAGCTGGGCATTGATGCGGTCGCGCTGCGACAGCAGTTCGTCCAGATCCATGGAGCCCATGACGGTGCGGATATTGGTCATGGTCAGGTTCAGAATGGCGACCTGCAGCTGGCTGACCTCATAGGCGGCCTTGGCAGCGTCCAACACCTGATAGAAGACGACGCCGTCGACCTTCACCATGGCATTATCCTTGGTGATGACCTCCTGGCTGGGCACATCCAGCACGATTTCCATCATGTTCATCTTGGCGCGGACAACGTCGATGAACGGCACGATGAAATGCAGGCCGGGCCGCAGCGTGTGGGTATAGCGGCCGAACCGCTCCACCGTATACTCCATGCCCTGCGGCACGGTCTTGATGCCGGCAAAGGCCAGCAGAACGCCGAACAGGGCCACGACGCCCGCGAAGATCCCGAGTTCCATCGTTTGCATTCCCCCCCTTGAACCAATGTCCCCAGCATCGCATGTGGTATGGTGGAAAGGCGAGCGCAAGTGATCGGCCACAACCATTAACCGATTTTCAGACGGGACCGTTTCCACCCCGCCCTTGCCCCAACCGTTCAGCCGGCATAGCCTGCCGGCCATCGGTCCCTTTTTGGATTTTCAGGAGCCTTGCCATGCGCCGCTTCCTTGTCGCCCTGCTGTTTCCCCTGGTGCTGGCCCTGCCGGTCGCGGCGCAGGAGGTGGTGGGGGAGTTCAGCAATGACTGGACCGGGAACGAGCTGGACATCACGGCCTTTCCCGACCCGGAGGTGAAGGGCATCACCTGTCACATCGTGGATTTCGACCGTTCCGTCTGGGACCGGCTGTCCAAGGGCAACTGGTTCGAGGACCCGTCTAATGCCTCACTGGCCTGCCGCCAGACAGGCGCCATCAGCATCGGCGATATCGACCTGTCCAAGCGCGGAGAGGCGGTGTTCTCCGAGCGCAAGAGCCTGGTGTTCAAGTCGATCGCGGTCCGCCGCATCTATGACAAGGCCAATGACACCTTGATCTATGTCGTTTACAGCCGGCAGGTGAAGGACGCGTCGGCCAAGATGTCGATCAGCACGGTCCCCCTGTTTGCCGCCAATCCCACCTGGGAAAAAGGCAAGCCCAAGTGATCATGTGACCCGTGTCTCCCGGTGCTTCATGGCTTTCCTTTGGCAAAACCCTACAAATGGGTTAATACAAGGTTTATCTGAAGCACCGTTCGGTGGTATGTATCGCTTGTCCCAAAGGGACGATGCATACTCCAAAATGGGGACCGAGGGTCATGTGGATGACGAGCCTTGTCGGGGGCGGCAAGGGTTCTGCCATTGGGCGCCGTTTGAATTTCGAGGTGCAGACCTTCAAGGCCGATCACTGGGTCATTGAAGAGAGTCTGGCGACCGAGGAAGAAGCACGGGCGCTGGCTACCAAGCTGTTGCCGAACCGCGACGGCGTGCGCATCATCCGCGACTTCGCGGGTGTCCCGGGGAAACCCGCAACGGAAACCATCATCTTCTCCGAAATGCGGGAAGCCAAGGGCAAGACCATTGCGGTCCAGCCCGTGGATGACAGTCCCGTCTGTGCTGAGAGCAAGGATTATCTGGAGGCGGAAAGCCGCCAGACCATTTCCAAGCTGCTGCGGCAATATCTGGAAGACAAGGCGCTGACCGCGTCCGAGCTGCTGTACAACGCGGCGGAGATGAAGCGCGCCATCAATTTCGAAAATCTGGTGCCCACCGCCGTGGGCCGTGTCGCCACCATTCAGGGCAAGGTGACGGGCCAGGATGTGCGCGAACGCCGCGATGTCATCTATTCCAGCCTGACCGATCTGCGCGGCAAGGCCGAAGAAGCGCAGAAGCGCGCCAGTTTCAGTGTGAAGCAGGACGGATTCCGGGGTGCCTTGGATAAGGTCGAGGCGCTGTGCAACGGCGACGTTGCCGAAGCCGATTATCTGTCCAAGGTCATCCTTTGCCGCGATCTGGTGCAGATCCGTAATCTGCTGGGAAAGGTGGAATGGCTGCTGGAAAGCGCCGGTGACGCCGCCCAGAACAAGGCCGCCCATATCCATATCATCGACACGTTGGTGGCCGATGCCAGCAGCTTCCAGTCGGTCATTCAGGACCTGCTGGGCCGGCAGCCGGACCTGGGCACGGCCCTTGGCCGCATGCTGGACATGGTGGAAGGCAAGTTCGAGCCGACCGAACGCGAAATGGCACCGCCCATCGCCAAGGTGTTGAGCCAGTGGCTGGGCATGGGCCACGCCCCGCAGACCTATCAGGTGGTGCTGGAAGCGTTTCTGCGCAGCCTGCGCGGCACGGCCCCCCTGTCGCGCGATCCGGAACGCAACCGCACCAGCTTCACCAATCTGGTAGCCCGGGTGATGACGCCGACGGGTCTTTTCGGCGGCTCGCGGATGGCGGATGCCCTGACCAATGGCTATCTGCGTTTCATCGAACAGGGCGGCGGCGAGGGCCGGCGGATGTCGATCGAAGGCGTGATGGGCCTGATGCCGGCCTGGCGCGACCGTACCCTGTATCTGGCCGAACTGGCCGGCGGCGATGTCGGTCAGCGGGAGATGGATACGGTGGTGGCGCGCCTGCGCAACTGCCTGTCGATGGAGCGCGACGTTAATAGCATGGTCGGCCTGCAGGTGCCGCTGAAGCCGAAGATGCAGGCCATGGCGTCGCTCTATACCGCTATCAACAATGCCCAACTGCCCGACGATGTGCGCCCCGGCATGGCCGACCGCATCGACGAGATGGTGGCCAGTTATATTCTTCAGGCCAAGGTGATCGAACGGCTGGACGACCCATCCGCCTCGCTGCGCATCCGCGCCACCCGCCTGATGCAGTTCGCGGCAAACGATGTTTTGTCCAGCCCGAAGGCCCGTCGCATGGTGCGGGACCAGATTGTCGGCCTTTTGCGTCAGCCCAATTTCGACGGCAAGTTCGTGGAGGGGTTGAGCACCCCGCAGGAACAGGCCAACGCCCTGCGGCAGTTCTACGGCCTGCTGCGTCAGGCGCAGTTCATGTAACTGCTCCCTCAGGTGCCGGTCGGTCCCCGCTGACCGTCCTGCCATCGTCGCCAAAGGTGATAGGCGGCGGGGGCGAACAGGATGATAAGGACGATGCGGATGATGTGGTGCGTGGCGACAAAGGCTGCGTCCACATGCAGGGCCAGGGCCACCAAACTCATCTCCGCCAGCCCGCCCGGCGCATAAGCCAGGATTAGGGCCGCCAGATTCAGCCCCGTCAGCAGATGCACCAGCAGTGACAAGGCAAGCGTCACCAGCAGCAGCACCAGCGTCAGCCCCGCCGCGATGCCGGCGGTGCGCGCGATGCGCATAAGGGGCACCCGCTGGAACCGCCCGCCGATGGACGCCCCGATCACCACTTGGGCAGCGGCGACCAGCAGGCCTGGCGGCTTCACGGCGGTCAGGCCGGCCAGATGCAAGCCCGCGGACAGCAGCATGGGCCCCACCAGGATACCGGCGGGGATGCCGAGCTTCTGTGCCACCGGCGCGCCGATGAAGCAGACAGCGATGATGGCGTAATCGGTCAGGCTCAGTTCCCAGGGCCAGGGACCCAACCCATGCAGGCTCCAGTCCCGGCCCGCCGGGTCATAGCCGGGCAGGGCCTGGAAGGCGAAGGGCACCGTCATCACCACCAGCATGATCCGCAGGCTGTGGCCCAGTGCGATGGACCTGTCATCTCCGCCGGACGCACCGCCCATCAGCACCATTTCCGTGAACCCGCCCGGCATGGCCGTGAAGTAGGCGGTGGGCGGGTCATAGCGGGCGAAGCGTCGCAGATAGAAGGTACCCGCGGCGGCACCGATGATGATGTACACGGCCATGAAGATCAGGCTGACCGACCATTCGCCCAGATGGCCCAGCAGGCTGGGGGTGAAGGACGCGCCCAGCATGATGCCCAGCACGATCACCAGCCCATCGCGCAGCCGTGGCGGCACCATGGTGCGCACACCGCCCAATGCCGCGATGGTGGTGGCCAGCATGGCCCCGATCATGAAGGCCAGGGGCACATGCAGCTTGAAACAGATCGCCCCGCCGGCGGTGCCCAGCACCATGGCGGTGACAAAGGCCGGCCAGTCGAAGCGGCGTCCGCGCCGGGTCGGCGCCGGCGAAGGTCCTGTGTCTGGCGGCTCACTCATTCCACGAACCGGCCCAGCCTGACGGCGGTCTGCCCGCGTTCGGGGTGGCGTGACGGCATGATCATCACGCATTCATCATAGGGGGTGAGCAACGCCATCTCGCCATCCATGGCGAAGGGGGTGCCGGCAGCGGGAATGACATCCATACCCTGATATTCCTTACGGAACCGGAAACGATCGCTGCCTACCGTAATGGTTTCCGTCACCTCCACAAGCCGGGCGGGCGCCGGTTCGGCGGATGGCAGCCATGGGGACAGCGCAGATGCCGGCACGATCCCGGAAAGGTGCAGGAAACGCGCCGCAATCTGTGTTGCCACCTCGGCACTGTCGGGGTCCCAATGCTGCCCGCATTCGGCCAGCAGGGCGATGGGCCCCTGATCGCCCGCCGTAAAGCGCGGATGATCAATCAGGCGGCTGCCACCGGCATGGCCCCGGTCGGCAACCACGATGCCGGGCATGCCCAGCCGTATGGCCAGTTCCCGCCCGCGCGCCGATGGGCCGCACAGCATCAGGGGAATGCGGTCGGCCTGCATCGAATGCAGGTCCAGCAGCAGGTCTGCCTGGGCGAAGAACGGCCACAATTCCCGCGCCCGTCGCCGCTCCAGGCTGGGCCGCCCCTCGGCCAGGGACGTGGGGGACCAGACGCGGTTCATATCCTCATCCACGTAACGCGACATGATCGGGAATTGCGGATCAAACTGCGCAAACGCTTCCACATTGGCAAAGGTGATGCAAAGCGATCCGTGTGTCGGGCGTATGCCGGCTTCCAGCAGCCTTATGGCGGCAATGGCGCCTGAATATTCATTGCCATGCATTAATGCATTGATCAGGACATGCGGCCCTGGCCGTCCGCTGTCGAAATGATGGGCAAAGGGAATGTCTGTATTGCCTGCCTGCCAGGGTGTGATGTCGGGCGGCTGAAGATCATCGGGTGACAAGGGATCGATACGCGCCATGGTCCCTCCCCAGTGGGTAGCCTGTTACGCCATCTCCTGTAGTTGGCGTTTCGCCCCCAAAGGCAGGCATGTCTTCTGTGCTATCGACGCCGGCCCCGACCCCAAGGTATAGGTTCCAAGTCAATTCGATGAAAGGGCGGTTTCATTTCCGCAGGCCCTTCATCGCTGATTTTCCGCAGCCGGAGACGGGGTTGAATGAGTTTGGTGATCGATGATGTGGTCGTCCGGCATGATCCGGTCGGGCCCGCGGTCCCGCTGCTGTTCGACAGCCCGCATAGCGGTACGCGCTATCCGGCGGATTTCGATTTCACCTGCCCGTTCCCCCTGCTGCGTCAGGCGGAGGATACGCATGTGGATGAGCTGTTCTCCATGGTCCCCGACATGGGGGCGACCTTCATCTGCGCCCTGTTCCCCCGCTCCTACATCGATGTGAACCGGGCGCCGGACGATATCGATCCGTCTATGCTGGATGGCGAATGGCCGGAGCCGGTGAACCCGTCACCCAAAAGCGTGGCGGGCATGGGGCTGGTCCGTCATCTCTGCCGGCCCGGCGTGCCCATGTATGATGGGCGACTGCCGGTCGGTGCCGTTCAGGACCGGATCGAGAACTACTGGCGCCCCTATCACGAGCTTCTGTCGGAAAGCCTGGATGCGATGCATGGGCGGTTCGGGGCCGTCTATCACATCAATTGCCATTCCATGCCGTCCTTCGTGATCGGCCCGGACCGGCAATCGCCCGATTTCGTGATCGGCGACCGCGATGGCACCACGTCGGAGTCGGGTTTCACCCGGCTGATCGTGGGCACATTGCGGGGCATGGGCTACAATGTCCGCCTGAACGATCCCTACAAGGGCGTGGAACTGGTCCGCCGCTATTCCTGCCCGCCGCGTGGCCGCAACTCGTTGCAGCTGGAAATCGACCGCCGGCTTTACATGGATGAAGAGACGCTGGAACCCCATGCCGGCTTCCAGGAACTGCGCGCCAATCTGGCGACGCTGGTCCGTGTCATGCGCGATTACGCGCTGGACCGCACGGGGCGCATGGCGGCGGAATAGGGGTACTACGGCGTGAACTGCTCCTTCAGGATGCGTTCCTCCAGCGCCATTTCCGGGTCGAACAACAGGGTACAGGCGACCTTGCGGTCTTCGCTGATCTCGACCCGCGCCACATCGCGCACTTCGGTAAAGTCGGCCACCGCGCTGACCGGTCGCTTGGACGGTTCCAGCACGTCGAACTGAATGCGGGCTGTATGCGGCAGCAGCGCCCCGCGCCAGCGGCGGGGGCGAAAGGCGCTGATCGGCGTCAGGGCCAGGATATCGGCACCCAGCGGCAGAATCGGGCCATGGGCCGACAGGTTGTAGGCGGTACTGCCGGCAGGGGTGGAGACCAGCGCCCCGTCGCAGGTCAGTTCCGGCATCCGTTCCCGCCCGTCCACCGTGACGCGCAGCTTGGCCGCCTGCCGCGTCTCACGCAGCAGGGAGACCTCGTTGAAGGCCAGGCCCTCGATCTCCACGCCCTCCCGCGTCATCGCCTTCATCCGCAGCGGATGCAGCACCACGCGCTGCGCCCGCATCAGGCGGCGGGTCAGCCCATCCTCGCTATAATCATTCAGCAGGAAACCGACGGAGCCGCGGTTCATGCCATAGACGGGCACGCCCCGGAACAGATAGCGGTGCAGGGTTTCCAGCAGGAAGCCATCCCCCCCCAGCGCCACGATGATCCCCGCCTCTTCCGGCGGGACACCGGCGTAGCGGACGGCAAGCCTGTCCCTGGCGGCGCGCGCATCCGGCGTATCGGCGGCGACGAAGGCAAGCGGCACGGGGGTCTGTGACAAGGCGTTGTTCCCGGTATCACGGCAGAGAGGGACAGTACCCTATGCGTGGGCTGCTTCTCAACCGCCGGTGACGCTCATATGCCGGCCCACGGCGGGGCCACGGTCGCGGCCAATGATGAAATCATGGCCCTTGGGCTTACGGGTGATGGCGTCACGGATGGATGCGTGCAGCAGGCTGTCGTCTGTGCTGGCGCGCAGCGGTGCCCGCAGGTCGACCGCATCCTCCTGGCCTAAGCACATATACATCGTGCCGGTGCAGGTGACGCGGACGCGGTTGCAGGACTCGCAGAAATTATGGGTCATGGGCGTGATGAAGCCCAGGCGGCGGCCCGTTTCCCGCACGGTGACATAGCGGGCGGGACCGCCGGTGCGGTGGGTGCTGTCCATCAGGGTCCAGCGCTTTTCCAGATCGGCGCGCACATCGCGCAGCGACAGGAACTGTTCCTCGCGCACGGCCCCGCCGCCATTGCCATCCATGTCGCCCAGCGGCATGACCTCGATCAGGGTCAGGTCAAAGCCCTTTTCCCCGCACCAGGCCAGCATAGGGTCGAGTTCCTGATCGTTGACGCCTTTCAGCGCCACGGCATTGATCTTGACCTCCAGCCCGGCAGCCCGCGCCGCCTCCAGCCCGTCCAGCACCTGGGCCAGCCGGCCCCAGCGGGTGATGGCGGCGAAACGGTCGGGGTCCAGCGTATCGACCGACACATTGATGCGGCGAACCCCGGCGGCGCGCAGGTCGTCGGCATATTTGGCCAGCTGGCTGCCATTGGTGGTCAGCGTCAGCTCTTCCAGCGCGCCCGACGCCACATGACGGCCCAGGCTGCGGATCAGTTCCATGATGTTGCGGCGGACCAGCGGTTCCCCGCCCGTCAGGCGTAGCTTACGCGTGCCCAGCGCCACGAAGGACGAACAGAGCCGGTCCAGTTCCTCCAACGACAGGATGTCGGCCTTAGGCAGGAAGGCCATATCCTCCGACATGCAATAGACGCAGCGGAAGTCGCAGCGGTCCGTCACCGATACGCGCACATAGGTGATGGCGCGGCCAAACGGATCGATCAAAGGGGCGGGGGATATGGTCATCGTCCGCTGGATATAGCGCCTATGGCGCGCCGCTCCAAGACCGACCCGAACGAAAGATGCTGTATTCGGCCTTGTTTTGGGCAAGTTGGGCTGCTTGACTGGCAATCAACAAGACCAACCCGCTCCGGAAGAGACGGACCAGACATGCGTAAGTTTGCTTTCATCCTGTCCCTTTTGCTGCTGGTGCCCATCGGGGCGGCGGTGGCGCTGCCGTTTCTGGTGCCCGTGGGCGCCATCGTGGCGGAGGTGGAAAGGCAGGTGGAGGCGGCGACAGGCCGGGCGCTGACCATCAAGGGCCGGGTCGATCTCTCCTATTTCCCGTCCATCGCCGTGACCGCCGATCAGGTGCATTTCGCCGGCATCCGCCAGGGTGAAGACCTGCTGGCGGTGCAGCAGCTGGCGGTGCGCCTGCGCCTGATGCCACTGCTGCGCGGCAAGGCGGAGGTGGAGAAATTCGTGCTGACGGCCCCCGTCATCGATCTGACGGTGGATAAGCAGGGCAAGCCCAACTGGGATGTCTCCCTCGCCGCCGCGCCGGCCCCTGCCGATCATGCCAGCCCCGGCTTCATGTCCGACCTGTCGCTGGCGGAGGTGGAGATCGTCGATGGCCGCCTGCGCTATACCGACGCCCGCACCGGCATGGTGCGGGAGGCGACGGATGTGGATGTCACCTTGTCCCTGCCGGACCTGGACGGTCCGCTGACCCTGGAGGCGGCACTGCTGCTGAACGGCACGCCCGTTACCTTGGACTTGGGGATCGAGCCGGTGCGTCCGCTTCTGTCGGGCGGCAAGGCCGGGATGGCACTGCGCGTGGCGGGAGCTGGTACCGGGCTGGATGTGAAGGGGCAGTTGGAACGGCAGGGGGAGGCGCCCTTGTCGCTGTCCGGTGATCTGTCGCTGACCGTCACGTCCCTGGCCGACCTGATGAAGGTGGCGACGGGGGGCGTGCCGTCTGACCTGCCGGTTGATGACCTGACCATGACCGGCAAATTGTCGGGCACGCCGTCGCGTCTGGCGCTGGCCGGCCTGTCGGCCAAAGCGGGCGACCTAACGGCCAATGGCAATCTGTCGTTGAAGCTGGACGGAGCGCGCCCGGCGCTGGGCGGCAGCCTGTCGCTACCGAAGCTGGAACTGGACCGCTACCTTCCCGCCCCCGCTGCGCCCGATCCGGCGGCACCGGCGCCGGAGGTGGGGCCGGCAGGGTGGAGCAAGGAACGCATCGACCTGTCGGCCTTGAAAAACGCTGATCTGGACATGACCCTGCAATTGGCCGGGCTGCTGGTGAAGGGTGTGGAGGTCGGGGCCACGACCCTGACCTTGAAGCTGACCGACGGGCGGCTGAATGCCGGGCTGGCCGACACCGCCCTGTTCGGCGGCACCATCGGTGGCAAGCTGACGCTGGATGCCGGGCGGCAGACGAACGCCCTGACCGTGGCGGCGCATGCCAAGGGCGTGCAGGCCGAGCCGTTGCTGACCCGTTTCGCCGGGTTTGACAAGCTGTCGGGCGCCACCGACGCCAATATCGATATCCGGGCCAGCGGCACCAATCAGCAGGAACTGGTGGGCAGCCTGAATGGCGGCGGCAATGTCCTGTTCCTGAATGGGGCTGTGAAGGGCGTCAATCTGGCGCAGATCGTGCGCAGCGCCATCGGCCACGCCAGTGCGGAGCCGCCGCAGACCGACTTTGCCGAAATGGGCGGCACCTTCACCCTGACCGATGGGGTCGCCGCGACCGAGGATTTCCACCTTCTGGCCCCGCTGCTGCGTGTCGCTGGCAAGGGCAATATCAACCTGGCTTCCAAGCGCGTGGACATGCGCCTGTCGCCCAAGCTGGTGGGCAGCCTGGAAGGGCAGGGGACCACGCGCATCGATGTCGATGGCATCACGGTACCGGTGCGCGTGCGCGGGCCCTTCGACAATCTCTCCTGGACCCCCGACCTGTCCTCCTCCGTCAAGGCCGCCCTGAAGGACCCCAAGAAGGCGCAGGATGCGCTGGAAAAGCTGAAGACCAAGGACGGTGCAAAGGGTCTGCTGAAGGGGTTGTTGGGTAAGAAGCAGTAGGGGTTGATCGGGTGTGGTGAGGGGCATCCCTCACCACACCCGATCCCTTACCCGACCAGCCGCTGCAGGATCTGCACGGCGTTCAGGGCCGCACCCTTCAGCAACTGATCGCCCGCCAGGAACAGAGCGATGGAGCGGCCCGACGGGTCGCCCAGGTCGCGGCGGATGCGGCCGACCAGCACATCGCCCTGGCCCGAGGCTTCATTGGGCATGGGGAAGTGGTTGGCCCCGATATCATCGACAATCCGCACGCCGGGTGCATCGCGCAGGATGGCGCGCACCTCTTCCGGGCTCACCACCTCATCAAACTCCACCGTTACCGCCATGGAATGGGCGCGCAGAACGGGCACGCGGACGCAGGTGATGGAGATATGCAGGTCGGGACGGCGCATGATCTTGCGCGTCTCCTCGATCACCTTCTCCTCCTCGCCATTGTAGCCCGTCTGCGGATTGACGTCGGCATTGTGGGAGAAGACGTTGAAGGCGTAGGGATGCTTCAGGACCTTCGGTTCGTAATGTTCGCCGGCCAGATAGGCGGCGGTGGAGAGGCGCAGCTCCTCCATAGCCGCCGCACCCGCACCGCTGGCCGCCTGATAGGTGGCGATATTCACGCGGCGGATGGTGTGGCGGGCGTTCAGCGGGGCCAGCGGGACGGTGGCGATGATGGCAACGCAGTTGGGATTGGCGATGATGCCGGGCTGCGTCGGGATCACGTCCAGGTTCACCTCCGGCACGACCAGCGGAATGGCCTCATCCATGCGGAAGGCGGATGAATTGTCGATGACGACGGCGCCGGCGGCCACGGCCTTGGGTCCGAACGCCTTCGAAATGCCGCTGCCGGCGGAGAACAGGGCGTAATCAATGCCCTGGAAGCTGTCATCGGTCAGTTCCTCGATCACCAGTTCGCCACCGGCGAAGGGCACGCGCTGACCGGCGGAGCGCTTTGACGCCAGCAGCCGCACGGTGGACAGGTTCAGGCCCGACTTTTCCAGGCATTCACGGATTTCGACGCCCACGGCACCGGTGGCACCAACAACGGCCACGGAAATGGCCTGCTTAGCGGCTTCGTTCAGGTTTTCGGGGGCAACGCGGATATTCATGGACCCTGTTCCTTGGCATCGTCTGTGCCGGAGACGGGGTCTGGTCCACCATTGGCCGCCCCGTCCGTTCCCGGCGGGGCATCTGGCTTTTGTCGTTCGCGTCAGGCCGCGCGCATGACAAAAAGCCCGCCCCGCAGGGTGGTCTTTTTAGTCATGGTGGTAGTGGTCTGGGTGCGCTTCGACATGGGCTTGACGATGCCGTTCGGGCAGCCTTGTGTAAACCCGCTGCCGGCGCGCGGGGTCCTTGCGTCAGCCGCATGGCACACTGTTTCCAGACTATTTGTTGCGGTTTTCTGCGGACGGTGGGACTATATAGCCGAGAGTGATTGTACCTGAAGGGTGCGTGTTTAGATGTCCGTGGAATTGACCGACCCCAAAACCTTGGAAGCGATTGGGATTCTCGCTGGTGCTCTTGACGATGTCACAGGGCCGGAGCGTCTGGAATGCCTGATGGCTGCCAACGCGTTGCGTCAGGTTGTGGAAACCCGGTCGGAAAATGCACTGGTTTTCGCGCAGCAGGCCTTTGAGTCCCTGGATGAGGATGTGCGTCGCCGGGTGGAGAATGAAGCCACGACCCACGCCATCAAGGTGGTCGAGCAGGCCAAGAAGAAGCCCAACCCCCGCATGGTGCGTGCGCAGCGCCCGAAGGCCAGCGGCAGCTTCCTGGACGCCCTGAATGGCGGCCAGTTGAAGACCGAGCGGAAGTGGTAAGCGGCGGCTTTGCCCCCGCTTATCTGGCTATGATGAAGGCGCCCTGGACCGGGCGCTTTTTTTGTGTTTTGATTGCGAACAAATCAAGTACAAAATCAAAAAAGACGGGGGTTCGCCATGGCTGATGCCGGTATTGTGCCCATCATTAATCTGGACAGCCTCAATCCCGATGGCTTCCCGGCTGAGCATGGGCCCAAGGGGGAGACGGCGGAACGGTTCGCGCCATTGATCGCCCGGATCGGTCCCTTGATCGGCGCGCGCCATCTGGGCTGCATGCTGACGGTGCTGCCCCCTGGCAAACGCGCCTTTCCCTTTCATAACCATCGGGTGAACGAGGAACTGTTCATCATTCTGGAAGGGACGGGGACCTTGCGCCTGGGCGATGGCCAGCATCCGCTGCGGGCGGGCGACATCGTCTCCTGCCCGCCGGGCGATGCCTCGACCGCGCATCAGATCATCAATGATGGGGATGTGGATCTGCGCTATCTGGGCATCAGCACCATGATGTCGCCCGACATCGTGGATTATCCCGACAGCGGCAAGATCGGCATCTCCCATGTCGGCAGCGGCATGCGCATGATCACGCGGCCCGGTGCCGCCGTGAATTATTGGGAGGATGAGTGAGGGTCACCCCTCCTCGTCCGGGTCCACAATGTCCAGCGATATGGCGGCGGCATTGATCAGCAGCTTGCCGGCATGTTCGAAATTCACCGTCACCCGCTGGCCCACCACGGACTGCACCTGACCCAGTCCCCAGTCAGGCTGCGACGGGTGGCGGACAAAAATGCCGGGGGCCAGGATGTCGGACATTTGAATGGTTTCCAGTTGGGTGGCACCAGCCTATCCTACCCGCCGGTGACATGGCACGCCATCCCCGGCGGGGGAGGGGCTGTGCCCCAGCGCTGAGGATGCGGATGAGCTTGGGAATTCGGGCCGTGGAGCTGCTCTGCTCCCGCCTGTGCCATGATCTGGTGGGACCGGTCGGGGCCATCAATAATGGCGTCGAACTGCTGGACGAAGGCGGTGACAGCGGCGGCGAAGCGCTGGATCTGATCGCCGACAGTGCAGAGACTGCTGCCGCCCGGCTGCGGCTGTATCGCGTGGCGCTGGGTGCGGCGGGCGGGCAGTCGCTGTCGGCTGGTGATGCCCGTACAGCCTTGGAAGGCTGGTTCCGGGGCGGCAAGGTCCGGCTGGAATGGACCGCCACGCCGTTCGATCCGGCGCCCGGCCTGTTGAAAACCGCGCTGCTGGCCGCTCTGCTGGCGGAAGAGGCGTTGCCGCGTGGCGGTTCCGTGCGTGTGACGGGCGACGATGGCGGCATCCGGGTTGTGGCGGCCGGCACCGGCTGCGCACTGCGTCCGGAAATGGTGCCGGCCCTTGCCGGACAGGTCGCGGAGACGGAGCTTGGACCCCGCTCCGTCCTCTCTCACGCTACTCCCCTTTTGGCCAGGGCTTATGGATTGTCATTCGGCGTGGAAAATCCCGCCGGAGGAGGGCCAGGGGGAGGAGAGGTGCAGTTCCGAATCCGGGCTGGCCAGGAGTGATTTTCCCTTCGGATCAGGGGCGATGATGCGCTTTGCCAACTGTTCAACCACACCGGGAGCGGGGTCGGGGTGGCTTGTTCCAGGGCGTGTCATATCCTAATGGCCGAACCTAACCGAAAAGAGGTAATGTTCCCCTTGCCAAAGCCATGTCCGACAGGCCATCAATTCCCACACGAGACACCAATTTTAACCGAATTCCGACACTCTTCATTGGCCGACGGTCGGCCGGGCGCGTACAAGGGTTCTTCATCGGACTGAAGACCGGCGTATGACGCGGAAACTGGGATTTCCCGAAACGGGGCGTGGACCATGGATGATCTGCTGAGTGAATTCCTCACTGAGACCAATGAGAACCTCGCCGTCCTCGACGTCGAGCTGGTGAAGCTGGAGCAGAACCCCAACGATCCGGGGCTGTTGTCGAACATCTTCCGTCTGGTTCACACGATCAAGGGCACCTGCGGCTTCCTGGGGCTGCCCCGGCTGGAATCGGTGGCGCATGCCGGCGAGAACGTGCTGGGCAAGTTCCGCGATGGCGAGCTGCATGTCTCCCCTTATGCCGTGTCGCTGATCCTCGAATCGCTGGACACGATCAAGGGTATCCTTTCCGTTCTGGAAGCGACCGAGGCGGAACCGCCGGGTGGCGATCAGGACCTGATCGACCGGCTGAACGCCATGGCCGAGGGCAAGGAAGTGCCGAAGGCCGGTGCCGCCGCTGCGCCGGCCCCGGTGGCTGCCGCGCCGGAAAACGACCCCGAAGAGCTGTTTACGCCTGTCCCGGCGCATCTGACGCATACGCTGGCCCCTGCTGCACCGCCGCCCCCGCCGCCGCCGACCCCGGCCCCTGTGGCCAAGGTGGAAGCGCCGGCCCCCGTGGTCGAGGCTGCTGCCCCGCCGCCGGCACCGCCGCCTCCCCCGCCGCCCCGTGCCGAGCCGCAGGACGATGTGCGTGGCGAGTCCAAGGAAAGCGCCCTGGCCCAGCAGACCATCCGCGTGCATGTGGACCTGCTGGAAAACCTGATGACCATGGTTTCCGAGCTGGTGCTGACCCGTAACCAGCTGTTGCAGATCCTGCGCTCGCAGAAGGACAGCGAGTTTGCGGCCCCCTTGCAGCGCCTGAACCATGTGACGTCGGAGCTGCAGGAAGGCGTCATGAAGACGCGCATGCAGCCCATCGGCAATGCCTGGGCCAAGCTGCCGCGTCTGGTCCGCGATCTCAGCCACGAACTTCACAAGAAGATCGAGCTGCAGATGCTGGGGGCCGAGACGGAACTGGACCGTCAGGTCCTGGAACTGATTAAGGACCCGCTGACCCACATGGTCCGCAATTCCGGCGACCATGGCCTGGAAATCCCCGCCGACCGCGTTGCTGCCGGCAAGTCGGAAACGGGCCGCATCACCCTGAACGCCTATCACGAGGGCGGTCACATCATCATCGAGATCGCGGACGATGGCCGCGGCCTCGCGCTGTCCAAGATCAAGGCCAAGATTATCCAGAACGGTCTGGCGACCGAGTCGGAATTGGCCCAGATGTCGGATCAGCAGATCCAGCAGTTCATCTTCAAGCCCGGCTTCTCCACCGCCGCCAAGGTCACGTCCGTGTCGGGCCGTGGCGTGGGCATGGACGTGGTTAAGACCAATATCGAGAAGATCGGCGGCACCATCGAGATGCGGTCGGTCGAAGGCCGTGGCACGACCTTCACCATCAAGATCCCGCTGACGCTCGCCATCGTCTCGGCCCTGATTGTCGAGTGCGCGTCCGAACGCTTCGCCGTCCCGCAGATCAGCGTGATCGAGCTGGTGCGTGCCGCCAGCGACAGCGAGCACAAGATCGAGCGCATCAACGGCGCCCCGGTCCTGCGCCTGCGCAACCGCCTGCTGCCGCTGGTCAGCCTGCAGAATCTGTTGAAGCTGGGCGTGGCCGATGATGACGACAAGCGCGAGACGTTCATCGTTGTCAGCCAGGTCGGTAATTACACGTTTGGCATCATCGTCGACCGCGTCTTCGACACCGAAGAAATCGTGGTGAAGCCGGTGGCGCCGATCCTGCGCCATATCGAGCTGTTCTCCGGCAACACGATCCTGGGCGATGGCTCGGTGATCATGATCCTGGACCCCAACGGCATCGCCACCGCGTCCGGTTCCATGGGCGGCACTGCCGACAATGCCCAGACCGCCGCGCAGGAAGTGGCGAAGGCCGCCCGCCGCGAGGACGACAAGATGGCACTGCTCCTGTTCAGCGCCGGGGAGGGCGGCCCGAAGGCCGTGCCGTTGTCGCTGGTCGCTCGCCTGGAGGATGTCGATCTCAATCTGGTCGAACTGTCCAATGGCGAGCCGGTGGTGCAGTACCGTGGCAAGCTCATGCCGCTGGTGCCCATCGACCCGAACTGGAAGATCACCCGCGACAAGCGCCAGCCCGTGGTGGTGTTCGCCGATGGCGACCGGTCCATGGGTCTGGTCGTGGACGAGATCGTCGACATCGTCGAGGATCGGCTTCAGGTTGAGCTGGGGACGGAACGTCAGGGTTTCCTGGGCTCCGCCATCATCGCCAACAAGGCGACCGACGTCATCGATGCCGGATTCTACCTGACCCGTGCCTTCAAGGACTGGTTCGGCAACGCCCATGAAAGCTTCGAGGATGAGCGCCAGCACCGCGTGCTGCTGGTCGATGACAGCCCGTTCTTCCGCAACCTTCTGACGCCGCTGCTGACCGTTTCCGGTTACGACGTCACAGCTGTCGAAAGTGCCGACGAGGCGCTGGCGCTCAGCGAGTCGGGTGAGGATTTCGATGTCATCGTCTCCGACATCGAAATGCCGGGCATGAGCGGTCTGGATTTTGCCCAGGCGGTCCGTGCCTCGGCCCGCTGGTCAGGGACGCCGATGGTGGCCCTGTCCAGCCATGCCGCACCGCGCGATCTGGAGCGTGGCCGTCAGGCCGGCTTCAATGATTACGTTGCCAAGTTCGACCGTGAGGCTCTTCTCCTCACCCTGCAGCAGACCATTGCCGAGAAAGGTGCCGCATGAGTGCCCGTCTCCCCGCCGTTAAAAAGGCCGGTTCCCAGGAAATCGCCACCGTGAAGAACGAGGATTTCGTCACGGCGACCATCGCGAACCAGCTGTTCGGCATCCCGGTGCTGCAGGTCCAGGACGTCCTGGGTCCGCAGAAGATCACCCGCATTCCGCTGGCGCCGCCAGAGGTTGCCGGTTCGCTGAACCTGCGCGGCCGCATCGTCACCGCCATTGATGTCCGTCTGCGTCTGGGCCTTCCGCCCCGTCCAGCCGATGGCAAGCCGGTGATGAGCATCGTGGTGGACCATAAGGGGGAGCTGTATTCCCTGATGGTCGACAATGTCGGTGAGGTGCTTTCGCTGTCCTCGGATGACTTCGAACGTCATCCGGCGACCCTTGATCCGCGCTGGCGGGAGATCTCAACGGGTATTTATCGCCTGAAAGAGACCCTGCTTGTCGTTCTCGATGTCTCAAAGCTGCTGAACTTTGCTAACATCGAAGCGGCCTAACCCGCTCCCGGCAATCGAGGTCCGTTGATGAAGTCCTGTCTGGTCGTCGATGACAGCCGCGTTGTCCGCAAGGTGGCGCGCAAGATTCTGGAAGAACTCAGCTTCTCCTGCGATGAGGCTGAGGATGGCAAGCAGGCCATGGAATATTGCGCCAAGCGGATGCCTGACGCGATTCTGCTGGACTGGAACATGCCGGTCATGACCGGTATCGAGTTCCTGCGCCGGCTGCGCAAGATGACGGGCGGGGATACCCCCAGGGTCGTTTTCTGCACCACGGAAAACGATCTCGCCCATATCCAGGAAGCCCTGTCGGCCGGTGCGAATGAGTACATCATGAAGCCGTTCGACAGCGACATCATCCAAACCAAGTTCCAGCAGGTCGGCCTCCTCTGAGGCTGTCCGGGATTGCAGGCAATGAACGAGCTTCCCGGAAAGACGGTGCCGGCCACGGCACCGACCGGAATAGAGCCCTACCGGGTTATGGTGGTGGATGACAGTGCCGTCATCCGCGGCCTGCTGACCCGTTCGCTGGAGGGTGACCCGGAGGTGAAGGTGGTCGCCTCCGTCGCCAATGGGCAGATGGCGATCAACACGCTTCAGCGGCAGACCATCGACGTCATCGTGCTGGATATCGAGATGCCGGTGCTGGACGGGCTGTCCGCCCTGCCGCACCTGCTGAACGTTGATCCGCACGTCAAGATCGTCATGGCATCGACCCTGACGGCCAAGAATGCGGATATCAGCCTGCGCGCGCTGAAGGCTGGTGCGGCGGATTACATCCCCAAGCCGTCCTCTACGCGCGAACTGACCAGCGCCGATGATTTCAAACGGGAACTGACGGAAAAGGTGAAGGCCCTGGGCATGGCGGCCCGCAAGGCCGACCCGCGCAAGGGTCAGGCTGCTGCGACCCCGGCCACGCCGGGCGCATCGCCCATGCCGCGCCCCACGCCCGTTGGCAATGTCGCGCCGACCACCAGCTTCACGCTGGCCACGCCCATCCGGCCCAAGCCGGAGCCGGGCCCGGTCACGCTGCGTCCGCTGCCGGATTTCCGGCCCGACATCCTGGCCATCGGCAGTTCGACGGGAGGGCCGCAAGCCCTGTTCGAGGTGCTGAGCCATCTGAAGGATGTGAAGCAGCCGATCCTGATTACCCAGCACATGCCCGCCACCTTCACCACCATCCTGGCCGAGCACATCACCCGCCAATGCGGCGTGCAGTGCGCAGAGGCCAAGGAAGGCGAAGTGATCGTGGGTGGCCGCGCCTATGTGGCACCGGGTGATTTCCATATGCTGGTGGTTCAGAAGAACGGGCAGAATTGTCTGACCCTGACCAAGGATCCGCCGGAGAATTTCTGCCGTCCGGCCGTGGACCCGATGCTGCGCAGCATCGTCCGGGCCTATGGCAAGCGGGTGTTGGTGACCATTCTGACCGGCATGGGGCATGACGGGCAGCGTGGTTCTGAAGTGGTTGTCCAGGCCGGCGGTGCCGTTCTGGGCCAGGATGAACCTTCCTCGGTGGTGTGGGGCATGCCGGGGGCGGTGGCGAACGCGGGGCTGTGCAGTGCCGTCTTGCCATTGAAGGAAATCGGGCCTTACATTCGTAAGATCGCATTGAGGCAGGCAGCATGAAGGTCGAAGATTTCGATATGTTCTGCACCCTGCTGAGGCAGCGGTCGGGTCTGGTCCTGACCCCCGACAAGGCCTATCTGCTGGAAAGCCGGTTGATGCCGGTTGCCCGCAAATGGAGTCTGAAAGGGCTGGATGAACTGGCCGCCGCTGTGCGCAGCAAGCGGGATGAGGCGTTGCTCCGCGACATCACGGAAGCAATGACCACGAACGAAAGTTCGTTCTTCCGCGACCAGAAGCCATTTGACCAGTTCAAGGCGGTGGTGCTGCCGGCGTTGCTGGCCAGCCGTGCCGCCAAGCGGACCATCCGCATCTGGTCCGCCGCCTGCTCGTCCGGCCAGGAAGCCTATTCGCTTTCCATGCTGCTGAACGAGGAAGGGGCGAAGCTGGCCGGTTGGCGGATCGAGATCATCGGCACCGACCTGTCGGGCGAAATGGTGAACAAGGCCAAGGCCGGCCTCTACACCCAGTTTGAGGTGCAGCGCGGCCTGCCCATCACCCATCTGGTGAAGTATTTCAAGCAGGTGGGCGACAAGTGGCAGCTGAATGACGAGATCCGTAACAAGGTCCAGTTCCGCGAATACAACCTGCTGACCGACCTGACCCCGCTGGGCCAGTTCGATGTCATCTTCTGCCGCAACGTCCTGATCTATTTTGATCAGCCGACCAAGGGCAAGGTGCTGGAAGCCATGGCCAAGCTGCTGCCGCCGGATGGCGTGCTTTACCTTGGTGGCGCCGAAACAGTTCTGGGTATCACGGAAAAGTTCAAGCCGATGGAAGGCCAGCGCGGTCTTTACATCCTGGCCAAGTAACATGCCGGACCTCCGCGCCCTGGTGGAAGATGAACTTGTCTCCTACCGCCAGGCGCGGGCCGGTGGGGATGTGGCCGCCGCCTGGGCGGCACTGGAACGCGCCCATATCCTGGGCCAGATGGATTGGTGGCAGCATGCCCGCGTGCATCTGCTGATGCTGAACCTGGGGCTGGCCACGGGTGACTGGCGGGAAATCAGGGGGCAACTGTTCCGGCTTGTCCTTGCCGTGCCTGGCTCCGTCACGGGAAGGGCACCGCTTGGCAACAGCGGTCGCTCCAATATCTCGGCGTTCCTACCACAGCCGATTGCGCCCGATCTGGCCGCCAAGCTGAATGGCCGCCCATCCCCGTAAGGCCGATCCTATCCCCCTGCGCGCATTCCTTCGCCGCCGCAATTTGTTAGGCTGTTAAAGGTTAATCCTTTCAAGCCTTCCGCAACGGTTCATCCCATGCGCCGGCATTTTATGCTGCCCCTACTCTGCATGCTGTTTCTGTCCTGTGCCCTCACGGCGCGGGCGGAAAAGGTGCGGTTCGGCCTGCGGGAGGCAGCACCCCTGGTGGAAACGACGCCGGACGGGAAACTGCGGGGGGTGGAGTATGAGTTGCTGGCCGCCATCTTCGCCGCTGCCGGGATGGAGATGGAGCCCTATATCGGTTCCAATGCCCGTCTGGCCCTGGCTGCGGGGGAGGGGACCATCGATGGTTTCGCACCCGTGGTGGGTCCGCCGCCGGACGGTCTGATCCTGACCGACAGCTACATCACCTATCGCAACGTGGCGATCACTCTGATATCGCGCAATATCCAGCTTGAAACCCCCGGTGACCTGACGGGGCTGCGGGTGCTGGCCTTTCAGCGGGCGTCCAAGGTGCTGGGCGCTGAATTTGCCGCAGCCGTGGCAAACTCGGAGGATTACCGGGAGGAGCCTGTGCAGGCCCTGCAGGCCAAGGGGCTGCTTTTCGGTCGCTATGATGTGCTGATCGGCGAGTCGCGGGTGCTGCAATATCATATCGGACAGGTACTGGCGGCGGGCGGTGATCCTGTCCGCAGCCTGCCGATCGTGGAACACCGGCTGTTTCCGCCCAACCTCTACTGTGCGGCCTTCCGCGATCCGGCCCTGGTGGCCCGGTTCAACGACGCGCTGCGCCGGGTAAAGGCCGACGGAACCTACGACGCCATCATGGCGCGTTACGACGCCACGCAATAGGCGCGGTCGATCCGTACGGCGCGGACGCGGTTGATAATGGACCAGCCGTTGGACAGTTCACCGACCGGCGCCACCGTCCAGTCCCACTCCATTTCGCCTGCCGGCAGGTCGGCCCCGAACAGCGGGTCCTCCATCTCCGTCACCCGCCCATCGGGATCAATGACCCGCCGCTGAACGTCGCCGATCAGCAGGGTCGGGCAGTCAAATCCGCGCAGATGGTCGATATGGGCCCTGATAATGGAGCGGGCATAGGAAGGCAGGTCGGTGCTGGGCCAGCGCTTGTCCACCTGGCGAAGCGGCACCAGCGGCAATTGCGAGATCAGATTGGCCGATACGACCAGCCCGACATCGCCATCATCCTGACAGACGGTACAGGATGGGGTGGGCGGGGCCTGCGTGCTGCCATTAGCAAGGGCGATTGCTACCCCCGTCAGGTCGTAATCCAGCAGTTCGATGGCCGCATGACGGCGGGCCAGTTCGCGTGCGGCGGGGGGGTGGGCGATATCGACCAGCAGCACCCGCCGGAACCGTGACAGCAGTTCCGCCATGGGCAGGTCCAGACAAGGGCCAGCGCCCAGGATCACCGCCGTGTTGCAACCCGCCGGGGCCTCTGCCATGGCGGTCAGGATGCGGCGTCGCGTGCTTTCCTGATGCGGGGCCCAGGCGGCGGCGCAACGGGCCGCACGCCCGACACAAGCAACGGCGGCATAGCGGTATCCCAGCCGCACGAACGCGGGTGCGCAGCGCGTGCGCAGGCTGATCAGGAACTCGCGAAGCATCGCCACCCGGCGCCAATGAAAAAGATCCGTCCCGGACAACCGGAACGGACCCGTCACATAGCACAAACAAACGTCCAGGCTGTACCGTTACTTCACGGCCGCCGTCTGAATACGCTGGCGCAGCGCATCCAGCAGGGCTTCGAACTTGCCGCCATTGCTTTCGATCAGGCTGGCGAATTCCGACCGCTGCGTCACGCTCATCGACACGTTTTCCACGATCACGTCGATGATCTTGAAGCTGCCATCCTTGGAGCGCACGCGCCAGGACACGTTCACGGGCGGCTGGCCGTTGGGGCGCAGCACCTGCGAGGTGACGATAGCGTCATTCTCGCCCGAGGCCTGGGCGCCGCCCACCTTGAACTTCTCGCCCGCATACTGGCTGAAACGTTCGGCATAGACCTCAACGATCATCTGCTCGAAAAGGGTCTGGTATTCCTTCTTCTGGGCGTCGTTGGCGAGGTTCCAGTAACGGCCCAGCACGAAGCGGCTGATCGTGTTGATGTCGAAATTCTGGTTCAGCAGGTCGCGGAACACGGCCTTCGCCTGATCCTTGCTGACCTTCGGGTCGGCCAGGGTGGCAATGGCCTTGTCGCCCAGCCCCTGCACGAAGTCGGCGGAGGCCTGGCCCTTGGCGGCCTGGGCCTGCACGGCAGTGGGGGCCAGAACCGGCACCGCGACGGCGGCCACACCGGCCAGCATCCAGAATGCGGCAGCGGCCAGCGGCGAACGGCGGTTTTGGGTCTGCATGGTCACGTCATCAATCCTTTTTGCACTTGGCGTCATCATTTCCGGTGGCCGGGCCATCGGCAGTGACGCGCATCACGTCCGGTTATCCATGGCATTAACCATTTGTCATGCTCATGGATAGCCGGCAATTGCGTCCGATCTGCGGCGCAAAAGCCATATCGCGATGGCATTGTCGTTGTGAACCGCGTTCGGCGCGGGGCCGATACGTTCGCTGCGCCGGATCGGGTCTTGCGCAGACATAAAGATATCTTTATATCTTGATCCGAACAAGGAACGGGTCGGGTCGCATGGAATTCCTGTTGAATGCGCTAAAGGCAGCGGCGGAGCCGACGCGGTTGCGGCTGCTGTCGCTCTGCGCCCATGGCGAACTGACGGTGACGGAGCTTACCCAGATCCTGGGGCAAAGCCAGCCGCGCGTCTCCCGTCACCTGAAGCTTCTGTGCGAGGCGGGGCTGCTGGAGCGGTTCCGTGAGGGTATCTGGGCCTATTACCGGCTGGCCGAACGTGGCCCGGTTGCCGAACTGGCCCGTACCCTGGTCGATGCCATTCCCGGCGATGATGAGGGGCTGGGCCTGGACCTGGAACGTCTGGACCTGATCAAGCAGGGGCGGCGACAGGCGGCGGACAAGTATTTCAGCGAGAACGCCGCCCGCTGGCACGAGATGCGCGGCCTGCATGTGCCGGAGCGTGATGTGGAGGCGGCCTTGCTGTCGCTGCTGCCGGCCACGGGTGTGGAGGATTTGCTGGATGTCGGCACCGGTACGGGCCGCATCCTGGAACTGTTCGGGGAGCGGATTTCGCGCGGCCTGGGCGTTGACGCCTCGCGCGAGATGCTGGCGGTTGCCCGCGTCAACCTGGAACAGGCGGGCCTGCGTCATTGTCAGGTGCGGTTGGGCGATATGTATCAGCTGTCCCTGGCCGGGCAGAGCCAGGATGCCGTGATCTTCCATCAGGTGCTGCATTATGCCGAGGAACCGGCCGATGCGCTGGCCGAGGCGGCACGGGTCCTGCGCCCCGGCGGCACCATGCTGGTGGTCGATTTCGCCCGCCATAATCTTGAATATCTGCGTGAACAGCACGCGCATCGCCGCCTGGGCTTCACCGATGATGAAGTCTCCGGCTGGCTGCGCCGGGCCGGCATGCGCCCCGATCCCGTCGTCACCCTGCCGGGTGATCCCCTTACTGTCTGCATCTGGCGGGCTACCCGCACCGATGCCCCTGCCACGCGGTCCCGTCCGCTGGCTGTCGCCTGAAGGATAGTCCCATGAGCCTGAGCGCCCTGATGGATGCCGCCGCCAACCCGGCCCCGCTGATCACCGCCCCCGGCGACCTGACCGTCAGTTTCGAGTTCTTCCCGCCCAAGACGGAGAAGATGCATGAGAATCTGTGGACGGCCATCCGCCGGTTGGCGCCGCTGAACCCGGCCTTCATGTCGGTCACCTATGGCGCCGGTGGATCGACGCGCGAACGCACCCACGCCACCGTGACGGGCATCCAGGCCGAAACCGGCATTCCCGCCGCCGCCCACCTGACCTGTGTGGCGGCGACCAAGGAAGAGATCGACGAGATTGCGCGCAATTACTGGGACGCCGGCATCCGCCATATCGTGGCCCTGCGCGGTGATCCGCCGCCGCGTGCCGATGGTACCGGCGGCCTGGGCGGGCGTGGGTATGAACCGCATCCTGGCGGTTATGCCTATGCCGCCGATCTGGTGGCGGGTCTGAAGCGCATCGGCGATTTCGACATCTCCGTCGCCTGTTTCCCGGAAGTGCATCCCGAAGCGCCCAGCGCCCAGGTCGATCTGGACAATCTGAAGCGCAAGGTCGATGCAGGGGCCAACCGCGCCATCAGCCAGTTCTTCTTTGATGTGGACGCCTTCCTGCGCTTCCGCGACAAGGCCGCAGCATCCGGCATTGATGTACCGATGGTCCCCGGCATCCTGCCGATTCTGAACTTCACCAAGGCGGCGGAAATGGGGGAGAAGTGCAATACCGCCATCCCCGCCTGGATGCGCGACCTGTTCGACGGGCTGGACGAGGCACCGGAGACCCGGCATCTGGTTGCCGCCACGGTCGCCATTGAACAGTGCCGCTATCTGGAAAAGCATGGTGTGAAGCAGTTCCACTTCTACACCATGAACCGCGCCGACCTGACGGTTGCCATCTGCCACATGCTGGGCGTTCGTGCGGCGAAAGGGTGAGCGCAGTCGCGCTCACTCCGCCGGTGGCAGATACAGGTCCTGGTAGAAGCCAGCTGTCTCCACCACCACAGTTACCGGCGTGTCGCCGCGATTGCGGAAATACCAGCCATGGGTACCGGTGAAGGGGGCCGTGAAGGCACCCTGGGCGCTGTCCAGGTCCTTGGCCTTCCAGTAGCTGGAGAATTCGCCCTCCTTCGCATTGGGTGGTTCGCCATGCATGTCGAACCGCACCTGCCCGCCCGTCGCTTGCCAGCGGAAGATGAAATGATCGCCCTGCGCCATATGGGCCTTAACTTCCGCCCCTGAATGGGGCGGCAGGATCAGTTCCTGGCGGTCGCTGCGCATGGCGGTGGATTTGGCGATATCCGCCGGTGTCGGGGTGCCGGGGGCCACCGGTGTGGCAACGGGCGCGGTGGGTGCCGGTTCCGCTGCCTCACCCCCGCCGCCGGCCAGCCTGGTCAGGCCCAGGGCGTTACCGGCCCCCGTCGGGTCGATCCCATATTCAGCCGGCAGCACGAACAGGGTCAGCACCAGGGCAGAGGCCGCCACGGCCCCCAGCCCGGCCCGAATCAGGGCGCGGGGCGAGGCCTGATAAGGTGTCACGCTTATATCGGTCATCGTTGATCCCCCTCAGGCGGATTGGGTGGCATAGCCGGCCAATTGATATCCCACCAGCGTCAGGCCGGCGGCCATCAGCGCGCCATTGGCCAGCAGGACGGAACGGTTGAAGCTGCGCGTTGTGCGCCAGGCATTCATGGCGATCAGGATCAGGCACAGGGCCATGAACTGCCCAATCTCCACCCCGACATTGAAGCTGACCAGATTGGCCAGCAGCCCGTCAGGCGACAGCGACAGTTCCTGCAGCTTGGTCGCCAGACCGAAACCGTGGAAGAAGCCGAAGATCAGGACGGCAGCCTTGGTATTGGGCTGAAAACCCATCCAGGTCTTGAAGGCCCCCAGATTGTCCAGCGCCTTGTAGACCACCGACAGGCCGATGATGGCGTCGATGATATAGGCATCGGCCCGGATGTCGGCCAGAACGCCCAGCAGCAGGGTGGTGGAATGACCGACCGCGAACAGGGTGACGTAAGCAGCGACGTCACGCAGCCGGTAAAGGAAGAAGATCACGCCCACCAGGAACAGCAGATGGTCGTAGCCGGTGACCATGTGCTTGGCCCCCAGATAGATATAAGGGATGACATGCACACCCTGCGCATCCTCGATGAAGGATCGGTCTTCCTCTGACACGCCATGCGCCATGGCATGGGGTGCCCAGATCAGCTGGGCCAGGATCACCAGCCAGGGCAGGGCCGCGACAAGTAGGGGGACGGCGCGGCCGCCCCCGTTGGTCAATGACAAGGGGAGCAGCCGCATCGCCCGCCCCGTCACTTGACGGTGAAGGACAGAATGGAGCGGGCTTGGCTGGCCTTGTTGACCACCATCACCGCCACCTTGGCCCCACTGGTCAGCTTTACGCCCGGCGCGTCGAAGCGGTTGCCGGCGGCGGGCGTCAGGTTCACCTGACGCTTCCCGCCCGCATCCATGATGGTCATGGTAGCGGTCAGGTCGGCGCTGGGGACGGGCTCGTCCTCCTCGCTGACATAGATACTGGCCGCGTCGGCGCCGGCCACTAGTTCGATCAATGTTTCGCCCGTCATCTGGACGATGCCGCCATGCTTGGGCGTGGTGTCGCCATGGGCCAGGGCGGCTAGCGGCGACAGGGTCAGGGTGGCGGCCAGCGCCAGCCGGATCATCGGGTGCTTCATCCTGATCTCCTTATTCCGGCGCGTGGGCCAGCACGAAGGACAGGGTGGCCAGATATTCGACATGGTCCACCTGTTTGGGATTGTCGGCGGGGCCGACATAGGTGGCAGCCAGCACGTTCAGGCCCTGATTGCGAACCTTGATGGTGGCGACGCCATCCTTGTCGGTCTTTACCGGCGCTTGGTCGGGATCATTGACATAGTCATGCTTGACCTCAGCGTCTTTGACCGGCTTTCCCTTGTACAGAACACGGATCGTCAGCGGCTTGCCCATCTCTGCCGGGATTGTCTTATCGACAGGAACGATCTGCAAAAGCTGCTCGGGCAGAACGGGAATGGGGGCGTTGGGTGTGCCGGTCAGGTGGACCGCGAACTTCATGGTGCGTTCCGCCCGTACGGCATCCGGGACTGTATCACGTCCGCCCTTCACCCACTTCCCATCAGCCAGGCGCGACCAAAGGCCGTTATCCATGGCAGCGGCGACGGCAACCGTCGGCGCCTCGCTATCCACCACGACAATGGGGCCGGCGGCGCGCAAGGTAGCGCCCACCGGGGCCCAGTCCGCGTCATAGCCATAGGTGCCGGTGATCAGGCCCAGGCGCTTCACCATGTCCAGATCGTCGGCGCCGACGCCATAGATCAGGGCCGTCTGCTTGGCCCGCTGCGCGAACCAGATGCCATGGGCCTGCGCCGCCATGCCACCACCCAGCGCCGCGATGGCCAGGATCGCGGCGAGAAGATGCTTCATCCGTTTCATGTTCCCGTATCCCTGTTCTATGGGTTTATGGGAACAGCGTGCCAGCAGGTGCGCGGATTCCGTCATTGTTGGACGGCCCCTTCACGAAAGCATCCCCCGTATTCCTGGCACGCACAGCATAATAGACCGCACAAAAAAGCCCCCGGCCCAGGAGGGGGTGGGCCGGGGGCAGGCTGGGACGCTGGCGTTTCGTGGCCCTGGCAGCCGCTTATTTATTGGGTCGGATCAGGGAACGGGTGTTCTTGCCATATTCGAACGCTGCCATCTGATCCAACTGCGCTGTGGTCAGGTTTCGGACCTGGATATGGTTGTTCCCGGCCAGCATGTCGGCGTCGCTGATATCGACGGCGACGTTCTTCTCGCCCAGACCCATGAAACCGCCGGACGCGATGACCAGCTTCTCGGCGTCGCCGCTGCTGGCATTCAGGATCACATCCTCGACCTCACCCAGTTCCTTGCCATCGGCACCGATCACGGTTCGGCCAAGCAGGCGCTCGGCAGAGGTGCGGTCGATGCCGGGGCGCGGTTCGGCCAGAATGCTGGGCGGCGTATCGCGTTCGGGCATTATGGCGGCGGGCGGTTCGCCCACCTGACCTGGTTCTGTGGTCCCTGGAACCGGGGGCACGGGCTCAGTGGTGCCGGGCGGTACCGTCTGGGCCATGGCAGCGGTCCCCAGCAGCAGGGCCGTCAGGGTGGCGGCACCAATCAGTTGCGAGCGCATGGTGCGTCTCCTTCTGCTTTCCTTGCACACGGGTCCGGTGGACTTCTGGACCCGTGTGAAATCAACAGCTGGATGTCGGAATTGTTCCTGCGCCCTCGAACGGGCATGTGGTACTTTTGGGTTTTACTGTCATCAGCATTGATTTTATCACATGGGCGCAGGGTTAATGACGACTGAAAAACGCTCTCGCCCAAGCCATCAGCCGCCTGTCTTTCACCTGCACGTGCCCAAGAATGCGGGTACTTCCCTTCTATGGTACTTGCAACGCCTGGACGGACCGGGCCGATTGACCACTTTTTACGAGAAACGACAGACCCTCGCGCATCTGGACGCCGCCTTCTCGGCACCTGGGGCTTTCGATAGCCATTATTCCACGCATCTGCCGGCGTCCGATATCTGGGCCCGCCTGCCGGGGGCGAGGGCAGGTCCGTTCATGTGGGTGACGACCATACGTCCCCCTGTTCAACGGGTGCTGTCCTGGTACCGCTATGTTGTCGCGCGGGGGTATTGGCCCCCCGCCGATGGTCCGCTGCGCGGAGATAACTCATTGCGAACTTTTGTAAGCTCGGTGCTTAGCGAAAATCCGCAATGCCGTTACTTTCACCCTGCCGGCACGGCGGAAGCCGCATTAGCGGCGATGGATGCGCATGGCGTCGTCGCCGCGCCATCGGATCATGTAACCATGTTGATGGATGGTGTTTATGCAGGCCGTGGGCTTCAGCCGCTTGCCCCCATCCATCGCAATCGCACTGATCCGGTTCTCACACGCGACGCCTTGACCCCGGAAATTGAGGAAATGTTGGCGCAACGGTTGGGAGAGGATGCCAAACTGTCCGATGCCATCCTTGCCCGTACCCAGATGGCTGGTCGCGCGGTCGGCGATCCCATTCCCACCTTGAGGGTGCAGGACGATCTCGCCACCCTGGTGCCGGCGGGGCAGTCCGTCATCCTTTTCGGGGCAGGTATGACCACGCCCCGCTTGATCGCGTGGCTGCGGCTGAAGGGGGTCGCGGTGGTGGCCGTGTTGACGACGTCTGGTGGCGGTCGGGTTTCAGAGGTTCCCGTACTCGCCATTGACGAAGCGCGTGGCCGCTTTCCCGAGACGGTTGGGCTCATCGCAGCTCAGGCTTATGCACCGGCTGTCCGCGCGCTGACAGCCGCCGGCTGCGAATCGATCGTGGACGCGCTGGATTTCACCGAAGCCCTTCCGGACCCCGCGTGGACGAATATGGCGCCTGAATGACCCCCGGTATTGATAGTTGTTTCTCCTTGACTGCAAATAGTGTCGGAAGTCGAGGAAAGCGAAGATTACTCACTCATGCCGGGTTACACGCCCCCGGCGGCCCCGCGCAGCTGATCGGCGATCTGGGCCAAGCGGGTGCCCAGGTCGCGGGCGGCGTTGGCGCTGGCATTCTCGCTCTGGCGGGACGACGAACGCAGCATGTCGATGGCCCGCGACAGGTCCACCGACAGACCATCCAGACGCAGCACCCGCTCGCGCAGGTTCTGCGTCAGTTCCGACACGATGGACAGATCGGTGCGCTCGCGCCCACGGGTTTCTTCCAGAACGGCGCGCACGCTATCCGTTGTGCTGTCCAGCCGGTCGCCCAGCCGGTCGATCCCGTCCAGACGGGCTTTCAGCGCGTTGGCGATGGCCAGAAGGTCGGCATTCTCCCGCTCCCGCCCGGCATTGTCGGAGGCGGCCAGGGCGTGCAGCGCCTCGGTCGCGGCGGCAAGGCCACCGGCCATGCCCTCGATATTCAGGATGCGCTGCTGCAACTTGTCGACCAGCCCCATGGCCTGATCCACGGCCACCTTCTCGCGGTTGTCGGCACTGGCCACCAGGGCATGCACCGCCTCGATGGCGGCGCGCAGGCCGCCCGTCAGGTCGATCAGAGCCTGCGGGGTATTGTCCCGGTCTCGCTGGGCGTCCAGTTCGGCGGCGACATCCTTCATGTCGGCCAGCAGCCGTTCCTGCTGCCCCACGGTGCGCGACAGGGTGGTGGTGGCGATATGGGCCTCCGACGACAGGGCCTTGGTTTCCTGCCGCAGGTCGGAGGTGAGATCGCGCAGGCGGGCGGTGGCGTCATCAACGCCGCCCGTCAGGCTCTGCGCCAGACGTCCCGCCGTCTCCCCAATCTCCTTCACCCGGTCGCCGATCTGCGTGGCGCTGCCGCGCATGCGGGTCAGAAGGTCGGCAATGGCTTCATGCTGGCCCGGCTCCACCCGGCGGCGCTCAAACTCCTGCCGCAGCCCGTCGCTGGTCAGGCGCAGGGCATCGACGGCGTCGGCCATGCTGTCCGCCCGGTCGGAGACATCGGCCATCAGGCTGGAGAATCGGAACTGGATATCCTGGAACTGGTCGGCCAGCGGTTCCAGCTTGCCGCGCGTCATGTCCTCGGCGATCTCTGCCGATTGCTGCAGGGTGGTGCGGGCATGGTTCATGCTGTCCAGCGCCGTTTCCAGCTTGTAGCTGATCTCTGATGAGCGATCGTCCAGAAGGTCGGCGGCGCGCGACACCTGCATGCCGGCATCCTCCAGACGGGCGGCGGCCTTTTCCGTCGCCTCGTCAAAGCGGCTGGTGACGCCGCCCAGGGTGGCGTAGAGCGCCTTTTCGCCCTCTTCCATGCTGTCGGCGGCCCGCGTGATGCGCGACCCGGTCTGATCCACGGTGCTGGCCAGCAGGTCGCCCGAGGCGCGCAGCAGCTTGACCGCCGACAGCAGGCCCTGCTGCGCTTCTTCCATGGAGTGCGACAGGGCCTTGGCGGCGTCGCGCGCCTCCACGGTGGCCAGACGGATGTCGCTGTCGCTTTCCGACAGGCTGCCCAGGGTTTCGATGACCTTGGTTTCGGTCTTGGCGGCGGTATCGGCCAGATGGTCGGCATTGGCGCGCAGGGCGTCGATAATATCGTCCAGGCCGACCTGACCATCACCGCTGTCAAACGCGCGGACCTGCGCCACGGCATGGCCCAGCATCTCCGTGGCCTGCCGGATTTCGCGGTTGCTTTCCGTCACGGTGCGCACGGCGGCTGAACAGAGCTGGTTCACCTGCCCCAGCGTGTCATTCAACTGCTGCTTGGTGTCGCCCACGATACGGCTGACATCATTGCCCAGCATGGCCAGCGACCCGCCGGCCCCGCGCAGCCGGGCGGTCAGCGCTTCGAACAGGTCGGCGTAATCACCTTCGAACTTCAGGCGCAGGCGGCCATCCTCGGTCGCGACGGAGATGTCGGGAATTTCGGCGGCCTGTTTGCGGAAGCCGTCGATGGCGCGGGCCAGATCCCCGAACTCATCCTCCCGCTCTGCCCCCCAGACGGGGGCGCGCCAGTCGCCGCGCGCCACACCATTCACAGCCCCTGTCAGTTCGCGCAAGGGCCGTAGCACGCGCGCGCCCATCAGCGAGAGGAAGGCGAACAGCGTGCCCACCAGCACCAGAACGGCGGCCCCGCCCAGCCACAGGCCGCGAGTCGCAACCTCCTCCAGCCGGGCCAGTTCCACCGCGTGCAGCCCGCGTGAGCGCTGATCAATGCGGTCGGCCAGGGCGGCATAGCGGGTCAGCAGGATGATGGGCGTGGTCTGGCCCAGGGCGGCAGGGCCGCTATTCGCCGATTCCAGGGCGCGGCGCGCGCCATCCAGCAACCGCTTCAGATCGGCGGCCAGTTCCAGCTCCTGCGGCGTCAGGCGCTTGCCCTGCAATCCGCGTAGGGCCTGATCGGCGGCCTCCAGGCTGGTGCGCATTTCAGCCCGCGCCTCGGCATTGCCGGTTTCCGCGAACTGCGCCAGCGCCGACAGGAAGCCGCCATGGCCCATGCGGTCCTGAAAATCGATCAGCAATCTGGTCTTGGCCAGCTGGTCGCCCGGCACTTCCATGCTGCCGGACTGCACCTGGAACTGCGCCATCTGAAAGGTGGCGCCGGCCGCCAGCCCGCCGACAATCAGCGTCGCGCCAAGGGCAACGGCGGTGCTGAGATTGCGCAGCGACGACAGCCGCGATCCCGTGCCCCGCTCCATATTGCCTCCCCGCCGCTTCATATTGGGTCAATCGCGGCAGAGACTAACCAATTCTTGTGCCAACTTCATCCATTCGTTGGCATATCGCCTTCCGTTCGGGGCAGATTGATCCAGGAAGGCGGCATCGGTGCCAATGTTGCCCCACCGCACAGCAGCGGAACCTCCCCCGACAAGGCGTCCAGGCGGATCAGGGCCAGGGCCAGATCATCATGTCCCGACCGGATTTCACCGACATCCGCGCCATCGCGGTTGACGATGGTCCCCGCAACAGGCAGGGGGCCGGTCACCTGCACCGGCAGCAGCCGCTTTTTCACCAGCCCGCGATATTTCGTGCGTGCCGTCAGTTCCTGGCCCACATAGCAGCCCTTGTTCCAGGCCACGCCCGACAGCTCGTCAAAGCCATTATCCAGCAGGATGGACTTCTCCGGTATCAGGTCACGGCTGCCGTCCGGGATGCCCAGGGTCATCCGCGTGCGATCCCAGTCGGCGAAATCGCCGGTGGCCACCGTGTTGACTGGCAGGATGAGGCGGTGGCCCAGGCCGGCCTGACGCGGATCGACAATCTGCCAGCCGCCCTCGACCCTTGTCACCGTTCCACGCTCCGCCTGTGCCGCATCCAGCCGGGCGAAGATGGCGAACTGTCCCGTCAGGTCGGTGAGGTCCACCTTGGCCCGCAGGCGGAACATGCGCAGGCGGCGGATCAGATCGTCCCGCCGCCCCGCCTCCACATCCAGCAGCAGGCGGTCCCCGTCGGCCAGGATGATGAAATCATGCAGATATTTGCCCTGCGCCGTCAGCAGCGCGGACCAGACAGCCTTGCCCTCAAGATTGGTGACGTCGTTGGTCACCAGCCCCTGCAGGAAGCTGATACGGTCATCGCCGCCGACGGCGATGATGGTGCGGTTGGACAGCGGGATCAGCGGCAGATCGGCCATGATGGTGGTTCGTTCCGGGAACGGTTAACGGTCAGGCCCACCATATAGGCATGGGTGCGGCAATTCGTAGAGCGGATTGCGCTTCGCTTCTGCCGGACGCCGGTTTATGCAGTTGTGTAAGGGGCGCTGCGGACTTTGGGCAGGGACGGCGCATCATGGCGATGGCACAGGACGGGCAAGACCCGGCCTTCACTTCGATTTTCATCTTTTTCGGCGTTCTGATCATGGCGGTCTTCGTGCCGCTGATCCCGCTGGCGCTGGCGCCGGCGGTGACGGCGCTGGCCATCCTGTTCACCGGCCTGTCGGTCTGGCGGCGCCATTACCCAAGGCCCGACCGGTTTGTCGCGGCGGCCCTGGCTCTGTTTCTGGTCTGGTCCGGGGCCAGCCTGTTCTGGACCGGGGGGGCAGCAAGGGGATCACGGCCTGGGCCGGGTTCCTTTACATCTGGATCCCCGGCCTTTGCCTTCTGTCGCTGCTGCCCTCCCTGTCCGACGCGGCGGCACGGCGGATTGCGCGCTGGCTGCTGCCGGCGGTGGCGGTGGGTGCGGCGTTGCTCGCCATCGAACTGCTGTTTGATCAGCCGATCCAGCACCTATTCGCCGGGTCCGGCAAGGAAGCGCTGGATTTCGAACGCGATCTCAACCGGGCATCCCTGCTGCTGGCATTGATGGCGGGGCCGGTGGCTTTGCTGCTCTGGCGGCTGGGGCGTCGCCGGCTGGCGGCGGCGGCGTTGGCTCTCCCGCTGCTGCTGGTGACTGACAGCACCAGCCAATCCTCGGTAGCGGCCCTTTTGGGGCTGTTGATCCTGCTGGGCATGGCGTGCCTGTCCTGGCGGGCGACGGCGGGCCTGCTGGCGGTGGGGATCGTGGCCGGCCTGACCCTGTGCGGTCCTATTGCCATCTGGATGAAGCAGGCGGGACTGGCCGACGCGGACTGGATGCCATTGAGTTTCCGCCACCGCATCCTGACCTGGGATTTCGTGGCCGGGCGTCTGGGTGACCAACCCTGGATCGGGTATGGGCTGGAAGGGTCGCGCGCCGTGCCGGGCACGGGCGGGGCCTTTATCCTACCGGGCGTGGGGCCGGTGCCCATCCTGCCCGTGCATCCCCATAACCTGTTTCAGCAGGTGCGCCTTGAACTGGGCTGGATTGGGGCGGCCCTGGTGGGTCTGCTGCTGCTGGCCATCCTGCGCCGGCTGACGCGGCTGGACCACACGATCCGGCCCATGGCGCTGGCCCTTTTTGGGGCCGCCATCTTCACCCAATGTTTCGCCTATGGCGCGTGGCAGGCCTGGTTGATCTGCGGCATGCTGTTCGCGGGCGCCCTGCTAGCGTTGGCGGGCCGGATCAGGGACCCTTCTTGACCAGACAATCCGTGCCGGCGGCCTTAAGCTTCGCGCACAGCCCCGCCGCTGATGCCTGATCGGCAAAGCCGGTCAGGAAGACGCGGGTATAGATGCCCTTGGCCCCCAGATCGGCCTGGACCATGCTGGGCTGACGCCCACCCAGCAGGCCTGACTGTTTGGCGGCGATGACCTTCCAATGTTTCTCTGCTTCCTCCCGCGACGGCAGGGACCCGACCTGTATGACCCAGCCGCCCGCCACCGGGGCGGCGACAGGTACGGGGGCCGGTGGTGGTGGTGTCGGCGCGGGCGCGGGTGCTGCCGGCTTCGGGGCCGGACGGGAGATGGGGACGGTGTTGGGGGCCACGGGAGCGGCATCGGCAATGTTGGCGGGTGCCGGCGCGGCAGGTGTTGGTGCCGCTGCTGGGACAGCCGTGGCGAGCGGGGGAGGGGGCGGTGGTGGCGAGACGGGCGCCGGTGCCGGTTCAGGCTTTGCCGGGGCCGTACGGGCCGGCGTCGCCGCTGCCGTCGCAGGCTTCGCTTCCGGCTTGCTGGGCGGCGCTGCTGCGGGTTTAGGGGCGGTGGCGGCGGCAATCTGTGCCGTTGGCGTGGGGCCAGGCACGGGTGCTGGTGGCGACAGGGGCTGCGTCATCCGCTCAACCGCCGACTTGATCTGCTCCGGCGTCGCTTGCGATTCGATCTCCTGCTCCAGCTTGATGGCCGCGACCAGCCGCTTGGATGAGGCGCGCTTAGCCCAATGCAGGGCCTCCACGATGTCGCGCGGTGTTCCCAGCCCGAAATAGGTCAGCGCGGCCAGATTATTCTGGGCATGTACATCGCCGGCCTGTGCGGCGGGCCGCAAAAAGCTGAGCGCTTTGGCATAATCGGCGGGCATGTCCTGCCCGAAGGCATAGAGCGCGCCCACCATGCTCTGCGCCCCGACATGGCCGTTGCGGGCCGATGCCTCCAGCAAGGTCACGCCGCGCCGCACATCCTTTGTCACCCCGCGCCCCTGGATCAGCATCTCGCCGGCCAGGTACTGGCCGGAACTGTCGCCGGTTTCCGCGACGGCGTTGAATTCCTTGAAGGCCGTGGCGAAGTCGCCGGCGGAAAAGGCGATGCGGCCCGCCTGAAGATCGGCCAGGGCCGGCAGCGTGGTGAACAGGGTCAGCGACAAGGCCAGGGCAGCGGGCGTGGTGCGGCGGGAAAGGTGCGGCATACAGGCGACATCCGTCGAAAGGGGTGCCACTTCTTCATAGCTGACACGGGCGCGCTTGACGATGCCTCACAAACGGGCTTCAACCTGCGCAAACTGATCTTAGACCGGAGTTGCGCCTGATGGCCGCCAAGAAGAACCCGTTGAACCTGAACCCGTTGCAGTTGAAGACCCTGACCCTGTTCCAGGCCCTGGCGGAGTTTGAGGACATCACCCGTCCTGTTGGCGATGGGGCCGTGGAGGTGATGGAACTGCCCTTCACCAGCCATGGCAACCATTTCCATCTAGGTCCCTGGCTGGTCTATGCCCAGGACGCCACCGGCCTGCGCAACATCGCGCCCTGGACGGTGCTGGAACGCAAGGGCCTGATCATCGGCAATTTCCCGATGTCGGTGACCCTGACGCGCGAAGGCCTGGAATATGAGACGGGCATGCGCCGCCAGATCCTGCAGGGGTCGGATCACTGACGCTATCGTTGGTCGGGTGGCTGTAACGGCGGCGACTGCCGCCGCGCGGCACGTGCGCTGTCAAGCCAAGGGCGCGGGTGCGCCCGCCCGGCGCCTGAGGGAATAAACGAAAGCCAAAAAACAAAACCCGCCGTACCAGTGAAGGCGGGCGGGTTTTTGTTTTGAGCGGGGGATGGTGCTGCCAACTGGAATCGAACCAGCGACCTCGTCCTTACCAAGGACGCGCTCTACCGACTGAGCTATGGCAGCGCCTTCATCCGCATCACCGCTGCGTCGTCGCCGCTGCGGTGGGCGGCTATGTGCCACTCCAACCCCCGGACCGCAAGCAAAAAAATCCCGGACCTATCGATTTTTTCCGCATACTTGACGTGCAAGTGCGAAAAGGCCAGCAATCCAGCCATTTCCGCCCCAGGGATACAGGACCATGACCAGCACACCGCCCAAGAAGGATGAGCGCAAGGACCGTCTGGCCCAGGCGCTGCGCGATAATCTGCGCCGCCGCAAGGATCAGGACCGGGCGCGTGAGGCGCAGGAGGCCATGGAACGCGCCCTTGGCCCCGACCCAGCCGAAGGACAGATGCCCGACACCACGGCTTGAGTGAGCGATAGCGCTGGGCTACAAGGTCTTGCGCGCCGGCCCCATGGATGGGCGGTGCGGCTCATTGGGGACGTGGGGACCGACATGCCGATTATGCCCGACAGCTGGATACGCGAACAGGCCACCAAACACGGCATGATCGAGCCGTTCGTGGAGGCGCAGAAGCGCGAGGGCGTGATCTCCTACGGCCTCTCCTCCTATGGCTATGACGCGCGCGTCGCCCCGGAGTTCAAGATCTTCACCAATATCGACAATGCCGTGGTCGATCCCAAGAAGTTCGATGCCACCAGCTTTGTCGACCGCGAGACCGATGTCTGCGTCATCCCGCCCAACAGTTTCGTGCTGGCACGGACCGTGGAATACTTTCGCATTCCGCGCGATGTGCTGGTCGTCTGTCTGGGTAAGTCCACCTATGCCCGCTGCGGCCTGATCGTGAATGTCACGCCGCTGGAACCGGAATGGGAAGGGCATGTGACGCTGGAAATTTCCAACACCACGCCGTTGCCGGCCAAGGTCTACGCGAACGAGGGCCTGTGCCAGTTCCTGTTCTTCCAGGGCGCTTCCCCGTGTGAGGTGTCCTATGCCGACCGGGCCGGCAAATATATGAAGCAGCGCGGCGTCACCCTGGCGCGGCTGTGATCGTCCGCCCCTGATCCGCCATCATCGCGGCCCATGGTCAGGGCCGCGCTCCAATACCTCTTCTGACGAAACGAACATTCCATGGACAAGCTTCGCATCCGCGGCGGCAACCCGCTGAAGGGTCAGATCACCATTTCCGGCGCCAAGAATGCAGCCCTGCCTTTGCAGGCGGCCTGCCTTCTGACGGATGAGAAGCTGACGCTGACCAATCTGCCGCTGCTGGCCGATATCACCACCATGAACCGCCTGCTGGCCCAGCATGGGGTGGAGGTGCATATCAATGGCCGCGATGCGTTTGGCTCATCCGGTCGGTCGGTGGAACTGGATGCGGCCGACATCTTCAACCTGACCGCCCCTTATGATCTGGTGCGCAAGATGCGCGCCAGTGTGCTGGTGCTGGGCCCGCTGCTGGCCCGGTTCGGTCAGGCCAAGGTGTCGCTGCCCGGCGGCTGCGCCATCGGCACCCGCCCCGTCGATCTGCATATCAAGGGCCTCCAGGCCATGGGTGCGCAGATCGATATCGAAGGCGGCTATATCCTGGCCAAGGCGCCGGAAGGCGGGTTGGTCGGTGCGGAATTCGTGTTCCCGCAGGTGTCGGTGGGGGCCACCGAAAACCTGATGATGGCCGCCACGCTGGCCAAGGGTGAAACCATCCTGATGAATGCGGCGAGGGAGCCGGAGATCGGTGATCTGGCCCGCTGCCTGATCGCCATGGGTGCGGAGATCGAAGGGATCGGATCCGACCGTCTGGTGATCAAGGGCAAGGACCGGCTGCATGGCGCCACCTATGCCGTTCTGCCCGACCGGATCGAGGCCGGCACCTTCGCCATGGCTGCCGCCATCACGGGCGGGGAACTGGAGCTGGTCGGCGCCCGCATGGACGACCTTAAGGCGGTGGTGAAGACCCTGGCCGGCGCCAATGTGAAGGTGACGGAGACCGCCAACGGCCTGCTGGTTGCCGCCAATGGTGATCTGGTCGGCGTTGATGTGATGACGGAGCCGTTCCCAGGATTCCCCACCGACCTGCAGGCCCAGATGATGGCCCTCATGTGCGTGGCCAAGGGCGCCTCGATGATCACGGAGACGATCTTCGAGAATCGCTTCATGCATGTGCCGGAACTGACCCGCATGGGCGCCAACATCACTGTCCATGGCTCGTCCGCCCTGGTGCGTGGCGTGCCGAAGCTCACGGGGGCGCCGGTTATGGCGACCGACCTGCGTGCCTCGGTGTCGCTGGTGCTGGCCGGTTTGGCGGCGCAGGGGGAAACCACCGTCAACCGCATCTACCACCTGGATCGCGGGTATGAGCGGGTGGAAGCCAAGCTGGCCGCCTGTGGTGCCGATATGGAGCGGGTGAAGGAAGAGGATTGAGGGGGCGTTTGGCGCTGTTGCTCCCTCACCCTCCCGTCGGCGCCAACCGACGGGAGGGTGAGGGCACAACGCCCCGCCCCTCAAGCCGCCTGATCCGCCAGCCCCTCTGCCGTGAAGGGCCGCAGGTTCGCCAGAAACTGCTGAGCGCAGGATTGCCAGGAAAAGCCCAGCGCATGGTCGCGGCAGACCGTGGGGTCGATGCCCACCGCCTGTAAACACGCCCCGCGCAAATCCTCGCTCAACACCCCCGCCGGGCTGTCGCTGATGACATCCAGCGGCCCCGGCACGGGGAAGGCCGCAACCGGCAGGCCCGACGCCAGCGCCTCCAGCAACACCAGCCCGAACGTGTCGGTGCGGGATGGGAAGACGAAGACATCGGCGGCGGCGTAATGCCGGGCCAGATCCTCGCCATGCTTGGCGCCCACGAAGGTGACGTCCGGATATCTGGCCTTCAACTCGGCCAATTGTGGCCCATCGCCCACCACGACCTTCGATCCCGGCAGGTCCAGGCTCAGGAACGCCTCAATATTCTTCTCCACCGCTACCCGGCCCACGGAGATGAAGACGGGGCGTGGCAGATGGGCGAACAGGTCCTTGGGGCCAGGGTGGAACAGGTCGGTGTCCACCCCGCGCGACCAGCGGCGGATATTGGTGAAGCCGCGCCTTTCCAGATCGGCCTCGATACTGGCTGTCGCCACCATCACCGAATGGGCCGGCGCATGGAACCGCCGCACGAAGGCGTAGGACAGGGACAGCGGTACCGGCGCGCGGTCGCGCACATATTCCGGGAACCGCGTGTGATAGGCCGTGGTGAAGGGCAGCTTGTGTTTCAGGCAGTACCGCCGGGCCGCGAATCCCAGTGGGCCTTCGGTGGCGATATGGATGGCGTCGGGCTGCGCCTCCTCGATCATCTGCCGCACGCGCCGGCCGGGCGCCAGGGCTAGGCGGATTTCCGGGTATGTCGGCATGGGGATGGTACGGAACCGGTCGGGGGCGATCACCTCCACCTTATGTCCCAGCCGTTCCAGTTCGGCCCGCGTCGTCGTCAGGGTGCGCACGACGCCATTGACCTGCGGATGCCAGGCATCCGTGACGATCAGCAGCTTCACGCCGCTACCTTCACCGCCTGCCGGGCGGCGACAATATCCGCCCAGCGCAGGATCTCCAGCCGTCCATCGGGATGTTCCACCAGTGCGGTGCATGATTCGACCCAATCCCCATCGTTCACGTAAAGCACGCCATCCATGTCCCGCATCTCGGCATGGTGGATATGGCCACAGATGACCCCGTCCACCTGCCGCCGGCGTGCCTCGTCGGTCAGGGCGGTCTCATAATCGCCGATGAATTCAACGGCCTTCTTGGTCTTGTGCTTCAAGTAGGCGGATAGCGACCAATAGGGAAAACCCAGCCTGCGCCGCGCCTTGTTCAACAGGGTGTTGAGCCAGAGCAGGAACGTGTAGGCCGTGTCGCCCACGAAGGCCAACCACTTGGCGTAGCGGACCACGGCATCGAACTGGTCGCCATGGATGACCAGATAGCGTTTGCCGTCCACCGCCGTGTGGATCGTGTCCTCCAGGATGGTCACGCCACCGAATTGCAGGCCGATATAGTCGCGGAACGCCTCGTCATGATTGCCGGGAATCATGAAGACCTGGGCGCCCTTGCGTGCGCGGCGCAGGATTTTCTGCACCACATCATTATGCGACTGTGGCCAGTACCAGCTTTTCTTCAGCCGCCAGCCATCGACGATATCGCCGACCAGATACAGCACATCGGATTCGGTATTTTTCAGGAAATCCAACAGCATGTCGGCCTGACATCCACGTGTCCCCAAATGGATGTCCGACAGCCAGATGGCGCGATAGCGCAGCACGTCCCCGTCGCCCAGCATATGTTCCCCCACCGCCGGTCAACCCAACCACCAATCGTCCGCCATGAATTAAAGACTAGCCATAGCGGATCGCGCCGTTCTATACCGCTTCATCTGGTGTACTGTCAGTGTCTCTAATGAGTATTAGTGCCACATCCGCGAAAACTTCTCCAGACTGTCATCAATATTACATTGCCACTTCATCGTCCCTTCATGGAGATGTACTGGAAATGTCACATGGGCTGGATCGCCGGGTGGCGATCATCTTCAATCCCGTTGCGGGCCGCCGCCGGCCAGGGCTGGTGGAGCAGGTGATGGCCGCCGCCACCGATGCCGGGGCGGTGGTGTCGCTGCACACAACCGATGCGGCGGGCCACGCCACCGCCATCGCCCGCGATCTGGCCCGGTCAGATACGGCTGATGTCATTGTGGCTGCCGGTGGGGACGGCACCATTAATGAAGTGGTGAACGGCATGGCCGCCTCTGGCCTGTCCGACCTGCCGCCGCTGGGTGTGGTGCCGTTGGGCACGGCCAATGTCCTGGCCCACGAACTGGGCCTGACGGGATCGGCGGTGCGAATCGGGCGGCAACTGGCCCTGGGGCCTGCCCGGATGGTTCATGCCGGCATGGCCAATGGCCGGCTGTTCACCATGATGGCCGGGGTGGGGATGGATGCCCGCGTGGTGGCGGGGATTGACCCGGCCTTGAAGCGGCGGATCGGCAAGGGCGCCTATGCGCTGGGCGGTCTGCGGGAAATCCTGGCGGGGCCGGCGCTGGATTATGAGGTGACGCTAACGGCGCCTGATGGCGGGATCAGCCGGCACAGGGCGGTCAGCTGTATCCTGTGCAAGGGTCATTTTTATGCCGGAACCTTCGTGCTGGCCCCGGAAGTGCGGCTGGAGCAGCCGGTGCTGCATGCGGTGCTGTTCACAAGGCCGGGGCGGCTTGCGGCGCTGATCTATGCCGGCGCGATGACCCTGGGTCTGCTGCCCGGACGGTCGGGCGTCCTGATCCTGCCGGCCATCGCCGCCCGGATTGAGGGGCCGGTGGCCGAACCGGTGCAGGGCGATGGCGACACCATCGCCCGCCTGCCCGTCGACATAACTATATGGAGTGGTCGTCTGCGCGTGGTGGGCGGGGGTGTTTAATCCGCCCTGCGCGCAGCCGGGTGCAGGCGGTCCGTCGGCTCCACATGGGCCAGACAGTCGATAATTTCCGGCCCCTGACGGAACTGGAACCAGCCCTGGCCATCATGGAAGGACAGGCGGTAGGTGCCCTGGACATCGCGCTCCAGCCGCAGGCTGGGGTCCTTCAGGCCCGGCAGCCAGACGAGAATCCAGTCGCGCTCACGGGTGCTGGACCTTTCCATGCGCTGCCACAGGCCACGGCGGCGCCGGTCGGCCAGGATGGATTTCCAGGCGACCATGTCCATGGGGGTGAAACGCTGGCGGGCAAAGGGCAGAATGACGCACATGGCATAGCCTCGGACTTTGGTGGCACGGGTATCTCCGCACCTGGGGCCAGCCTGCTCCCGCACCCTTAATGCGGCCTTAATCCCTGGCAGTCCAAAAGCATAGGGCATGCGGAAGGTCAGGTTGGCTGCCTGCTGGGAAAAAGCCATTTCGCAACTGCACAGCGTAATGATGCGACGAAGGTCGTAAAGCGGCGCGGTTGCTGGCCAAATCCAAGGGAAGCGGTGCAAAACCGCATACCCCCAATCCACAGGCGCGCTGTTGCGTAGGGGCTATGGCTGTGTTACATGCTCGCTCGCTCGACACCGGTGGGTTCTCCTCCGGGATGGCCGATCATTGCTAACGTCCTGAAATTATTCAGGTCCACGGACTTTAACCGAGGTTACCAGTGGCAACCGAAGGGACTGGCGTCTCCGAACTCGCCTCGCGCTATGCGAGCGCTCTGTTCGATCTCGCGGATGGGCAGCAGGCCCTGGACCAGACGGCCCAGGATCTGACGTCCATCAAGGCTCTGCTCGCTGAAAGCGCGGACCTCCGCCGCTTGATCGGCAGCCCGCTGCTCGCCCGCAACGAACAGGAACGCGCTATGGAAGCCGTCCTGGCTGCGGCTGGCATCGGGGAACTCGTGCGGAAGTTCGTGGGGCTGGTGGCGCGCAATCGCCGCCTCTTCGCCCTTCCGGGCATGATCGACGGGTATCTGGCCGAACTGGCCCGCCGCCGTGGCGAAAGCACGGCGCGCGTCACCGTTGCTCGTCCGCTGACGGATGCGCAGTGGAGCGACCTCGCCGCCGCTCTGAACAAGAGCGAAGGCTCCAACGTGAAGTTGGATGTGAAGGTCGATCCCTCGCTGATCGGCGGCATGATCGTTAAAATCGGTTCCCGCATGGTGGATAGCTCCGTGCGCACCAAGCTCAATAAGCTGAAACTCGCCATGAAAGGGGTTGGATAATGGAAATCCGCGCCGCTGAGATTTCCGCGATCCTGAAGCAGCAGATCGCGAACTTCGGCAACGAAGCCGATGTCGCCGAAGTGGGCCAGGTTCTGTCCATCGGTGACGGCGTGGCCCGTATCCATGGTCTGGACAAGGTCCAGGCCGGCGAGATGGTTGAATTCCCCGGCGGGGTTAAGGGCATGGCCCTGAACCTCGAAACCGACAATGTCGGCGTGGTGATTTTCGGTTCCGACCGTACCATCAAGGAAGGCGACGTCGTCAAGCGTACCGGCGCCATCGTTGAGGTGCCGGTGGGCCGTGGCCTGCTGGGTCGCGTTGTGGACGGTCTGGGCAACCCGATCGATGGCAAGGGCCCGCTGACCGACGTGACCCGTCAGCGCGTGGAAGTGAAGGCCCCGGGCATCATTCCGCGTAAGTCGGTGCACGAGCCGATGCAGACCGGCCTGAAGGCGATTGACGCCCTGGTGCCCGTCGGCCGTGGCCAGCGCGAGCTGATCATCGGTGACCGTCAGACCGGCAAGACCGCCATTGCTCTGGATACCTTCATCAACCAGAAGGGTATCAACAAGGGCGACGACGAGTCCAAGAAGCTCTATTGCATCTACGTCGCCGTGGGCCAGAAGCGCTCCACCGTGGCCCAGATTGTGAAGACGCTCGAAGAGAACGGCGCGATGGAATATTCCATCGTCGTGGCCGCCACCGCTTCCGAGCCGGCGCCGCTGCAGTTCCTGGCCCCCTACACGGGTGCGGCCATGGGCGAGTTCTTCCGTGACAATGGCATGCATGCCCTGATCGTTTATGACGATCTGTCCAAGCAGGCCGTTGCTTACCGTCAGATGTCGCTGCTGCTGCGCCGTCCGCCGGGCCGCGAAGCTTATCCCGGCGACGTGTTCTATCTGCACAGCCGCCTGCTGGAACGCGCCGCCAAGCTGAACGACGCCAATGGCAATGGTTCGCTGACGGCCCTGCCGGTCATCGAGACCCAGGCCGGTGACGTGTCCGCCTACATCCCCACGAACGTGATCTCGATCACCGACGGACAGATCTTCCTGGAAACGGGCCTGTTCTATCGCGGCATCCGTCCTGCCATTAACGTCGGTCTGTCGGTGTCCCGCGTGGGTTCCGCTGCACAGATCAAGGCGATGAAGCAGGTTGCCGGCACCATCAAGCTGGAACTGGCCCAGTATCGTGAAATGGCTGCCTTCGCGCAGTTCGCTTCCGATCTGGACGCCACGACCCAGCGTCTGCTGAGCCGCGGTGCGCGCCTGACGGAGCTGCTGAAGCAGCCCCAGTTCAAGCCGATGCCCGTGGAAGAGCAGGTCGTGTCGATCTTCGCCGGTGTGAAGGGCTACCTGGACAAGGTCGCAACCAACGACGTGAACCGGTTCGAAGCCCGCTTCCTGGACGAAATCCGGGCCAAGGGCGCCGACATCCTGGCCGCGATCCGTACCGAGAAGGCGATCTCCAAGGAAACCGAAGAGAAGCTGAAGGCTTTCCTCGAAGGCTTCACCAAGGTTTTCGCCTGATCCAAGCTCCCGCAAGGGGCCTCATTGAGAGCGTGTCATGCCGAGCTTGAAGGACATCCGAAACCGGATCGCCAGCGTCAAGTCGACGCAGAAGATCACGTCGGCCATGAAGATGGTCGCGGCCAGCAAGCTGCGCCGCGCCCAGGAGCAGGCCGAGGCCGGCCGGCCATATGCTGAACGCATGGGCCGGATGCTGGCTTCGCTTGCGGCCAACGTGGCTGGTGGTCCGGGTGGCCCCCGCCTGATGACCGGGACGGGCAGCGATCAGACCCACCTGCTGGTGGTGATGACCGGTGACCGTGGTCTGTGCGGTGGTTTCAACAGCTCCGTTGTTCGCGAGACGCGTCGCGCCATCCTGCGCCTGCAGGCCGAAGGCAAGACCGTTAAGCTGCTGACCGTGGGCCGCAAGGGCCGCGACCTGCTGCGTCGCGAGTTCCCCTCGCTGATCGTCGCCTCTTTCGAAGAGGTGGGCAAGAAGCGGCTCTCCTTCGCCGACGCCGACCGCGTCACCGCGAAGATCCTGGAGCTGTTCGATGCCGGCCAGTTCGACGTGGCGACCATCGTCTATAACAAGTTCAAGTCGGCGATGACCCAGATCGTGACGCTGCAGCAGGTGGTGCCCTTTGCGGCACCCGAGGCTGCAAGCGACACGGCCACCGAGGCCAGCGCCGTCTATGAGTTCGAGCCGAGCGAAGAGGCCATCCTGGCCGACCTGCTGCCGCGCAACCTGGCCATCCAGGTCTATTCTGCATTGCTGGAGAGCGCCGCGTCGTTCTTCGGTGCGCAGATGACCGCGATGGACAATGCCACGCGCAACGCCGGCGAGATGATCAAGAAGTATACCCTGATTTACAACCGCACCCGCCAGGCTTCGATCACCAAGGAACTGATCGAAATCATCTCCGGCGCGGAAGCGTTGTAAGTCGATCCGCATTCACGACGAAGTCAAGGTTCCGAGGGAGCTTACCCCATGGCTAACAACAGCAACGCGGTCGGCCGCATCACGCAGGTTCTTGGTGCCGTCGTGGACGTGCAGTTCAGCGGCGACCTGCCGCCGATCCTGAATGCGCTGACCACCCAGAACGAGGGCAAGACCCTGGTTCTGGAGGTGGCCCAGCATCTGGGCGAGAACACCGTCCGCACCATCGCCATGGACACGACCGATGGTCTGGTTCGCGGCAACGAGGTGGTCGATACCGGCAACTCGATCATGATGCCTGTCGGTCCGGCCACCCTGGGCCGCATCCTGAACGTCATCGGCGAGCCGATCGATGAGCGCGGCCCCGTCGGCAACGACAAGGTCCTGCCGATCCATCGTGACGCGCCGGAGTTCGTCGATCAGGCGACCGACGCCGCCCTGCTGATCACCGGCATCAAGGTCATCGACCTGCTGGCCCCGTACCTGAAGGGCGGCAAGATCGGCCTGTTCGGCGGCGCCGGCGTGGGCAAGACGGTGACCATTCAGGAACTGATCAACAACGTCGCCAAGGCGCACGGTGGTATGTCGGTGTTTGCCGGCGTGGGTGAGCGTACCCGCGAAGGTAACGACCTGTACCATGAAATGATCGACGCCGGTGTTATCAAGACCGATGGCCCGGGCTCCAAGGTGGCCCTGGTTTATGGTCAGATGAACGAGCCGCCGGGTGCCCGCGCCCGCGTCGCCCTGTCCGGTCTGACCATCGCTGAATATTTCCGCGATGAAGAAGGCCAGGACGTGCTGTTCTTCGTGGACAACATCTTCCGCTTCACCCAGGCGGGCGCCGAGATGTCGGCTCTGCTGGGCCGTATCCCGTCGGCCGTGGGTTACCAGCCCACCTTGTCCACCGACATGGGCGGTCTGCAGGAGCGCATCACCTCGACCAAGAAGGGTTCGATCACGTCCGTGCAGGCCATTTACGTGCCCGCCGACGACTTGACCGACCCGGCCCCGGCCACCTCCTTTGCCCACCTGGACGCCACGACCGTGCTGTCGCGTTCCATCGCTGAAATGGCCATCTTCCCGGCCGTGGATCCGCTGGACTCGACCTCGCGCGCCCTGGACCCCCGCATCGTCGGTGAAGAGCACTACAACACCGCCCGCAAGGTTCAGCAGGTGTTGCAGCAGTACAAGGCTCTGCAGGACATCATCGCCATCCTGGGCATGGATGAACTGTCGGAAGAGGACAAGCTGGTCGTGGCTCGCGCCCGCAAGATCCAGCGCTTCCTGTCCCAGCCGTTCCATGTGGCCGAAGTGTTCACTGGTACGCCCGGCGTTCTGGTTGCTCTGGAAGACACCATCAAGGGCTTCAAGGGCATCGTGAACGGCGACTACGACCACCTGCCGGAAGCTGCCTTCTACATGGTCGGCACCATCGAGCAGGCCGTGGAAAAGGCCCGCAAGATGGCCGAGGCCGCCTAAGTTCCGCTCCCACCCCCTGCCGTCGGTTTGCCGGTGGCAGGGGGCAGGTGCACGGGAGGGGGTGACCCCTCCTTGACGCGTTTTACTAGGGTTCAAGCCATGGCCGACAAGGTTGAATTCGAGCTGGTGTCGCCGGAGAAGCTGCTGGTGTCGCAGCCGGTGCATATGGTGGTGGTGCCGGGGGCCGAGGGCTTCCTGGGCGTCCTGCCGGGCCATGCCCCGATGATCGTCACGGTCAAGCCGGGCATCATCGACATCTATGCCAATGACATGGGCACCATCACCCAGCGCATTTTCGTCGCAGGTGGTTTCTGCGAGATCACTGGTGCCCGCGTCACCATCCTGGCCGAGGAAGCCTCCGATCTGGAAGCCGTCCGTGGCCTGGACCGCGCCGCCCTGGAGAAGCAGCTGGCCGACCTGTCCGAAGACCTGGCTGATGCCAAGTCCGAGGGCGAGCGCCACACGCTGGAAGGCAAGGTCGCCATCGTGCAGGCCAAGCTGGACGCACAGGTCGGTACAATGCACTAAGCTGCTTGATCGGCACCGGGAACCGCGTCACATATGTGTCACGTTTCCGGGGTCATGCGAGCGATTGTCACGGGGGCGCCTTGCGCCCCCGTTGCTTTTCCGGGCTATCGGGGCCATCTCTCACCCGCCGTACTGATCAGTCGATCCGCGCGGCCATCGCAGCAAGTGGAAGTGATCGTCATGGCGAATGCGCATTGGACCATCGAGGGCCTGCCCTGGGACAAGCTGGACCAAGCCAAGGCGTCACCCGATATGCTGAAGCTGGCCAAGGCGGCCGCCCTGGTCGAGTATAACGGCCATATCTACGCCGACTATCTGTGCAATGTCTTCCGCGAGGACCCCGTCTTCTGCGACGTGGTCCGCCAATGGGCCATCGAGGAAGTGCAGCATGGCGAGGCGCTGGGCACCTGGGCGTCGCGCATCGACCCTTCCTGGGATTTCCAAGCAGCGGTGAAGCGCTTCCGCGACGGCTATCAGATCGACGTGGCCGCAATGGACAGCAAGCGCGGCAGCCGCGCCGGCGAACTGGTCGCGCGCTGCATCGTGGAGACGGGCACGTCCAGCTATTACACCGCCCTGGCAGAGGCGACGGAAGAGCCGGTCTTCAAGCAGATCTGCAAGCATATCGCCGCCGACGAGCTACGGCATTACAAGCTGTTCTACGATCATCTGAAGCGCTATCTGGAATCAGAGAAGTTGAACCGGGTGCAGCGCCTGATGGTCTGCCTGTCGCGCATCAATGAGACGGAGGACGATGAACTGTCCTACGCCTTCTATGCCGCGAATTACTGGACCCGCCCCTATGAGCGGGTCGAGAATAATGCCGAATATACCAGCCTCGCCTATTCCTTCTATCGCCCGCACCATGTTGATCGCATGGTCGGCATGGTGTTCAAGGCATCCGGCTTGAAGCCGCACACCTGGCTGCACAATTGGGCGGCCAAGTTTGCCTATAAGCGCATGCATCAGAAGGCAGAGACGGCGCGACTGGCGGCGTGATCAAGGGGGGCGACAAGCCCCCCTTTTGCTGTCAATGCAGCCGCTGCGACACCGGCCCCTCAATGGCCAGACGCGGTTCATCCTCGTCCATGCCGTCGCGCAGGATATCCAGCAGCCGGCCCGCATCCGGCGTGCCGCCCAAGGTCTCGCACAAGCACCCCATCAGTTCGGGCACCATCTGCATCAGGGCGGTATTGCCCGGCAGGAAGCGATGCAGGATCAGGCCGTTCTCGACCGCATCCAGCATCAAGCTGGCCGCCGGTCCGGCCATGGCCAGGATGGGGGGCAGGGGCATCGCTTCCGGCGCCACGCCGGTGCGGCCAAGCGCGCGCATATTGCGCTCCATGATGAAACCGCTGGCGGGGCCGTCCACCACCGTCAGGGCGGCATTGGTGCCTGCCTGTTCCAGAAGCACGCGGCGCAGCTTGCGCAGGGCGGCGATGGCGGCGGCGGTCCGGTCGGCCTGACCGCTGGCGCGCTGGCTGGCGGCGTTGAAGGCGGCTCGCACCAGGGCCGGGATGGGATTGGGTGCCGGCTGGGGGTGGGTCTGGGTCTGGGTTTGTTGGGTCGTCATGGCGCGATCCTCCTTCACGAAGCGATGCCCCTCGGTCATCGGCGCACCCTCGCGGACCCCAGCATGGGCATCCGTGGCGTCGCCTGTCTTGTGACGTGGGGTGTCGTGGGGATCGCTTCAAGGGTCGGCGGCGGAACCATTCCGGGGTATCCTGTGGCACCGCAACATGAGGGGCCGACATGGTACTGAAGCAGATCATGCGCCGGCTGGGCCGTGCCCAGTCACCGATGGTGGTCCCCAAGCCATCAAATCAGCCTCCGGGCATGGCGCTGGCGTTGCAGGGCGGCGGCTCCCTGGGGGCCTTTACCTGGGGTGTGCTGGACCGCCTACTGGACGAGCCGGGATTTGCGCCTGTGCGCCTGTCCGGTGCCTCTGCGGGTGCGGTCAATGCCGTCGCCTTTGCCAGCGGATGGGCAAAGGGTGGACCCGCCGGTGCGCGCGATGCGCTGGACCGTGTCTGGCGGCGGGTGGGGGAATGCGGCGTCGGTGCTCTGGGCTTCTGCCCCACCTGGGCGAATAACGGTATTACCCAGGCTGTGAACAGTGCGGCCTTTGCTATGGCGACCCGGCTGTTTTCGCCCTATTCCCTGAACCCGTTGGGGTTCAATCCCCTGCGGTCGATCCTGGTGGAAGAGGTGGATTTTGCGGCCCTGACCCTGCCCACGGCCCCAGCCTTGCTGATCTCCGCCACCCGCGTGCGTGATGGGCAGCCGCACCTGTTCGGCAATGCGGCGATCAGCGTCGATTCGCTGCTGGCCTCCACCACTCTGCCTACCCTGCATCAGGCCGTGGAGATTGATGGGGAGGCCTATTGGGATGGCGGCTACACCCTTAACCCGCCCATCCGTGCCCTGCTGGACGGGTCGGCTGTCGGTACGTTGCTGGTGGTGCAGGCCATGGCCAACTGCACCCACGACACACCGCGCACGGCAGCGGCGATTCGCGAACGCCTGAACCAGATCACCTTCTCCCGCCCCCTGGAGGCGGAGATGGAACTGGTGCGCGAGGTCCTGAAGCGCGGGGAAGGACCGGAACAGCTCGAACTTCTGTCCATCGACCCGCAGGACCCGACCTTGGGCGACCTGAACGGCCTGCGTATTGATATGGAGTACCTGCTGACCCTGAAGGCCCATGGGCGGGCGCAGGCCGCGGATTGGATCAACGGCGCTGCGCGTCCAACCGCTTAAGCTCTGGCCCAAGTCTGTCCGATGCGACGGTGATCACTGGCAGGCCATCCACCATAAAGGTGATGGTGCGGCTGTCCTCCAACCGCTTCAGCAATTCTGGCCCCCCGGCTTCCGGTGACAGGGCTTTGGTCCAGCGCAATTGATGTGAGGGTGTGGGGTGCCCGCTACCCGTTATCTCCAGCCAGGCGGGGTCGGTTGTGGAGATCAGCTCTCCATCCACCATCAGAGCGAAGTGGCTGAATGTCACTATCATCGGGTAACCCACTAGGACGTCGACCTGAATATTCAGCACGCCATGGTTTCCCACCCGCTCATCCTCACCAAAGGAAAAGCAGAGACGCTTGCCTTTGCCGTCGAACCCGCAAGCGGCAACGTCGCCGTTACGCAACTCCAGCCGCCACTCGCCCAGCTTGGGCGCGCAGCCTACGAGTATCAGGCTAAGTAATGGGGCACAGAACCAACGCAGTCTGGTTGATGTCATCGAACAGTCCTCAATACCTTCCCCGGATTCATGATCCCGTCCGGGTCCAGCATGGCCTTCACCTTCCGCATCAGGTCCAGTTCCACCGGGTCCTTGATCCGTGCCAGTTCTTCGGCCTTGTGGTTGCCGATGCCATGTTCGGCGCTGATGCTGCCGCCATGGGCCAGGACCTGTTCATGGACAAGGTCGCTGATAGCATGGGCATGGGCCAGATAGGCAGCCCCGTCCATGCCCGTCGGGCGACCGATATTGAAGTGGATATTGCCGTCACCGGCATGGCCGAACGGGTAGGGCCGGATGCCGGGCATATAGTCGGTGACGGCGGCAATGGTGGCGGACAGGAAGTCGGGGATGCGGCTGACGGGCACGGACACGTCGGTATGGACCGCCCCGCCGATCTTGCGCCCGATCTCCGGCAGGCTTTCACGGATCAGCCAGAGCTTGCGTTGCTGTTCCATGCTGTCGGCGAAGATGGCGTCGGTGACCAGCCCCTGTTCCAGCGCCGTCTCCAGCACCGCCTCCACCTGTTGCCGCAGCAAGGGGCCTGCCATGCCGCTGCTGGCCTCCATCAGCACATACCAGGGCGAGGGGGCCGACAGCGGGTCCTGGTCACGCCCCAATATCTCCCGCGATCCGTCAAAGGCAAAACGCGGCATCAGTTCGAACGCCGACAGGCTGTCGCCCGTGCCGGTGCGCGCCAGACCCAGCAGGGTGACGGCAGCGGCGGGGCTGGGTACCGCGATCAGCGCGGTTTCGATCTGGCGGGGGCGGGGGAAGAGCTTTACCGAGGCGGCGGTGATAATGCCCAGGGTCCCTTCCGCGCCCAGGAACAGGTGTTTCAGATCGTAGCCGCTATTATCCTTGCGCAGGGTGCGCAACCCGTTCCACACCCGCCCGTCGGGCAGCACCACCTCCAGCCCCAGCACCAGATCGCGGGCATTGCCGTAGCGCAGCGTCAGGATGCCGCCGGCATTGCTGGACAGGTTGCCGCCCAGCATGCAGGTGCCCTCCGCCCCCAGCGACAGGGGGAAATAGCGGTCCACCGCCTGTGCCGCCGCCTGGATATCGGCCAGGACGCAGCCGGCTTCCGCCGTCATCGTGTAATCGGTAGCGTCCAGGGTGCGGATGCGGTTCAGGCGGCCCAGGTTCAGCAGGACGGCGCCTGTTCCCTTCTCGGCGATGGTTCCGCCGACCAGCCCGGTATTGCCCCCCTGCGGCACGATGGGCACTTGGGCCTCGGCGCAGAGCTGCACGATGGCGGCCACCTCCGCCGTCGAACCGGGGCGCAGGACGGCCACGGGGTGGCTTTCCTCCCGCTGGCGCCAGTCGAAGGCGTAGGGCGCCATGTCGGTGCCGGTCAGGACGTGGGCGGGGCCCATCAGATCGGTCAGGGCGGAAAGCAGGTCGGTGCTCATCTCAGGTCCTGGGTGCGGCCGCACGGCGCAGACGGTCATTGATGGCCATGCCAAGGCCCTTGTCGGGGACCGGCATGACGGCGATGCCCGACAGGCCGGGCCGATCCAGGGCGCGCAGCATGGCGAACAGGTTGGAAGCCGCCTCTGTCAGGTCGCCATTGTTGGACAGGTTCATGCGCACGGCCCCGCCGCGCAGGAACTGATCCGGGCCGAAGGCCAGCAGCGCCTCGTCATCGCGCACAGCCGTCGCGTCCAGCCGCACGGGCAGGCCCGGCGCATAATGGCTGGTCATCATGCCCGGCGCTTTCACCCCGTCCGCCGCCGTGGCCAGATCGACGGTACCCAGCACGCTTTCCAACTCCTCACGCGTCACCGAACCGGGGCGCAGCAGCAGGGGGCGTTCACCCGTCAGGTCCAGGACGGTCGATTCGACACCGATGGCGCAGCGCCCGCCGGCCAGGATCAGCTTCAGCCGGGCACCACCGCCGTCGGGAAACTCTTCCACCACATGCATGGGGGTTGTCGGGCTGACATGGCCCGAGACATTGGCCGACGGGGCCGCAAGGGGGCGGCCCGATGCCTGGATCAGGGCGCGGGCGACCGGGTGGGCGGGGCTGCGCACCGCCACCGTGTCCAGCCCGGCAGAAACTAGCAGTGACAAGGGCGCATCGGCCCGGCGCGGCAGGACCAGGGTAAGGGGGCCGGGCCACCACATCTCCATGGCACGGGCGGCGCGGTCATCAATATGGACTAAAGCCGCCGCCGCCGTTTCATCGGCGACATGCACGATCAGCGGGTTGAAGCTGGGCCGGCCCTTGGCGGCAAAGATGGCGGCGACCGCCGCGTCGTTCCCGGCATCTCCGGCAAGCCCATAGACGGTTTCCGTGGGCATGGCGACCAAACCGCCCGCCGCCAGCACATCGGACGCCTGTGCATAGGCATCCGCACCCGGCGGCAGCACGCGTGGCCGGTCGGGATGTGGCGGCGGTGCCGGCGCGTCATGGTGATGGTGATTGGGATCGTCGCAGCAAGGGTCGTGGGGCACGGGGACAGGTCCTGGAATTCTCTGCTGCTACGATAACGGTGCTGGGCGGCCTGATCACGGGCTTTCCGCGCATTCCGGCTTCGCCTAATCCGCGCTACGCCACACCCGGCTTCAGCGAGAAGACAATACCCCAGCCATCCGGGTCTTCAAAACAGACGGCCCGGTTCAGCCAGTAGGGATTTTCCGGTTCCACCGGCACGCCGCCCCGCGCCTGGATAGCGGCGGACACCGACAGCAATTCCGCGCGGCTGTCGACATAGAGCACCAGCAGATTGTCGCGCGTGGGCGCGGGGCAGGGGCTGCCATCCTTGTGCTGGGTGAATTCCAGATGCGTGTCCCAGCCGGGCAAGCCGATCATCACCCCGTCATATCCGGCATGGCTCCCATCATCGACCCAGCCGCCAATCACGGACAGACCGATCACATCGCGGTAGAAGGCCGTAACCTCCGAAAGTCGGTCCGTGGGACGCGCGATGCGCACGCGGGTGATGGGAAGATGGCTGGGCCATTGCGCGCTGGTCATCGATCTGCCTCATGCTGCGGTGCGGCGCTTGCCGCCCGTCCTTCATGTGGGCACACTGTCACCCGTAACAAAGGGCAGCAAGGGGCCGGATATGGCGGGGCGTGTCATCACCATCGCGCAGCAGAAGGGCGGGGCGGGCAAGACGACGCTGGCCATTCATCTGGCCGTCACCTGGGCGCGGGCCGGCAAATCCACCGCCCTGGTCGATATCGACCCGCAGGGAAGCCTGTCCGCCTGGTACGCCGCCCGTGAGGGGACGCTTGGGGCCGGTGCCACCGGCATCACGCATCTGCAAATCTCCGGCTGGCGGACGCAGCGGGAGGTGGAGCGGCTGGCCAAGACCCATGATGTCGTGGTGATCGACAGCCCGCCGCATGCCGAAACCGACGCCCGTATCGCCGTGCGCACTGCCGCCTTGGTGGTGGTGCCGGTACAGCCCAGCCCCATGGACCTCTGGGCCACGCGCCCCACGTTGGATCTGGCGCGGGTGGAAAAGCGGCCCGTGATGCTGGTCATGAACCGCGTGCCCGCACGCGGCAAGCTGGTCGATGCGGTCGCGGAAAAAGCTGCCGAACTGGGTGTACCCGTCGCCACCGAAAGCCTGGGCAACCGTATCGGGTTCGCGGGATCGCTGATGGAAGGCTTGACCCTCGCGGAAACGGACCCGAAATCGAAGGGTGTGGAGGAATTGGAGGCGTTGGCCGCCGAAATCTGGACGGCACTGGATTGATATAACGGGTCGCAGGCGGACCACTGTTTCCCGCTGCCCTGATCAGGCGGCGGCCAGGGGCAGGCGCAGCCAGAATCGGCTGCCGCCGTCCGGCACCGGCTCATACCCGATCTGTCCGCCCATGGCATGGACCAGCTGGCGGCAAATCGCCAGCCCCAGGCCGGACCCGTCGAACCGACGGGCATGGGAACTGTCGGCCTGGAAGAAGGGTGTGAAAAGATTGTCGCGATGTTCCGGGGCCACGCCGATACCGGTATCCACCACATCCGCACGCAGCCACAGCCGGTTCCCCTCCTGCCTATCCTGGCGCAGGCACAGGGTGATGCCGCCTGTTTCGGTGAATTTGGTGGCATTGAACAGCAGGTTGTTCAACACCTGCTGCAACCGGATACCATCCCCGCGCCAGCGGTCGGGCAGGGCGGGGTCCAGATCGACCGACAGGGTCAGTCCCTTATCCTGACAGGTCTTCTGCACCATCCGCTGTCCGCGTGCGACCAGATCGGACAGGGAGAAGGGCCGTTCCTCCAGTTCCACCTTGCCCGACTCCAGCCGCGCATAGTCCAGCGTGTGATTGAGCACCTGCATCAGGCTGCGGCCCGTGTCATGCACGGTGCGGGCATAATCGCCATAGGGTTCGGGCAGACCGGCATAGGCCAGCATCTCCCCGAAACCCAGGATCGCGTTCAATGGCGTCCTTATCTCGTGGCTCATCATGGCCAGAAAGCTGGCGCGGGCCTGCGCCATCTGCTCGGCCGCCTTCTGCGCCGTTGCCGCATCGCGCTGCAACTTGTCCAGGGACAGCTGATCCATGGCGATGCCGGCAAACTGTTCCAGCATGGAGGTTTGTTCGGCCTGGAAATCGGGCCGCGGACGCCGGTCCAGAACGCAGAACACGCCCAGCACCTGTCCGCCCGGCGTGACAATCGGGACGCCGGCGTAAAAGCGCAGGCCCGCCTGGGTGATGCCGGGCAGGCCGGCAAAGCGGGGATCGGCTGCCAGATCGGGCACCAGCAGCGTGCCGCCATCGACGACCAGATTGCACAAGGTGGTTTCGCGCGGCTGCCGTCCAACGAAGATGCCTTCCTCGGCCTTGGGCCACATGTCGGCGGCATCGATCAGATTGACCATGGCAATGGGCAGATCGAACAGCCGCCGGGCCATGCCTGTCAGACGCAGAAAACGCGGGTCAGGTCCCAGGTTGGACCCGACATAGGCGGAAAAATCCTGGAGCCGCAATCGCTCGCGCAGGTCGCTGACGATCATGATGCGTGGTTCCGCCTTAATGGATCGTCAGGGTGTGCGCGATAGGGGGTGGTGTCAATCACCCCTATCCGGATGGACCTTACAGCGCCTGGGCCGCCTTCAGCACGGCATCGACATGACCCGGCACCTTCACCTTGCGCCATTCGGCGCGCAGGATGCCGTCCTTGTCGATCAGGAAGGTGGAGCGTTCGATGCCCATATACTTCTTGCCGTACATGTTTTTTTCCGCCCAGGCGCCATAACGTTCGGTCACGTCACTCTCGGCGTCAGATGCCAGGATGAAGGGCAGCTTATACTTGGCCTTGAACTTGTCATGGCTGGCCACGCTGTCCTTGGAGATGCCGATGATGGTGGCGTCCAGCTTTTCGAAATGCGGCAGCTGTTCACCGAAACCGCAGGCCTGGGTGGTGCAGCCAGACGTGTCATCCTTGGGATAGAAATAGACCACCACATTCTTGCCCTTCAGGGCCGACAGCGTGACACTGCCATTGCCGTCGGTGGGCAGGGTGAAATCGGGGGCCGGTTGGCCGATCGCGATGGTCATCTTAGGGTTCCTTTGGGGAATAATGGTCTGCACACAATGATTTAGGTGCGGCACGGCAGAGTCAACCCGCCGCATGACAAAGAGGATGTAGGCATGATCAGCGTCGATTACGTGCGTACCATGACCGCCTATGGTCATTGGATGAACAGCCGCATGATGGAGGCCTGCGCCGCCATTCCGGCGGATGACCGGTCCCGCGATATGGGCGCCTTCTTCAAATCGCTGCACGGCACGCTGGACCATATCCTGTGGGCCGACCTGATCTGGCTCAGCCGGTTTGAGGGCACGGCACCGCCCCTGGCCAAGGGGACGGACCTGTTCCGTCCCGATTGGGATGAACTGGTGGCCGACCGTGAGGCGGCTGACGCCCGTATCACCGCATGGGCGGCGGGCGTGACGCCGGAATGGCTGTCGGCGCCGCTCACCTATGTCACCAAGTTCAATCCCCACCGCTGGACCCTGCCGGCCTGGGTCCCGGTGACGCATTTCTTCAACCATGGCACCCACCATCGTGGGCAAGCGACCACCTTGATGATGCAGCTGGGCGTCGATCCTGGCGTCACGGACCTGCCGGTCCTGCCGGGTATTTTCGATGGCTCGCTAGGTGTGGAGGCGAGCAAGGTGCCGGTTTAACAGAATACGGGTGTTGAAAATCCACCCACATTGCCCTCCCGGCGAAGGTGGGTTCCGTGGTCTTAAACCTGGTCGCCCAAAACCTGCCGGCAGAATCGCACTGTGATCGGTTTCTTCGCGGCCAAGGCGGCATGGTCCAGGGTCGCGACCACGCGGCGGGCGTTGGCGAAGCTGCGTTCGGTGCGGGTCATCAGCCAGTCGATGACATCCTCCCCCACCCGGATCTGCCGGTCGGCGAACAGCTTCACCAGCACGGCCATCAGCAGGGCATCGTCGGGGGCCGCCATGCCCACGGCGGGGGCTGCCAGCAGGCGGGAACGCAGGTCGGGCAGGCGGATGACCCAGTTCACGGGCGCATTCTCGGCCAGCAGCAGCAGATGGCCGCCCATTTCCTTGGCCAGATTGTAGAGATGGAACAGGGACCGTTCCAGCGCCGGGTCGCCCGCCACCCCCTGCGCCCCGTCCAGGACAGCGGTTCGCATTGGGCGCAGCAGGTCGGGTAGTTCCGCCTCGTCCCGCAGATCATCAACCGACAGAAGATTGCCGCGTGCGCGGGCACGCCAAATCTGGGCCAGATGGCTTTTCCCGCACCCTGTCGGGCCGAACAGGACCAGGGCCGGTGCCGGCCATTCCGGCCAGGCATCCAGCCAGGCCACCGCATCCTGATTGCCCGGTGCCACCAGGAAATCATCTTCCCCCATGGCCGACCGATGGCCGAGGTCGAGCGGGATCTGCCGCGTGGACAACAGGGAGGGTGGATTGGAGGACGGTTGGGGGGGCGTGGTCATGGCAAGAGCCCCTCCTTCTGCACGGGCTGGAACTATCGGGTCGGGTTCAGGGCTTGGGCGGCAGGTCGGCGACGCCGTTCCCCCGTTCCGCCCCCTCGGCTGCCGGATGGGATAGCAGCGGGTCGGGGGCCAAGTCGAGGGCTGTCGCCGTGCCCGCGTCGAACCCGCGGTAGAGGCTGCTCTGCATATATTGCCGCAGACCGAACCGGGTTAGCACACCGATGACGGCGGCCACGGGTACGGCCAGCAGCACGCCGACAAAGCCGAACAAGGCCCCGCCGGCCAGCAGCGCGAACATCACCCAGACAGGATGCAGCCCCACCTTGTCACCCACCAGCTTGGGCGTCAGGATGTTGCCTTCCACGGCCTGACCGAAGAAGAAGATGCCGGCGATCAGCCCGACGCGCCAGAATTCATCAAACTGGAAAAGGGCCAGGCCGACACTGGCCACGAATCCGACCAGCGATCCCACAAAGGGGATGAAGGACAGAAGGCCCGTGACCAGCCCGATCACCAGCCCGAAATCCAGCCCCGCCGCCGTCAGCGCCACGGCATAGAACACGCCCAGGCACAGGCAGACGGTAGCCTGACCGCGTACGAATCCGGCCAGTGTCGTATCGACCTCGCGTGCCTGCTCTCGGATGGTGGTGGCATAGGGGCGGGGCAGCCAGCCATCCACTGTCGCTACCATCCGGTCCCAGTCGCGCAACAGATAGAAGGCGACGATGGGCGTGATGAAGATGACGGACAGGATGTCGATAATGGCGACACCACTGGTCAGGATGTTGCGCAGGACTTCGGCGGTCCAGCCCACGGCGGTTCCGGCATAATTGCCGGCGGCTTCACGCAGCTGTTTCACCTCCGCCGCCGGCAGCCGGCGCAGCCAGCGCTGGATTTCGGGCACCAGTTCCTTCTTGGCCCAAGCGATCCATTCGGGCGCCACCTCCACCAACTGTACCACCTGCGCCTGCAATAGCGGCGCCAGCAGCAGCAGGGCCAGGATGGCGGCCAGCAGGAAGCCCAGTAGCACGACCGTCGTCGCAGCCCAGCGCGGCATGCCACGCGCCTCCAGCTTGTCGGCGACGGGGTCCAGAAGATAGGCCACGGCCATGCCCGCCACGAACGGGGCCAGCATGGAGCGCAGCAGCCAGACCACGGCAATGAAGCCGACAAAGCCCCACAGCCAGAATTTCCACTGTCGATTGGCCCGCATCATGCGCCCTTGCCCGGATCGTCGTTCAGGAATTCATCCTCCGGCTTGGGCCGGCTGACAAAGGCCAGCACCAGCGAGGCCAGCGTAAGACCGACCACCAGCAGTTCCGCCGGCAGGATGAACAGATCGACGCCGAATCCAGGCCCCTGGATCAGCAGGAACAGGATGGCCAGCGCATCCATGGCCACGATGTTGATATGGAACAGCCAGCGCGGCTCGCGAATCCAGGGTTCGTTCCCCGCCGTCTCGGGCAGCTTCTGCCCCAGCGCCAGCACCAGTTCCCGCAGTAGCACGGGGATCAGCACCCAGAGCGGCAACAGGCCATTATAGGTCAGCGCGGTCAATGCCAGAAGCGGCAGCAGCCGGTCGGCAAACCCGTCCAGAACCCCGCCCAGCCTTGTGCGCGTCTTGAACAGCAGAGCCGCCGACCCTTCCAGCAGGGCGCCAAGGGCGGCCAGCACGAACAGCCAGAAGGCCCAGGCATAATGACCGCTATAGATCAGCCAGCAGATCAGCAGGGCCGACAGCAGCCGCCCGGCGGTGATGCCCATCGTGATGCGGCGCAACCGTTCCAGGGTGGGATCGGTGGCCATGGTTTCGGGCGCAAGATCGCTCATCGGGCCTCAACTCCGCCGTTGGTTATGTTCAGACGTTACCATCATGAACACGTGGCAAGCCAAAAGGGTCACATGCCCGGCAGTATGAGGGTTTTCGAAAGGATAACAATGGTCTGGTGGGGGCTGGTGGAACCGATCACCGCGCGCTGCGCAGGACCGGCCCGTCGGCCCCGTCTTCCAGCACCAGATCGCGCTGGGCCAGTGCGGTGCGCAGTTGGCCGATATCGCCGGCATGGCGCAGGTCCAGGACGGCGCCATTGCGCGACAGGCTGGTGATATTGGTCTGGGTGATCGTGCTGATGCCGGCCAGACGTTTGCGGATGGACAGCCAGGCGGCCTGATCGGCAAAGCGGGCAGTCAACTTCAGGTCCGACATGGCACCGGCGGCGATTTGCGTCGCGGCGGTCCAGCGTTCCTCGAACCGGTGGGTCACGCTTTCCACGGCGGCGCGCAGGGTGGGGTTGACCGATTCCGTACTGTCGGCGGGCAGGGGGGATTGTGTCAGGCTGAACGTTTCCCCGCTGCCCGTGGCGGGATGCAGGGCGACCGTCACCGTCAGGCCCGCCTCCGGCGTGCCGCTGACCACCACTACGGCCACATCGCCGGCACCATAGCGGTCGGCAATGCGGCGCAGCGCTGCGGCGTCACCGGACAGGGCCTGCTCCACACCGATATCGCTGACATCGGCGGCCTCCCCGAACGGTACAGTCACGGGCACCAGACCGCCCTGACGCGGGGCCAGATCGGCCCAGGCCTGCCGCCAGGTCGTGCCAGCCTGCCACAGGACCGGCGTACCACCCGTCTGATCGATGGGCAGGACCAGGGTCGGCTTTGACCGCACCTCGGCATAGGCGACATTATTGGCGCGCAGATAGGTGCGCAGGGCAGCGGGGTTGAAGCGGATGGCCAGCTTGCCGACATAGCGGGTGGCCGATGTCCGCTCCTCCTGGATCTCAAAGCTTTGCACCATGCGTTCGATCACGTCGGACGGAACGGGGGGCAGGGCGGTGCGGGCGCCGTCCACGGTCAGCCGGTCGAACATCAGGTCGAAGGCCTTGCGCTGCGCCTCGCGCACGCCCTGGTCACGGGCGACATTGGCGTTGCCGGACGAAATATCGACGCCCACATCGCGCACTGTGAACAGGTCGTCCACCGCCTGACCGGAGGCCGGCAGGGCCAGACCCAGGGCCATCAGGGCGACAGACAGGCTTTTGCGCAGGGCGGGGGTGCGGATGACCGGCATTGCCTTGAATTCCGATGTTGCTATGTTCGGCGCCAAATCCGGGGTGCGGCAGGCCACCATGGGCTTTCTACCCCACCCCGGCACCGTTACGCCAGCAGTGAGGGCCAGGGCATGAGCAGCTATTCCTACCGGGATGCGGGTGTCGATATCGACGCGGGCAACGCACTGGTCGATGCGATCAAGCCGCTGGCCAAGTCCACGGCCCGTTCCGGCTCCGATGCGGGCCTGGGCGGCTTTGGCGCGCTGTTCGATCTGCGTGCCGCCGGCTTCCATGATCCGCTGCTGGTCTCCACCACCGACGGCGTGGGCACCAAGCTGAAGGTCGCCATCGACGCCAACAAGCATGACACGGTCGGTATCGATCTGGTCGCCATGTGCGTGAATGATCTGGTGGTGCAGGGCGCCGAACCGCTGCTATTCTTGGATTACTACGCCACGGGCAAGCTGGACGTGGCCGCCGGTCGCGCCATCGTTGCCGGCATCGCCGAAGGTTGCCGTCAGGCCGGTTGCGCCCTGGTGGGTGGTGAGACGGCTGAAATGCCGGGCATGTATGCCCATGGCGATTATGATCTGGCCGGTTTCTCGGTCGGTGCCGTCGAACGTTCCCAGGTGCTGATCGGTGACAAGGTGGCCGCCGGCAACGTGGTGCTGGGCCTGGCCTCCAGCGGCGTGCATTCCAACGGCTATTCGCTGGTGCGCAAGCTGGTGGGCGTGTCAGGCCTGACCTATGACAGCGCCTGCCCGTGGGATGGTTCGCGCAGCCTGGGCGACGCGCTGCTGACGCCCACTCGCATCTATGTGAAGTCGGTCCTGGCCGCCGTCCGCGCCGGCACCGTCAACGCGCTTGCCCATATCACGGGCGGCGGCCTGATCGAGAATATTCCGCGCGTCCTGCCCGACGGGCTGGGCGTTGATCTGGATGCAGCATCCTGGGACCTGCCGCCGGTGTTCACCTGGCTGATGAAGACGGGCAATGTCGAAGCATCGGAAATGGCCCGCACTTTCAATTGCGGCATCGGCATGGTCGTGGTCGTGCCCGCTGAGAAGGCGGACGAGGCGGCCCGCATCCTGACCGAGGGTGGCGAGACCGTGAAGCGCATCGGCACCGTGGTGCCGCGTAGTAATGACGGCCACCGCGTCGTGATTTCGGGGCTGGAGCGCTGGTCGTGAGATTGCGTCTGGGCGTCCTGATCTCGGGCCGGGGCAGCAACCTGCAGGCCCTGATCGACGCCGCCAGCGATCCCACCTATCCGGCGGAGGTGGCGCTTGTCATCTCCAACAAGCCGGACGCCGCCGGCCTGGACCGGGCACGCGCCGCCGGCATCGCCACCCTGGTGCTGCGGCCTAAGGATTTCGCCGACAAGGCCGCGCATGAGACGGCGATGATTGCGGCGTTGGAGACGGCGGGCGTCGGTCTGGTCTGCCTTGCCGGCTATATGCGGCTGCTGTCGCCGGTGTTTGTGCAGGCGTGGCATAACCGCCTGATCAATATCCACCCCTCCCTGCTGCCATCCTTCCCCGGCCTGGACACCCATGCCCGTGCCATCGAGGCCGGCGTGTGGTTCCATGGCTGCACGGTTCATTATGTGCGGGTGGAGATGGATACCGGTCCGATCATCGTACAGGCTGCGGTCGCCGTTGCCGATGATGATACGCCTGACAGTCTGTCCGCCCGCGTGCTGGAGCAGGAGCACAAGGCCTATCCGTTGGCCGTGCGGCTTATCGCCGAGGGGCGGGTGAGGCTGGAGGGGGACCGGGCCGTGGTAAAGCGGGTGGCAATGATCGTTCCCATTGCCTGAAAACAAGATCGCATGCGCCGGGGGGTGGCGCATGCGACAAGGCAGTCCGATGGTGCTTATCAGGCCGGAACGGCGGCCAGGTTGTTTAGCTTCAAATGGATGGCCAGGCGCCGGTCGCGGTGCAGCCGCTCGATCAGATAGCCCAGCAGGAAGATGGCAGCGATGCCGCCCACGATGCGCAGGGGCTGTTCCTTCGACACGCCATACATCACCAGATTGGTCATCAATCCGGCGAACAGCGGCACGAACCAGAACCACCACATCAGGCGGCGCTGCCGGCTCTGCCGGTTCAGTTCCGTCTCATAAAGCGCCCGCACGGTGGCGCTGTCGGCGTCCAGCGGGGCCGGGCGGGCGGCACCGCGCAGCGCCAGATAGACCAGGATGCAGGCGTAACCGGTCAGAAAGCTCCAGCCCAGCGGAGCGACCGGCGGCTGAAACCGCGCCAGGAAATAGCCCGACACACCGATGATCATGGCGAGCGCCGCCATTTCGGCCCGGTTACGCACGCGGGTGCGCTGGACGAACTGATTGTAATCGCTGAACAGCGGCTGCGCGGGCTTGCGCCGCACCGCGTCGGGATTCTCCATGGCGCCCAAGGTCCAGAGGATGGGGAAGGACAGGCAGGCCAGCACGATCAGCGACCGCGACAGGGCCCAGGCTGGATCGACATGGCCGGCAGCGATCAGCACATGCATCATGGTCTGCTGCGCCACCACGCACAGGGCCGCCGTCAAAGCGTCGAAAAAGCCCTGCCGTACCGGGTTATCCTCACTGCGATAGATATTGCGCAGCAGCAACCCGACCATGGCCAGCCCCATGGGCAGGGCGGCGCAGGCGGCATTGGTCACCACCTTGCCGGCGCGGTCCAGTTCGAACCCGCCCAGGCAGGCGAACAGGATGAACAGCTGCAACCCGATCACCGGCAGCCGCGACGCCCGGCGTGCCTGTTCGGCTACCAGCGGCGGCACGCTGCGCAGTCCTTCGGCAGCCAACTGGCCCGGCGAACGGCAGCTTTCGGCCAGATCGCCCATCACGGCCTCGCGCGAGGCGGGCGGCAATATCATCTGCACAAGGCGCCCCACCAATCCGGGTGCTGCTGGTGCTGGATGGTCTACGCGATTGCGCTGTCGTTCCATATCCCCACTCCCCATTGCTGTTCGATTGCATCGCAGATGCGTTTGGCGGTCGTCGCCGCGTCCCGCAGGGCCAGTTCCCCCGACTGCTCAAGCCGGAAGCAGCGTTTGGCCCGCCCGCCCCTTTCCGGTGTGGGGTCGGTCATCCAGGACGTGACCAGCCCCTTATCCTCCATCCGGTCCAAGGTGGCGTAGACGGCGCCCAGCACCACCTTTCGCGGCCTCGACAGTTCCTCCACCTTGGCGTGGATGGTGACGCCGTAGGCCCCGTCACCCAGGGCAAGGATGGCCGTCAGCACAACCTGCTCAAACTGTCCAAGCGTGGCGTTCGCGACCGTTGTCATAATCCATACCCTGTATGAGTTATGTTGCATACGGTGTAGGACAAATGATCAGCCGTCAAGGGTGATTGTGCGACTGTCGTGACCCGTGTCATTGCCCTGTGATCAACGCTCTGCCGGAACCGCCCATGTCCATGCTGTCGATACGCCCCGCCACCGCAGAAGACCTGCCCTTCATCCACGGCCTCGCCCCGCGGCTGGCCGGTGCGGCTGATCTGTCCTGGCGCAGTGCGGAGGAGGTGATGCGGTTCCAGCGCAGTTTCATGCATGAGACGCTGGAGGCGCCCAAGCCGGGGGCCGTGACCTTCATCGCCGAGGATGAGGCCGGCGAGCGGCTGGGATTCGTGCATGCTGAGCCGATGCTGGACATCTTCACCGACCAGATTGCTGCCTATATCCCCCTGCTGGCCGTAACAGAGGCCGCGCAGGGGCAGGGGACGGCAAAGGCCTTAATGACGGCGGTGGAGGAATGGGCCAGGCGTCAGGGTTATTCGTCCTTGTCGCTGGACGTGTTTGCCAGCAATGCGCGTGGTCGTGCCTTCTATGCGCGCCTGGGCTATGGCGAGGAGACGTTGCGACTGGTGAAGGACATTCGGTAGCACCCAGAACCGTTCGAGAGGCCTTGTCAACAGCCCCACCAACCCTTACACAATCGCGCAGAATTCCATCGTCTCGTACCGGGGAGAAGAAAATGGCCGGCGCACATGGGCCCGTGGTGGTCGACAACAAGATCGTGAAGGAACATGCCGAGGGCTGGCATGCCTTTACCCGTTTCACCACCATCGGCATCATCGCCGTGGTGCTGTTCCTGCTGATGCTGATGCTGCACTTCTTCATCGGCTGGGGCTATGCCGTGCTGTTCATGGTGCTGGGCTATGTCGTGCTGACCTTCGCCGCACTGCTGGGCAAGGTTTAACAGCGCCTTCATACGTTTCTTAAGTGCTGAAAAGGGCCGCGCGGCACTGCCGCGCGGCCCTTTTTGCGCTCGTGACAAACCGCTAGTACGCCTTTGGCGTGGTTCAAGCCCTTGAAGGGGGGGTATTGGTGTGCCACGTTAACGCCTGACGCCGTCACGACCGTTTCATCCCGTGCCCATCTGGGGCGGGCGGTCGGCCCAGGCCCAGCGGGGCTGGCGGCATGAATATAGAAGGCTGACTTAAGATGCTGGACATCCCCCGCGGTGTTCTCTACCCGGTCCTCCCGCTGAGAGACATCGTCGTCTTCCCGCACATGATCGTCCCGTTGTTCGTGGGCCGCGAGAAATCCGTCCGCGCGCTGGAAGACGTGATGAAGGATGACAAGCAGATCCTGCTGGTCACCCAGAAGAACGCCTCCCAGGATGATCCCACGCCCGCCGACATCTTCTCCGTCGGGACCATCGGAACGGTGTTGCAGCTTCTGAAGCTGCCCGATGGCACCGTGAAGGTGCTGGTGGAGGGCGGCAAGCGTGCCGCCATCACGAAGTTCGGCGACAATGAGGACTTCTTCCAGGCCTATGCCGAACTGATCGACGAGAAGGTGGGCGAGCCGCAGGAGCTTGAGGCCCTGTCGCGCGCGGCCGTGTCGCAGTTCGAGCAATATATCAAGCTGAACAAGAAGATCCCGCCCGAGGTGCTGGTCTCCATCAACCAGATCGAGGAGCCGGGCAAGCTGGCCGACACCATCGCCAGCCATCTCCAGCTGAAGATCCCTGAGAAGCAGCAGTTGCTGGAGACCCCGACGGTCGCCGAGCGGCTGGAGCGGGTCTATGCCTTCATGGAAGGCGAGATCGGCGTGCTGCAGGTGGAAAAGCGCATCCGCAACCGCGTGAAGCGCCAGATGGAGAAGACCCAGCGCGAGTACTATCTGAATGAGCAGATGAAGGCCATTCAGAAGGAATTGGGCGAGGGCGAGGACGGCAAGGACGAGGTTGCGGAGATCGAGGAAAAGATCGCCAAGACCAAGTTCAGCAAGGAAGCCCGTGAAAAGGCCCTGGCCGAGGTCAAGAAGCTGCGCACCATGAGCCCGATGAGCGCCGAGGCGACGGTGGTGCGCAACTATCTGGACTGGATGCTGTCGATTCCCTGGAAGAAGCGCAGCAAGGTCAAGAAGGACATCAAGGGTGCCGAGACCATCCTGAACGCCGACCATCACGGTCTGGAGAAGGTCAAGGAACGCATCCTTGAATATCTGGCGGTTCAGCAGCGCATGGATAAGGTGAAGGGGCCGATCCTGTGTCTGGTCGGGCCGCCGGGCGTGGGCAAGACCTCGCTGGGCAAGTCCATCGCCAAGGCCACTGGCCGCAATTTCGTGCGCATGTCCCTGGGCGGCGTGCGGGATGAGGCCGAGGTGCGCGGTCACCGCCGCACCTATATCGGCTCCATGCCCGGCAAGGTCATCCAGGGCATGAAGAAGGCAAAGACCTCCAACCCGTTGTTCCTGCTGGACGAGATCGACAAGCTGGGTGCCGACTGGCGCGGCGACCCGTCGTCGGCCCTGCTGGAGGTTCTGGACCCCGAGCAGAACAGCACCTTCAGCGACCATTATCTGGAGGTCGATTACGATCTGTCGGACGTGATGTTTGTCTGCACGGCCAACTCACTGCGCATGCCGCAGCCGTTGCTCGACCGTATGGAGATCATCCGCCTGGCCGGTTACACCGAGGATGAGAAGGTGGAGATCGCCAAGCGCCACCTGATCGACAAGCAGGTGAGCGACCATGGTCTGAAGGCTGGCGAGTTCACCATCACCGACGAGGCGCTGCGCGATGTGATCCGCTACTACACGCGGGAAGCGGGCGTGCGTTCGCTGGAGCGTGAGATCGCCAATCTAGCACGCAAGGCCATCAAGGAGATCCTGATGAAGGGTCTCGAAAAGGTGAAGGTCACGCCCAAGAACCTGGAAAAGTTCGCAGGCGTGAAGCGCTTCCGATTCGGTGAGGCCGAGTTGGAGGATCAGGTCGGTGCCACCACCGGTCTGGCCTGGACCGAGGTGGGCGGGGAAATCCTGACCATCGAGGCCGTGATGCTGCGCGGCAAGGGCCGTATCCAGACCACGGGCAAGCTGGGCGACGTCATGAAGGAGTCGGTGCAGGCCGCCGAATCCTATGTGAAGGCCAACGCCCTGAAGTTCGGGATCAAGCCGACCCTGTTCGAAAAGCGTGACATCCATGTCCATGTGCCGGAAGGGGCAACCCCGAAGGACGGCCCGTCGGCCGGCGTGGCCATGATCACCACCATCGTCTCCGTCCTGACTGGCATCGCGGTCGCCAAGGACATTGCCATGACGGGTGAGATCACCCTGCGCGGCAAGGTTCTGGCCATCGGTGGCCTGAAGGAAAAGCTGCTGGCGGCGCTCAGGGCGGGAATCAAGCGGGTGCTGATTCCCAAGGATAATGAGAAGGATCTGGCCGAAATCCCCGATAACGTGAAAAAGGGCCTGACCATTATCCCGGTTTCAACCGTAGATGAGGTTCTGGCGCAGGCTTTGGTGACGGCACCGGTCGGTATTGAGTGGTCGGAGCCCGAAGAAGTGGCTCAGGTCCCCGGAAAAGCTGGGGATGAAGAGCGGGATGGCGTGATTCGCCATTGAAGTGCGATTGGAAATCGTGTGAATTGGGTTCCGCCGCCACCCGCACAAACCCTTGTGTTGGCGGCGGAACCCAATCCCTTGATGCCTGGGAAGACATCTCGGGCATGTTGCAACCGATACTCTCTTGATGAGGGGGGCCTTAAGTGAACAAGAACGATCTCGTTGCCGCGGTCGCCGAAGCGGCTGGTCTGTCCAAGGCGGACGCGAACAAGGCCGTCGATGCGGTTTTTGATGGGATCACCGGCGCGCTGAAGAAGGGCGACGAAGTGCGTCTGGTTGGCTTCGGCACCTTCGCGGTCGCTGAACGCGCCGCTTCCGAGGGCCGCAATCCCCGCACCGGTGAGAAGATCTCCATCGCCGCTTCCAAGCAGCCGAAGTTCAAGCCCGGCAAGGGCCTGAAGGACGCGCTGAACTGAGCGACGCCTATCTAGGGATGCCCGGCGATAGCCGGGCGGCCTGATGGTGAGATAACGGGCGGCCCTTCGGGCGCGCCCGTTTTTCATTTTTGGCCCCTGTCATGTTGGGGGAAAACCAACTTCTTTGTTGATTCTCCCGTTCCGGCCGCTATTGTCCCGGCCAACGATAAGGTACGGGCGGTTAGCTCAGAGGTAGAGCATCGGTTTTACACACCGCAGGTCGGGGGTTCGATCCCCTCACCGCCCACCATTCCCTCCCCCTATCCTTGTATTGATCTGCCATTCCACCTGTCGCAGCGCCGGTGGAACGGGTATGATGCGCCATCGGTCGTTCTCCACGGCTGCGCACGGGAAAGAGGAAGGCGTTTCGTGATCGATTCCGCTGATCGTCGTTTGGGCGACCGTATCCTGGCTGCGCTGGAACTGGCCATCGACCAACAGGAACTGGAAATCGCCGAACAGCTCTGGCGGGCCCTGGAGCTGGCTCTGAGCCGCTATGGCGGCCCGGACGCGTTCGAGAAGCGGGACCCGCCGGCCAATCTGGACGATGTGCTGGACCGGTTGTTCGCCCTGCGCCATGCCAAGGGCTGCTGATCCGCATTTTCCTGGCGATTTCATGTTTGACAAGGTGGGCGGGGTCGAATATACACCCGCCCACCTCAGCGGCGGCGGGGCTGGAAACGGTCGCGGCGCTGTTTGAAAAGTTTGCGGGTGTAGCTCAGTTGGTTAGAGCGCCGGCCTGTCACGCCGGAGGCCGCGGGTTCAAGTCCCGTCACTCGCGCCACTTTTCTTCGAGGTTCAGGTGCACCCTGACAAGTGTGCCGTTGTCTTGTGCGGGTGTAGCTCAGTTGGTTAGAGCGCCGGCCTGTCACGCCGGAGGCCGCGGGTTCAAGTCCCGTCACTCGCGCCACTTTTCTTCGAGGTTCAGGTGCACCCTGACAAGTGTGCCGTTGTCTTGTGCGGGTGTAGCTCAGTTGGTTAGAGCGCCGGCCTGTCACGCCGGAGGCCGCGGGTTCAAGTCCCGTCACTCGCGCCACCCTTTGCGGTGGTCGTCCCGGAGAGGACGCTAACTTCTTCCGCCCTGCGCGGGTGTAGCTCAGTTGGTTAGAGCGCCGGCCTGTCACGCCGGAGGCCGCGGGTTCAAGTCCCGTCACTCGCGCCACCCTTTGCGGTGGTCGTCCCGGAGAGGACGCTAACTTCTTCCGCCCTGCGCGGGTGTAGCTCAGTTGGTTAGAGCGCCGGCCTGTCACGCCGGAGGCCGCGGGTTCAAGTCCCGTCACTCGCGCCACCCTTTGCGGTGGTCGTCCCGGAGAGGACGCTAACTTCTTCCGCCCTGCGCGGGTGTAGCTCAGTTGGTTAGAGCGCCGGCCTGTCACGCCGGAGGCCGCGGGTTCAAGTCCCGTCACTCGCGCCACC
>NZ_JBQVOH010000005.1:311171-380307 GCF_052437035.1 Niveispirillum sp.
GGGTGTAGCTCAGTTGGTTAGAGCGCCGGCCTGTCACGCCGGAGGCCGCGGGTTCAAGTCCCGTCACTCGCGCCACCTTTCTTCAAAATACGACAAAAGCAACCAAGTGTGCTTTAGTGTGTTTTGAAAAATCCCATAAGCGAGATAGATTTTAAAATCAGCGTTCCCCACACGGGAATATGCTGAATTTTTGCATTTCCGAATGGTTCGCTTGCGCCATGCAATTGGCGCCATTGAGTAATCCCTGCAACGCAACGCTGGTTTGCCGCGACGCACCAATCGGCGGAAGTGTGAGCATTTCCGCCCAGTTGCGAACGTTTCTCAGCCCCGAAAATGGCGTAATTCGCTTTCCTTCCGGCGTGGACGGGGCCTATATTCCCGTGGGCTCCGGGTTCCCCGGTGGCCTTCCTGGTCCATGAACCGCCCGCGGTTGCGACGCAAATTATCCTCGGCCCGAGCCTGTCGGCCCGACGGATATCTGTGGCGCAGCGTCGGGCTGAACCGGTGTGACGATGTCCGATCCGATGTCCAACCCGCTGCTGGTGCAGTATCTGCCGATCCTGGTCTTCCTGGCCATTGCCACCATTGTGGCCGGCGCGATGATCGCGGCCTCCCTGGTGGTGGGCAAGCAGAAGCCCGACGCCGAGAAGCTGTCCGCCTATGAGTGCGGCTTTGAGGCGTTCGAGGATGCGCGCAGCAAGTTCGACGTCCGCTTCTATCTGGTCTCGATCCTGTTCATCATTTTCGACCTGGAAGTGGCCTTCCTGTTCCCGTGGGCGGTATCCCTGGGTGATATCGGCATGTTCGGTTTCTGGTCGATGATGGTGTTCCTGGGCATCCTGACCATCGGCTTCATCTATGAATGGAAGAAGGGCGCGCTGGAGTGGGAGTGATCCCATCCGGCCAGCCTGGGAGCGATATGATGAGCAGCAGTAACCTCGTCACCACCAATCAAATTGTCGGGAACACCAGCACCCTGCCGCCCGGTGCGGCGCAGGAGGCGTACCTGAACGCGGTCACCACCGAACTGAACGACAAGGGCTTCCTGGTCGCCAAGTATGATGACCTGCTGAACTGGGCCCGCACCGGTTCGCTGTGGCCCATGACCTTCGGTCTGGCCTGCTGTGCCGTGGAAATGATCCACGCCTATATGGCGCGCTATGACCTTGACCGGTTCGGCGTCATTCCGCGCCCCAGCCCGCGTCAGTCTGACGTGATGATCGTGGCCGGCACGCTCTGCAACAAGATGGCTCCGGCGCTCCGCAAGGTTTACGACCAGATGGCCGAACCGCGCTGGGTGATCTCGATGGGCAGCTGCGCCAATGGCGGCGGCTACTATCATTATTCCTACTCGGTGGTGCGCGGTTGCGACCGCATCGTGCCCGTCGACATCTATGTGCCCGGTTGCCCGCCCACGGCGGAGGCGCTGGTTTACGGCATTCTGCAATTGCAGAAGAAGATCAAGGGCGGTAACCGCCTGATCCGCGCCTGACCCTGGTTTTTGGACGAGGACGCTTAAGCATGAGCGACGAGGCCCTCAAGGAACTCGGTGATTATATCGGCAACGCCCTGGGCGCTGCTGTCGTGAAGACCGAGATCGCCCATGGCGAGCTGGCCGTGACCCTGACGCGCGCGGCGCTGTTTAAGGGCATCCAGTTCCTGCGCGACGATTCGACCACCCATTGCGAGTTGCTGGCCGACATTGCCGGTGTGGACTATCCCGACCGCGCGGAGCGGTTCGAGGTTGTCTATAACCTGCTGTCGGTAAAGCATAACCACCGCATCCGCGTGAAGGTGGCGACGGACGAGGACACGCCCGTGGCCTCCATCGTGTCGCTGTACCCCGTGGCTGGCTGGTTCGAGCGTGAAGCCTGGGACCTCTACGGCATCTTCTTCGCCGATAACCCGGACCTGCGCCGCATCCTCACCGACTATGGGTTTGAGGGGCATCCGCTCCGTAAGGACTTCCCGCTGACCGGCTTTGTCGAGCTTCGCTACGACGCCGAACAGCGCCGCGTGGTCTATGAGCCGGTGAAGCTCACTCAGGATTTCCGCAGCTTCGATTTCCTGTCGCCCTGGGAAGGGATGACGGATGTGCAGTTGCCGGGCGATGAGAAGGCCGTTATCCCGCTGGCGGCACGTCCCGCCATCGCGGACAAGCGTTAAGGGGGCCAGGAGATGGCAACGACCAACGTCGCGACCGAAACCGGGCTGTCCCTGTCGGCACCCGCCACCCAGGGCGAAGTGCAGATCAAGCCCTTGACCATGAATTTCGGTCCCCAGCATCCGGCCGCCCATGGCGTGCTGCGTCTGGTGATGGAAATGGATGGCGAGGTGGTGGAGCGTGCCGATCCGCATATCGGCCTGCTGCATCGTGGCACCGAAAAGCTGATCGAATACAAGACCTATACCCAGGCTACGCCGTATTTCGACCGGCTGGACTATGTGTCCCCGATGTCGATGGAGCACACCTGGGTGCTGGCCGTGGAAAAGTTGCTGGGCATCACCCCGCCCAAGCGTGGTCAGTATATCCGTGTGCTGTTCGCAGAGATCACCCGTATCCTGAACCACCTGCTGAACCTCACCACCTTCGCGCTGGACGTCGGCGCCATCACGCCGGCCCTCTGGGGCTTCGAGGAGCGTGAGAAGCTGATGGAGTTCTATGAGCGGGTGTCGGGTGCGCGCCTGCATGCCAATTATTTCCGTCCCGGCGGCGTGAACCTGGACCTGCCGGCTGGGCTGGCCGACGATATCGGCGCCTATTTCGACACGTTCCCCAAGTTCATGGCCGACCTGGAAGGGCTGCTGTCCGAGAACCGGGTGTTCAAGCAGCGCACTGTGGATATCGGTGTGGTGTCGGCGGCGGATGCGTTGGCCTGGGGCTTCACCGGCCCGATGCTGCGCGGCTCCAACGTCGCCTGGGATCTGCGCAAGGCGCAGCCCTATGACAGCTATGAAGAGTTCGACTTCGACGTGCCGGTGGGCCTGACGGGCGATTGCTACGCCCGCTATCTGGTCCGCATGGAGGAGATGAAGCAGTCGATGCACATCATCCGCCAGGCGCTGGACAAGCTGTCCAAGACGCCGGGTCCGGTGAAGCTGAATGACCGCAAGGTCACGCCGCCGAGCCGTGGCGAGATGAAGCGCTCGATGGAAGCGCTGATCCACCATTTCAAGCTGTACACCGAAGGCTATCACGTGCCGGCCGGCGACACCTACACGGCGACCGAGTCGCCCAAGGGTGAACTGGGCGTCTATCTGGTGGCCGACGGGACGAACCGCCCGTACCGCTGCAAGATCCGCCCGACGGGTTTCTCGCATCTGCAGGCGATGGATTTCATGTCCAAGGGCCACATGCTCGCCGACGCCGTGGCGATCATCGGCTCCATGGACATCGTGTTCGGAGAGATTGATCGATGAGTGCCGCCCATTCCCATGGCCCCGCGGTGGCGGAGCCGACCAGCTTCGAATTCACCGCAGAGAATATCGAGCTGGCCAAGCGCATCATCGCCAAGTACCCCGAAGGCCGACAACAAAGTGCGGTGATGCCGCTGCTCGACCTGGCCCAGCGCCAGTGCGGCGGCTGGTTGCCCAAGGTCGCCATCGATTATGTGGCTCACTATCTCGACATGGCGCCGATCCGGGCGCTGGAGGTGGCGAGCTTCTATACGATGTACAATCTGAAGCCCGTGGGTAAGCATTTCGTCCAGGTCTGCACCACCACGCCCTGCTGGCTGCGCGGGTCGGATGAGGTGCTGCATGCCTGCGAGAAGAAGCTGGGCATCAAGGCGGGACAGACGACGCCGGACGGCCAGTTCACGGTGATCGAGGTCGAATGCCTCGGCGCCTGTGTGAACGCGCCCATGATGCAGATCGGCGACGATTTCTATGAGGATCTGACGGCGGAAACGACCGAGAAGATCCTGGACGCCCTGGCGCGTGGCGAGAAGCCGGCGACGGGCCCGCAGAATGGCCGTATCCGGGCTTGTGCCTCGGGCGGGCCGACGACGCTGATCGAATCGGCCATCAAGGCGGGCGTGAAGCCCGCCGGTCAGGCGTAAGGGGAGGGTGAACCATGCTTCGCGATGAAGACCGCATCTTCACCAACCTCTACGGCTTCGAAAGCCCGTTCCTGGACGGGGCCAAGGCCCGTGGCGACTGGTCCGGCACCAAGGAGATCCTGGATCTCGGCCGTGACAAGATCATTGATCTGGTGAAGGAATCGGGCCTGCGCGGCCGTGGCGGCGCTGGCTTCTCCACGGGCATGAAGTGGTCCTTCATGCCCAAGACCAGCAATGGCCCTGTCTATCTGGTGGTCAATGCCGACGAGGGCGAGCCCGGTACCTGTAAGGACCGGGAGATCATGCGCCACGATCCGCACAAGCTGATCGAAGGCTGCCTGATCGCCGGTTTCGCCATCGGCGCCACCGCCACCTACATCTATATCCGTGGCGAGTTCTATTACGAGGCCGCCAACGTTCAGCGCGCCATCGACGAGGCCTATGCCTCGGGCCTGATTGGCAAGAACGCCTGCGGTTCCGGTTACGATCACGACGTCTATCTGCACCTGGGCGCTGGCGCCTATATCTGCGGTGAAGAGACGGCGCTGATCGAAAGCCTGGAAGGCAAGAAGGGCCAGCCCCGTAACAAGCCCCCGTTCCCCGCCATGGCCGGCCTCTACAGCCGCCCGACGACGGTGAACAATGTCGAATCCATCGCGGTGGTGCCGACCATTCTGCGGCGCGGTCCCTCCTGGTTCGCCAATCTGGGCCGACCGAAGAACAGCGGCACCAAGCTGTTCTGCGTGTCGGGCCATGTGAACCAGCCGGCGACCGTCGAAGAAGAGATGGGCATCCCGCTGAAGGAACTGATCGAGAAGCATTGCGGCGGTGTGCGTGGCGGCTGGGATAACCTGCTGGCCATCATCCCCGGCGGCTCCTCCGTTCCGCTGCTGCCCAAGGAAATCTGCGACACCGTCCTGATGGATTTCGACAGCCTGCGCGACGTTCGTTCGGGCCTGGGCACCGCTGCCGTCATCGTCATGGACAAGTCCACCGATATCGTGAAGGCCATTGCGCGGCTGTCAAAGTTCTACATGCATGAGAGCTGCGGCCAGTGCACGCCCTGCCGTGAGGGCACGGGCTGGATGTGGCGCGTGATGGAACGTCTGGTGAAGGGTCAGGCCCATGTCGAAGAGATCGACATGCTGCTGGACGTCACCAAGCAGGTCGAAGGTCACACCATCTGCGCCCTGGGTGACGCGGCGGCGTGGCCGATCCAGGGTCTGATGCGCCATTTCCGCCCGGAAGTGGAGCGCCGCATCCTGGAATACCGCACGCGCGCCGATCGCGGCGCCCGCGTGGCGGCCGAGTAATCGGGGTCTTACGAGGATATCATGCCCAAACTGACCATTGACGGCGTCGAGATCGAAGTCGCCCCCGGTACCTCGGTGCTTCAGGCCTGCGAACAGCTCGGCATCGAAGTGCCGCGCTTCTGCTATCATGAGCGCCTGTCCGTGCCGGCCAATTGCCGCATGTGCCTGGTGGAAGTGGAACGCATGCCCAAGCCGGCCGCATCCTGCGCGCTGCCGGTGGGTGAGGGGATGGTGGTGAAGACCAACACCCCCAACGTCCACAAGGCCCGCAAGGGCGTGATGGAATTCCTGCTGATCAACCATCCGCTGGACTGCCCCATCTGCGACCAGGGCGGCGAATGCGATCTGCAGGACCAGGCCGTGTCCTACGGCTATGATCGCAGCCGCTTTGAAGAGAATAAGCGCACCGTCAGCGACAAGTATATGGGTCCGCTGATCAAGACCTTCATGACCCGCTGCATCCAGTGCACCCGCTGCATCCGCTTTGTGGATGAAATCGCGGGCGTGCCGGCCCTGGGTGGTCTGGCCCGTGGGGAGCATCTGGAAATTACGCCGGCGCTTGAGGCCGGTGTGAATTCCGAAATGTCGGGCAATCTGGTCGATGTCTGCCCCGTGGGCGCCTTGACCTCCAAGCCCTACTCGTTCAATGCCCGTCCCTGGGAACTGCGCAAGACGGAAAGCATCGACGTCATGGACGCGGTGGGTTCCAACATCCGCATCGACGCAAGAGGCGGTGAGGTTCTGCGCGTTCTGCCGCGCCTGAACGAGGATGTGAACGAGGAATGGATCAGCGACAAGACGCGCTATGCCATTGATGGCTTGAAGCGTCAGCGTCTGGACCGCCCCTATGTGCGTGGTGCCGATGGCAAGCTCAAGCCCGCCACCTGGGCCGAAGCGTTTGCCGCCATCAAGGCTAAGGTTGCCGGTGTCGATGGTTCCAAGATCGCCGGTGTGGCCGGCGATCTGGTTGATGTCGAAAGCACGTTGGCGCTCAAGGACCTGCTTAATGCGCTGGGTTCACAGAACCTGGATTGCCGTCAGGACGGGGCCAGCTTCGATGCCAGCAACCGCGCCGGTTACATCTTCAATAGCGGCATTGCCGGGATTGAGAATGCCGATGTCGTTCTGCTGATTGGCACCAACCCGCGCTGGGAAGCGCCGCTGGTGAATTCCCGTATCCGCAAGACCTATTTGACCGGCAAGCTGAAGAAGGTTGCCGTCGTCGGCCAGAATATCGACCTGACCTACCCGACGGAGTGGCTGGGCAATGCCGGTTCGGTCCTGACCGATCTGGCCAATGGCACGCACGCCTTTGCCGAAACCCTGCGCAATGCCAAGAACCCGCTGATCATTCTGGGCGCCGGCGCCCTGCGTCGTGGCGATGGCCCGGCGGTGCAGGCGGCGGCGCGGAAGCTGGCGGAAACGGTCGGCGCCGTGCGCGAAGACTGGAACGGTTTCAACGTCCTGCATCTGGCCGCTGGTCGCGTTGGCGCGCTGGATGCCGGCTTCCTGCCAGGTCCCGGCGGTCGTGACCTGGGTGGTATCCTGTCGGGTGCGCAGAAGGGCGAGATCGAGGTCGTGTACCTGCTGGGTGCCGACGAGATCGAGGCTGACCGTTTCGGCAAGGCCTTCGTGATCTATCAGGGTCACCATGGCGACCGGGGCGCCCACCGCGCCGACGTGATCCTGCCGGGTGCCGCCTATACCGAGAAGAACGCCACCTACGTCAACACCGAAGGCCGCGTGCAGCAGGCCCGTCTGGCCGCCTTCCCCCTGGGTGAGGCGCGTGAAGACTGGAAGATCCTGCGCGCCCTGTCGGCCGAACTGGGTCAGACCCTGCCCTATGACACGCTGGCGCAGCTGCGTCAGCGCATGGTGGCGCTGAACCCGGTGTTCGGCGTGCTGGACCGTCTGGTGCCGTCCGCCTGGGGCCCGTTTGGGACCGAGGGTGCGGTGGCCGATGCGCACTTCACCTCGCCGGTGGAGAATTTCTACATGACCGACCCGATCAGCCGTGCGTCACAGACCATGGCCGATTGTACGGAAGCCTTTCTGAAGCCGGCCCTGGCGGCCGCCGCGGCGGAGTAAGTGACGATGTGGGAATTGTGGGCTGAACTGCCGCTGATCGTCCGTATCGTCGCGGGCATCGTCACCATTGTGGTGCCGCTGCTGATCGGCATGGCGATGCTGACCTATTTTGAACGCAAGGTGATGGCCGCGATGCAGCTGCGCCAGGGCCCGAATGTTGTCGGTCCCTTCGGTCTTTTGCAGCCGTTTGCCGATGGTCTGAAGCTGCTGGCCAAGGAAACCGTCATCCCGACGGGTGCCAATGCCGGTGTCTTCGTGGCCGCCCCGATGCTGACCTTCCTCCTGGCCCTGGTGGCCTGGGCGGTGATCCCGTTCGGTGAGGGGCTGGTTCTGGCCGACATCAATGTCGGTGTCCTGTACCTGTTCGCGATCTCTTCGCTGGGCGTGTACGGCATCATAATGGCCGGCTGGGCTTCCAACTCCAAATACGCCTTCCTGGGCGGTTTGCGCGCGGCGGCGCAGATGGTGTCGTATGAGGTCTCCATCGGCCTCGTCATCATTACCGTCCTGCTCTGCGTCGGTTCGCTGAACCTGTCGAAGATTGTGGAAGCGCAGAAGACCATCTGGTTCTTCATCCCGCTGTTCCCGATGTTCATCATCTTCTTCATCTCGGCCCTGGCCGAGACGAACCGCGCCCCGTTCGACTTGCCCGAAGGTGAGTCGGAGCTGTCGGGCGGCTTCAACGTCGAATATTCGTCGATGACCTTCGCCCTGTTCTTCCTGGGCGAATACATCAACATGATCCTGATGAGCGGCATGACGGTGGTGCTGTTCCTGGGGGGCTGGCTGCCGCCCCTGGACATCGCACCTCTGAACTGGATTCCGGGTCCGCTCTGGTTCATCGCCAAGATCTGCTTCGTGCTGTTCTGCTTCATCTGGGTCCGCGCGACGCTGCCGCGTTACCGCTATGACCAACTGATGCGTCTGGGGTGGAAGGTGTTCCTGCCATTCTCCCTGATCTGGGTGGTGCTGACGTCCGGCGTGCTGGTCTATTTCGACCTGCTGCCGAAATGATTTCGTGAGGGGGAGGGGGCTTTTCAACCCCCTGCCGGTGATGCTTGTGGGCGGGCCGTCTGGCCGGTCCGAATATGGAGGTGAAACATGGCCTTGCTCGACCGTACGGCGCGCGGCCTGTTCTTGTGGGAACTCGTGAAGGGCATGGCGCTGACTTTCAGCTACATGTTCAAGCCCCGTGTGACCCTGAACTATCCGTATGAGCGTGGCCCCACGAGCCCGCGCTTCCGGGGTGAGCATGCGCTGCGCCGCTATCCCAATGGGGAAGAGCGCTGCATCGCCTGCAAGCTGTGCGAGGCCATCTGCCCGGCGCTCGCCATCACCATCGAGGCCGAACCGCGTGAGGATGGCAGCCGCCGTACCACGCGCTACGACATCGACATGACGAAGTGCATCTATTGCGGCCTGTGCCAGGAGGCCTGCCCGGTCGATGCCATCGTCGAGGGGCCGAACCTGGAATTCGCGACGGAAACGCGCGAGGAGCTGTACTACAACAAGGACAAGCTGCTCGCGAATGGTGACCGTTGGGAAGCGCAGATCGCGGCTAACCTCGCCGCTGACGCGCCCTACCGTTGATTTCATCGATGGCCGGGTCCCCGGCCATCCACATTCCTTCGCCCGGAGTATCCTCCGTGACCCAGTACCCGATGACCACAGCGCCGGAGGCGGCGTAACATGACCCTGACCGCAATCGCATTCTATGCGTTCGCCATCATCCTGCTGGCGTCTGCCGTGCGGGTGATCACGGCCAAGAACCCGGTACACTCGGTTCTGTTCCTGATCCTCGCCTTCTTTAACGCGGCCGGCCTGTTCGTCCTGATCGGCGCTGAATTCGTGGCCATGATCCTGGTCATCGTCTATGTCGGCGCGGTGGCGGTGCTGTTCTTGTTCGTGGTGATGATGCTCGACATCAATTTCCAGGAACTGCGGCAAGGCTTCATGCGCTACATGCCGGTGGGGCTGGTTGTCGGCGCCATCCTGGCGGTGGAACTGGTCTTCCTGGCGGCAACGCAGCTGGCTGGCGGCCCGGTGGGCGGTCAGGCCAACAATGCGCCGATCCCGCCGGTCGATCAGGTGACCAACACCGAAGCCATCGGCCACATCCTCTATACCGACTATGTGTATGCCTTCCAGGTCTCGGGCCTGATCCTGCTGGTCGCCATGATCGGCGCCATCGTGCTGACCCTGCGGTCGCGCCCCGGTGTCCGTCGCCAGCAGATCGGCCAGCAGCTTGATCGCAAGCGCGCCGAGGTGGTGCAGGTACGCAAGGTCCCGACGCGGGGGGGCGTCTGATCATGGAATTCGGCTCTATCGGCCTGGCGCATTACCTGACGCTGTCGGCCATCCTCTTCACCATCGGCGTGTTCGGGATTTTCCTGAACCGGAAGAACGTCATCGTGATCCTGATGTCGGTCGAGATGATCCTTCTCGCCGTCAACATCAATCTGGTGTCCTTCTCCGTCTATCTGAACGACCTGGTGGGCCAGATCTTCACCATGTTCATCCTGACGGTGGCCGCCGCAGAGGCCGCCATCGGTCTGGCGATCCTGGTGGTCTATTTCCGTAACCGCGGGACCATCGCGGTTGAAGACATCAACATGATGAAGGGTTGAGGCGGGCATCATGGAAATCGCTGCCATCTTCCTGCCCCTGTTGGGCGCCTTCATCGCCGGGTTCTTCGGGCGCCTCATCGGCGACCGGGGGGCCCAGATCGTCACCTGCGCCGGTGTTCTGACCGCTGCCGTCCTGTCCGTGATCCTGTTCACGAAGGTCGGTTTCGGCGGGCCGGAGGCCGCGCGCACCATCGAGTTATTCACCTGGATCGACAGCGGCACCTTCGAGGTGTCCTGGTCGCTGCGCATCGACACGCTGACCGCTGTGATGCTTGTCGTCGTGAACGGCGTGTCGTCCATGGTGCATGTCTATTCAGTCGGCTACATGAGCCATGACCCGCATCGGGCGCGCTTCATGGCCTACCTGTCGCTGTTCACTTTCATGATGCTCATGCTGGTGACTGCCGATAATCTGCTGCAGATGTTCTTCGGCTGGGAAGGCGTGGGCGTTGCCTCCTACCTGCTGATCAATTTCTGGTACGAGAAGAAGAGCGCCAATGACGCCTCCATGAAGGCGTTCCTGGTGAACCGCGTCGGTGACTTCGGCTTCGCGCTGGGCATCATGGCGATCTACATCATCTTCGGCACTGTCGAATTTGACGGCATCTTCGCCCAGGCCGCTTCCAAGGCCGATGCGACCTTCCACTTCCTCAGCTGGGAAGTGCATGCGCTGACCTGCGCCTGCCTGCTGCTGTTCATCGGCGCCATGGGCAAGTCGGCGCAGCTGGGCCTGCACACTTGGTTGCCGGACGCCATGGAAGGCCCGACCCCGGTGTCGGCGCTGATCCATGCGGCCACCATGGTGACCGCCGGCGTCTTCATGCTGGCCCGGATGAGCCCGGTGTTCGAATATGCGCCCGCAGCGCTGGAGGTTGTCACCTATCTGGGTGCCGCCACCGCCTTCGTGGCCGCGACCATCGGCCTGACCCAGTTCGACATCAAGCGCGTCATCGCCTATTCGACGATGAGCCAGCTTGGCTACATGTTCTTCGCCATCGGTGTCGGTGCCTATCCGGCCGCCATTTTCCACCTGATGACGCACGCCTTCTTCAAGGCCCTGCTGTTCTTAGGCGCCGGTTCGGTCATCCACGCCATGTCGGATGAACAGGACATGCGCAACATGGGCGGGATCTGGAAGCTGATCCCCGGCACCTACACGATGATGTGGATCGGTAATCTGGCGCTGGCCGGTATCCCGTTCTTCGCGGGCTTCTATTCCAAGGACATGATCCTGGAAGTGGCCTATGCCAAGCACAGCGCCGCCGGTTCCTTCGCCTTCTGGATGGGCATCGCCGCCGCCTTCATGACGGCCTTCTATTCGTGGCGCCTGCTGATCATGACTTTCCATGGTAAGCCGCGCGCGTCGGAAAAGGTGATGGCCCATGTGCATGAAAGCCCGGCTGTCATGCTGGTGCCGCTGATCGTCCTGTCGATCGGTGCGCTGTTCGCCGGCTTTGTTGCCTATCCCTGGTTCGTCGGTCATGACATGGCCGAATTCTGGTCGGGCAGCATCGTGATGCTGGCCGGTGAGCATGGGACCATCATCGAGGCCGCGCACCATGTGCCGGGTTGGGTGCCTTATGCCCCGCTGGCCGCTGGCGTCTCCGGCATCGTGCTGGCCTATGTGTTCTATATGTTCAGCCCCGGCCTGCCCGGCGCCTTCGTCAACACCTTCAAGGCTGTCCATGCCTTCGTGTTCCGTAAGTACATGTTCGATGAACTGTATGACGCGCTGTTCGTGCGTCCGGCCATGAAGCTGGGCTTCGGCCTGTGGAAGGGTGTCGATATCGGCGTCATCGACGGGCTGGGTCCCGACGGGGCCGCCGCTGTCACCCGCCGCCTGTCGCTGGCCTCCAGCCGGGTTCAGTCGGGTTACGTGTACCATTATGCATTCGTTATGGTGATCGGCGTGGTCGCGTTGGCCGGCTGGTTCCTCCTGGCGCGTTGAGGTAGGGAGTCTTTCGAAATGGCCGATGTGCCGATCCTTTCGCTGACGACGTTCCTGCCCCTCGTCGGTGCCCTGTTCATCCTGCTCATCCGTGGTGAGCAGGAGGCAGTGGCCCGTAACGCCAAGAGCGTGGCGCTGTGGACGTCCGTCATCACCTTTATCGTTTCGCTGTTCATCCTGACCGGCTTCGATCCCTCCAACCCCGGCTTCCAGTTGGTGGAGGAGGTGGCCTGGCTGCCGACCTTCAACATCGCCTATATCAAGGGCGTTGACGGCATCTCCATCTGGTTCGTGCTGGCCTCCACCCTACTGACTCCGATCTGCGTCCTGGCCTCCTGGGATGCGGTGGAAAAGCGCGTGAAGGAATTCATGATCGCGCTGCTGGTGCTGGAAACCATGCTGATCGGCATGTTTACGGCGCTGGACTTCGTGCTGTTCTACCTCTTCTTCGAAGGGGTACTGCTGCCGATGTTCCTGCTGATTGGCGTCTGGGGCGGTCCCAACCGCGTCTATGCGGCCTATAAGTTCTTCATCTACACCTTCATCGGTTCGGTGCTGATGCTGCTGGCTATCCTGGCCATGTATCTGACGGCCGGGACCATGGATATGCGGGTGATGGTGGACTATCCGTTCCCGTCCAATATGCAGATCTGGCTGTGGCTGGCCTTCTTCATCGCCTTTGCCGTGAAGACGCCGATCTGGCCGGCCCATACTTGGTTGCCCTTTGCCCACGTGGAAGCGCCGACGGCAGGTTCCGTGATGCTGGCTGGCGTGATGCTGAAGATGGGTGGTTACGGTCTTATCCGCGCGAATGTGCAGATGCTGCCTGAAGCCAGCTTCTTCTTCCAGGACGTGGTCTTCTTCATGTCCATCGCCGCCATCATCTACACCTCACTGGTGGCACTGGCGCAGTCTGACATGAAGAAGATGATCGCCTACAGCTCCGTGGCCCATATGGGTTACGTGTCCATGGGCATCTTCGCCATGAACCAGCAGGGTTTGGATGGCGCCATGTTCCAGATGCTGAGCCATACGTTCGTGTCGGCGGCTCTCTTCCTGTGCATCGGCGTTGCCTATAACCGCCTGCATACCCGCGAAATGGCCGCTTATGGCGGCATGGCCAAGAACATGCCGCGTTATGCGGTGGTGTTCGCCATCTTCATGTTCGCCTCGGTCGGTCTGCCCGGCACGTCGGGCTTCGTGGGTGAATTCCTGACCATGCTGGGCGTGTTCCAGGTCAGCACTTGGTACGGCATGCTGTCGGCCACGGGGCTGGTTCTGGGTGCCGCCTATATGCTGTTGCTGTTCCGCAAGCTGTTCTTCGGGAAGCTGGAAAAGCCGGAAGTGAAGGCCATGTCGGACCTGTCCGCGCGTGAGGTGGCGTTCTTCGCGCCCTTGGTGGCCATCGTCATCATCATGGGCGTCTATCCGGCCAGCTTCCAGAATGTCTACAACCCGACGGTCGAGAAAATCCTGGCCGACCATCAGGCGTCGCTGAAGGCGGCGGGCCTGATCGAGGCCGGGGCTCCTGAGACGGCGGAACTGCGTACCGAAACCCCGGCGACCCAACCGGCGAGCGAGAACTGAGCCATGGCAACTTTCCCTGATCTGGCCCCGGCCCTGCCCGAAATCTTCCTGGCCTGCGCGAGCATGGCCCTGTTGATGATCGGCGTGTTCCGGGGTGAAGGCAGCCTGCGCCTCGTCTCCTGGCTGACTGTCGCCTCCTTCATCGCCACCGGCTTCCTGTTGTTGCAGGGGCCGGAGGGCCGGAATGTCACCTTCAACGGCCTGTTCGTCTCCGACAGCTTCGGCACCTTTGCCAAGCTGCTGATCCTGATCGCCTCGTCGTTGGCCGTCATCCTGTCGGTCAATTACCTGGAGAAGGAGCGGGTGGCTCGGTTCGAATATCCGGTGCTGATCGCGCTGGCCACGCTCGGCATGCTGGCGATGGTGTCGGCCAATGACCTGATCTCGCTCTATGTCGGGCTGGAGCTGCAGTCGCTGGCGCTGTACGTCATCGCCGCGTTTAAGCGTGACGTTGCCAAGTCGACGGAAGCCGGCCTGAAATATTTCGTGCTGGGTGCGCTGTCCTCGGGCCTGCTGCTGTATGGCTCGTCGCTGGTTTATGGCTTTGCCGGCACCACCAGCTTTGACAAGCTGGCTGCCGTGCTGGAAGGCGGGGCGTCGGTCGGTGTGGTCATCGGCATGGTCTTCGTGGCCGCCGGTCTGGCTTTCAAGATTTCCGCCGTGCCGTTCCATATGTGGACGCCGGACGTTTATGAGGGTGCGCCCACCTCCGTCACGGCCTTCTTCGCCGTGGCGCCCAAGGTGGCGGCCATCACCCTGTTTATCCGCGTCCTGGTCGGTCCGTTCGGCGATCTGGCGATGCAGTGGCAGCAGGTGATCCAGTTCTGCGCCGGTGCATCCATGATCATCGGCGCCCTGGGCGCCATCCAGCAGAAGAACATCAAGCGTCTGATGGCTTACAGCTCCATCGGCCATATCGGCTACGCGCTGGTCGGTCTGTCCGCCGGTTCGCAGGAGGGTGTGCGTGGCGTGCTGATTTACATGGCGATCTATCTGGCCATGAATGTCGGTGTCTTCGCCGTCATCCTGTCGATGCGTCAGTCGGGCCGCGCCGTGGAAGAGGTTGCTGATCTGGCGGGTCTGTCCAAGACCCACCCGATGCTGGCCTTTGCCATGGCCGTGTTCATGTGGTCGCTGGCCGGCGTGCCGCCGGCGGCGGGCTTCTGGGGCAAGTGGGCGGTGTTCCTGCCGGCCATCCAGGCGGGCCTCTATCCGCTGGCCATTGTCGGCGTCATCGCGTCCGGCATCAGCTGCTTCTATTATCTGCGCGTCATCAAGGCCATGTACTTCGATGACGTGACGGAGCCGCTGGACCGCCCGACCCCGACCGCTGGTTTCGTGGTCGCCGGTGCCGCCCTGTTCGTGTTCCCGGTCTATATCGTCTTCCTGTCGCCGATCACCTCTGGTGCGGCGGCGGCTGCTGCCGCCCTGTTCGGGGCCCGGTAACCGGCGTTCCGGCTATGGTGACCGGACAGAACCGATCTGATGAAACGCGGGCGGCCTTGCTGCCCGCGTTTTTTCATCTTCACAGCATCGATGAATGCGGCAGCACCAACGATCTGGCCAAGCAGATGGCCGGTGACGGCGCGCCCGAAGGCACCATGGTCTGGGCCCTGCGCCAGACCGCTGGCCGGGGCCGGCGTGGCCGGGCGTGGAGTTCACAGCCCGGTAATCTTGCTTGTTCCCTGATCCTGCGGCCCGGATTGCCGCCGGGGCAGGCGGCGCTGACCTCCTTCGTCGCCGCTATCGCGGTGGGGGAGGCGGTATCGGCCCTGGTGCCCGGCAAGGTCACCATGAAATGGCCCAATGATGTGCTGGTCGATGGGGCCAAAATCTCCGGCATCCTTTTGGAGTCCGAAGCGGGTCGTGGCGGATCGGTCGATTGGCTGGTCCTGGGCGTCGGCATTAATGTCCGGCATTTCCCGGAAGAGGCTTTGTATCCCGCGACCTCCCTGCTGGCCGCTGGGGCCGATCTCACGGTGGAACAGGTGCTGGTCGCCTATGCCGGCGCGTTCGACGCCTGGTATCATCGTTTTCTGAGCCAGGGCTTCGCCCCCATCCGTGCGGCTTGGCTGAATGCGGCGCAGGGGTTGGGCGGGGCCGTGACTGTGCGTTTGCATGATGAGACATTTACAGGCCGTCTGATCGATATGGATGATGACGGTGTGCTGCTGGTCGATGTCGGCGGTACCATCCGCCGCATCACGGCTGGCGATGTGTTTTTCCCCGGCGGAGGGAACTGAGATGCTTCTGGCCATCGATGCCGGCAACACCAATGTCGTCTTCGCCGTCTTTGACGGGGATGAGAAGCGGGCCCATTGGCGCATCTCCACCGACAGCCAGCGCACCGCAGACGAATATGCCGTCTGGCTGGTCAGCCTGATGGGCATGAAGGGCCTGACCCCCGCCGATATCGATGCTGCCATCCTGTCATCGGTGGTGCCGTCGCAGACTTACGCCCTGATGAAGCTGACCGAGGAACATTTCGGTTGCGTAACTATGCGGGTGGGTGATCCGTCGGTCGATCTGGGTTTGCAGAACAAGCTGCTGAACCCGCGGGAGGCCGGGGCCGACCGGCTGGTCAATGCCGTGTCCGCCGTTGCATCCTATCCCACTCCGCTGATTGTCATCGATATCGGTACCGGCACCACCTTTGATGTGGTGGATGCCGAGGGGGCCTTTGCCGGCGGCGTCATCGCGCCCGGACCGGCCCTGTCGCTTGACGCGCTGCACCGGGTGGCGGCTCAGTTGCCCAAGGTCGATATCGCCAAGCCCGATGTTGCCATCGGTCGCGGGACGGTCGCGGCCATGCAATCGGGTATGTTCTGGGGCTATACCGGGATGATTGAAGGCATCCTGAAACGGATCATCGCCGAACTGTCGCCCGATGGGCAGACGAAGGTGACGGTCATCGGCACGGGCGGTCTGGTCCGCCTGTTCGCCGAGGGAACCGACATGATCCACCATATTGATGGGGACCTGACGTTGCGGGGTCTCCGGTTGATCCATGCGCGCAACGCTGCTGCCAACTGAAACCAGGACCGAATGACGCAAGCAAAGCATCTGGAAACCAAGGATTTCGACCCGAAGGAACTGCATTTCGTTCCCCTGGGCGGGGCGGGCGAGATCGGGATGAACCTGAACCTCTATCATCACCAAGGCAAATGGCTGATGGTCGATCTGGGGGTTAGTTTCGGTGACGAAACGACCCCTGGCGTGGATATCATTCTGCCCGATACCAGCTTCATTGAGGATCGCCGCAGCGACCTTCTGGGCATCGTCGTCACCCACGCGCATGAGGATCACTTAGGCGCCATCCCGCATCTGTGGGAGGATCTGCGCGTCCCCGTCTGGTGCACGCCCTTCACCGCCAGCTTCCTGAAGGCCAAGCTGGTGGAAACCGGCCTGCAGAACAAGGTGCCGATCAACGTCATCCCGCTGGGTGGCAAGGCCAGCATCGGTCCTTTCGATCTCGAACTGATCAGCCTGACCCATTCGATCCCCGAGCCCAACGCCCTGGTCATCCGCACCAGCGCCGGTACGGTCCTACATACGGGCGACTGGAAGCTGGACCGCGATCCCGTCATCGGTCTGCTGGCTGATGAGGATGCGCTGAAGAAGCTGGGGCGGGAGGGCGTGACGGCCATGATCTGTGACAGCACCAATGCCATGGTGCCGGGCACGTCGGGGTCGGAAGCGGCGGTTCAGGAAAGCTTCAAGGAACTGTTCGGGCGTTTCACTGACACCCGCATCGCCGTCACCTGCTTTGCCAGCAATGTCGCCCGCCTGCAATCCATCGCCACCGCTGCCCATGCCCATGGCCGACAGGTGGCGCTGGCGGGCCGGTCCCTGTGGCGCATCAATGAGGCGGCGCGGGCCAATGGCTATCTGTCCGACCTGCCGCCCTTCCTGACGGAGCGGGAGGCGGGTTACGTCCCGCGTGAGAAGCTGGTGGTGATCTGCACCGGCAGCCAGGGGGAGCCGCGCGCGGCGCTGGCCCGTATCGCCAATGATGACCATCCCGATGTGGTGCTGGAACGGAACGACGTTGTCATCTTCTCTGCCCGTGAGATTCCGGGCAATGAGAAGGGCATCGCCAAGATCCAAAACGGCCTGATGCGGCAGGGCATTCAGGTGATCACGGCGGATGAGGAGTTTGTCCATGTCTCCGGCCATCCGGCCCGAGATGAACTGGTACAGATGTATCAGTGGGTGCGGCCCAGGATCGCGGTGCCGGTGCATGGCGAACATCGCCATCTGACGGTGCATGCCGCCCTGGCGCGGGATTGTCAGGTGCCGGAAGTTGTGGTGCCCGATGACGGTATGGTCATTCGCCTGGGGCCGGGTCCTGCCGCCAATCTGGGTCATGTCCATGCGGGCAAGCTGTGTATCGATGGCAAGCGCATCGTGCCGCTGACCAACATGGCAATGAAAGGCCGGACCCGCATGGCGCAGGCCGGCGTCTCCATGGTCACCCTGGTCATGACACCGCGCGGTGATCTGCTGGCTGATCCCAAGGTAACATCCATCGGCCTGCTGGAAGAGGATGAGGTGGATGAGGAGACGGTTGACCTGATTGCCCGCGTGCGTCTGGCCATCGAGAACCTGTCCAAGGCGGCCCGCATGGATGATGCGCAGGTGAAGGACGCGGCCCGGGTGGCCATCCGCCGCTCCTTCAGCACCAGCCAGGGCCGCAAGCCCCTGACGGAAGTGCATCTGGTCCGTATCTGAGTATCGGGGTGGTGCGATTTGTCACGGGTGACGGCGGCGTCACCCGTGGCTATCTCTGGCGCTGGCCTGCGGGGCAAACCATAAGAATGAGGAGAGGGCGATGATCGGCCGTTTGAACCATGTCGCTATTGTCGTGCCGGATCTGGCCGTGGCGGCGGAAACCTACCGCACCACCCTTGGCGCTAAGGTTTCCGACCCGCTGGACCTGCCCGACCATGGCGTGACCACGGTGTTCGTGGAACTGCCCAACACCAAGATTGAACTGCTGCATCCCCTGGGCGACGGCAGCACCATCGCCAAGTTCTTGTCCAACAACGCGTCCGGCGGCATCCACCATGTCTGTTACGAGGTGGAGGACATCATCGCCGCGCGTGACAAGCTGAAGGCCGACGGCCTGCGCGTGCTGGGCGATGGGGAGCCGAAGATCGGCGCGCATGGCAAGCCGGTTCTGTTCCTGCATCCCAAGGACCTGTTCGGCACCCTGGTCGAAATCGAACAGGTTTGATGGCGAAAAGCGAGAGGATTGGATCATGGGTTGGGCAACCTGGGCCGCCATTTATTTCACCGTCTGGTGGACCGTCCTGTTCATGGTGCTGCCGTTTGGGCGCAAGCAGGAGGGCGACGCACAGGAGGTCGGTCACCAGCCCGGCGCGCCAGCCCGGCCCATGATCATCAAGAAGTTCATCTGGACCTCAATCGTCGCGGCCATCGTCGTGGCCATCGCCTGGTCCAGCGGTCATTTCGGGCTGGTGGATTGGAAGGGATTGCTTCGCGGAGAAGCCTAACCGGCGTATTGAATACAAAACAAGAACAAACTTCGCGACAGCGGCTTTTCCGTCGGCTATCCTGTCCGCCTTTCAAGCAAGGTGGACAGGATGTCGGGCTATTGCGATGTAGCACCGGGCCATGAATGGCATGGCCCCTATCATGACCATGAATATGGCGTACCCCTGACGGGCGATGACGAGCTGTTTGAACGGCTGATCCTGGAGATCAATCAGGCGGGCCTATCCTGGCTGACCATCCTGAAAAAGCGGGAAAGCTTCCGTGCCGCCTATGCCGGGTTTTCCGTGGACCGCGTGGCGGCTTTTGGGCCGGATGATGTGGACCGACTGCTGGCCGATCCCGGCATCATCCGTAACCGGCTGAAGGTCCACGCCGCCATCCATAATGCCCAGGTGATCCAGCGGCTGCGCGAAAGCCACGGGTCCTTCCATGGCTGGCTGCTGACCCATCACCCGAAATCCAAGCCGGATTGGGTGAAGCTGTTCGCCAAGACCTTCCGCTTTACCGGTGGGGAGATTGTGGGCGAGTTCCTGATGAGCATCGGCTTTCTGCCAGGCGCGCACCGGGCCGATTGCCCCGCCATGATCGCTCTGTCGAATCATGATTTGCCCTGGCGTCGGGCCATTACCAGCGGGTTCGCCGGATACGCCGCCTTCTGATTGGGCAAACACCTGTTCGGATGGATGGCATTTGCACACGCGCTGTGCATAAATCTAAAAATCGACCAAATAAAAAGGCAAGCCGACAAAATCGGCTTGCCTTCATATTCAGAAAGTTAAAAACTTATCTTGTCGAACGGGGTTGGATCCCTGTTTTGACACCGCCTGGTGGCGATTCCTCCCTAAACTCAGGCCGCGCTGCCTTGCTGGCGCGGTCTTTTCTTTTGTGGGGCGGAGTATAGGCAGCCCTGGCGAAACCCGTCACCATCAAAATTCAATCCATGCGCGGCCCGCACAAAAATGCAGCGGCCACTGTGGCCGCATTGTCACGATTGCATGCATCCAATCGTCTTCATGCCATGGCGGCATGGCTTCCGGATAGTGGCTGATTCATCTAATGAATTGATAAATATAGATATTCGCGGGAAGTGAATTTTTTGTGATCGCCCGCGCCCTGCCGGCGGTTTACGTCAACGGCAGCTTTGATCATAAATTATGCATATGCTCATTTAATGATCATTGCTACCGCTATCATATTTTTGCCTGCTTACTGAACAGGCTTCAAGGCCTTGAATGAAAAAGGGGCCGCCCCGGCGGGTACGGCCCCTGTCATCGAATCCGCGAGAATCAGTCACGCCAGCAGAATGAATTTCAGCAAGAACAGGGCCGCCAGCACCGCCACCACTGGCCCGACATCGCGCCAGCGTCCGGCCAGGATCTTGATGCCCGCATAGGTAATGAAGCCGATGGCGATGCCATGGGCGATGGAATAGGTCAGCGGCATGGCAATTGCCGTCATCACCGCGGGCGCATAATCCGTCACATCCTCCCAATCCACCTCCGTCAGGCCACGCGCCATCAGGCAGGCGATGTAGAGCAGGGCGGGGGCCGTGGCATAGGCGGGGATGTTGGCGGCCAGCGGGGCAAAGAACAGGCAGGCCAGGAACAGCACCGCCACCGTCACCGCCGTCAACCCGCTGCGCCCGCCGACATTTGTGCCCGCCGCGCTCTCGATATAGGAGGTGACGGTGGAGGTGCCGAGCGCGGCACCCACGGTCGTGGCCGCTGCATCGGCGAACAGGGCGCGTTTCAGGCGCGGCAGCTTGCCATCCTTGTCCAGCAGGCCCGCCCGGTGCGACACGCCGATCAATGTGCCCGCCGTATCGAACAGATCGACGAAGAAGAAGGCGAAGACCACCGTGATCAGCCCGACGCTGAACGCGCCTTTCAAGTCCATGGCCAGGAAGGTCGGGCTTGGGTCGGGTGGTAGGGAGATGATCTGCCCGTTGAAGGGCGAGGCGCCGATCACCATGCCCACGACCGCCACGGCCAGTATGGTCAGGATCACAGAGCCCATGACCTTCCGCGCCGCCAGCGCGCAGAGCAGGATGAAGCCGATGGCGGCCAGCACCGGTTGCGGCTTGGTCAGGTCGCCCATGGTGACCAGGGTGACGGGATGCGCCTTGATCAGGCCTGCATTTTCCAGGGCAATGATGGCCAGGAACAGGCCGATGCCGGCGGATATGGCCAGTTTCAGGGTGCGGGGGATGGCATTCACCACCGCCTCCCGCACGGGCAGGACCGACAGGATGATGAACAGGATGCCCGACAGGAACACCGCACCCAGCGCCACCTGCCAGGAATAGCCCATCTGCCCCACCACGGTGAACGCGAAATAGGCGTTCAACCCCATGCCCGGTGCCTGGGCGATGGGATAATTGGCGTACAGCCCCATGATGGCCGACCCGATGGCGGCGGCCACACAGGTGGCGACGAATACCGCCCCATGGTCCATGCCCGCCGCCGACAGGATCTGTGGATTGACGAAGATGATATAGGCCATGGTCAAAAAGGTGGTGAGCCCGGCCAGCAGCTCCGTCCGGACATCACTGCCCAGTTCTTTCAGCTTGAAGTAGGATGTCAGCATCTGTGCGGCGCCCTTTGCGGCGAAAGGGAAGGGGGAAGGAATGTCAGTATTCCCGGAAAAGACCTTGAGGGCCATAGGGTTGGTGGGGCTTCTCGCAGGTGCGGTATCCGCTGCCACGGCCCAGACCGACGCCCCCACCATCCGCATCGACCCTGCCGCCTGCCGCTATGTGGCCCGGCATCAGCCCAGCGCGGATGTGGAGTACAAGCCCGGTGTCGATGTGAACGGCAAGCCCGTGGCCCCCGCCGACCTCCCCGACAGCTATGCCATTGAGCTGCCGAAAAGCATCGACATCGCCATCACCGCCGATATTGCGCGCCGCTTCGGCATCGCAACAAATAACCTCTACCGGGGGGAGGCGCAGATCGGTACCGTAACGGTGCAGGGCAATCAGGTCCTGTTCAACGGCAAGCCGATGCAGTCGGCGGCTGAGGCTGACCTGATCGCGCTGTGCGCCAAGACCCCGCATTGATCATGTAAGGACCCACCCCATGGACCGCGCCGCCGCCAAAGCCATCCTGAAACAGCGGATCGATCAGGCCATGGGGCGCAACCGCGCCGATCTGGTGATCAAGAATGTGCGGCTGCTGAATGTCGCGACGGGCAATATCGACGAAACAGACATCGCCATCTGCGGCGACACCATTGTCGGCACCTATGACCGTTATGACGGGGTGCAGGAGATCGATGGCAAGGGCCGGTTCGCCGTGCCCGGCTTCATCGACACCCATGTCCATTGCGAAAGCACGCTGGTCGCCCCGTCGGAATTTGACCGCTGCGTCCTGCCGCGCGGGACCACGACCGCCATCTGCGACCCGCATGAGATCTGCAATGTCATGGGGGAGGCGGGGCTTCAATATTTTCTGGATTCGGCCCTGACGACCGCGCTTGATTTGCGGGTACAGCTTTCATCCTGCGTGCCGGCCACGCATCTGGAAACGGCGGGCGCGCGGTTGAAGGCCGACGATCTGGCCCGCCACCGCTACCATCCCAAGGTGATCGGGCTGGCCGAATTCATGAACTTCCCCGGCGTGCTGTGGAAGGATGAGGAGACGCTGGACAAGCTGGCGGAATTCTATGGTGCGCATATTGACGGCCATTCCCCCCTGGTTACCGGCAAGGAACTGAACGCCTATCTCTCCTGCGGCATCCGCAATTGCCATGAATGCACCAGTCAGGCGGAGGCGCGGGAGAAGATCGCCAAGGGCATGCAGGTGCTGATCCGTGATGGCTCCGTCTCCAAGGATGTGGACGCCCTGTCCGGCCTGATCGACCCGGTGACCAGCCCGTTCCTGGCCTTCTGTACCGATGACCGCAACCCGCTGGACATTGCGGAAGAAGGGCATCTGGACCATCTGATCCGCCGCGCCATCGCGCACGGGGCGGACATCGCCTCCGTCTACCGCACGGCCACCTGGTCGGCGGCGCGCGGGTTCGGGTTGAAGGATCGCGGGCTGGTGGCCCCAGGTTACCTAGCCGATATCGTCCTGCTGGACGATCTGGCGCAGTGTACCGTGTCCCAGGTGATCCGCGCCGGCAAGCCCGTATCGGCGGAGACGTTCGCGGGCCGCCAATCCTCACCGCCCGTGGGCCTGAACTCCATCAAGCGGGCGCGGATCGTGGCCGAAGACCTGGCCATTCCCGCCAGCGGCCCCGGCACGCCCGTCATTGGCGTGCTGCCCAACAAGATCATCACAGAGGCGTTGCAGGCCACCGTCCCCTATCGCAATGGCCGTCGCCATGCCGACCCGGACAATGACATCCTGAAGATCGTGGTCGTCGAACGCCACGGCTTCACCCGCAATATCGGCAAGGGCTTCGTGAAGGGCTTCGGCATCCGCTCCGGCGCGCTGGCCAGCTCCGTCGGCCATGACAGCCACAATATCTGTGCCGTCGGCGCCAGCGATGCCGACATGGTCGTCGCCATCAACCGCCTGATCGAGATCGGCGGCGGCTTTGTGGCCGTGAAGGACGGCGCGGTGGTCGGCGAACTGGCCCTGCCCGTGGCCGGCCTGATGAGCCTGAAACCGTTCGAGGCGGTGGAGCATGAGCTGGAAGCCCTGCGCGCCTCGGTCAAGGCACTGGGCTGCCCCCTGGCCGAACCCTTCCTGCAACTGGCCTTCCTGCCCCTGCCGGTGATCCCGCACCTGAAGATCACCGATATGGGGCTGGTGGATGTGGACAAGTTTGAGCTGGTGGCGGCGTGAGGGGGTATGATGTGTCCTGAAACTGATACGGACTCTTTTGTGGTCGAGAGATGGAGATTGCCTCTACATTTCCCTACGCATCTCCATACCCCCGATTTTTGGGAACACCTTGGTCGGACAGTCGCAATATTTTCGTTTCTGGAGGCGACTTTAGGGAAGGCTATATTTGCTTTAACAGCAACGCGCGAGTATAAGGATGACGAATTATCCTCTGCCTTCAAGGAATGGATACCTGTTATTCAGCATGCACTATATGATAGCCTTGTTAATCTTTCGGAGAAATTTATCAAGGTAGCGAAAGATAACGATAAGTGCAAATTTGAGGGGCTTGATGAGTTGGGGCTATTGATAAATAAGGCAGCGGAAATTCGTAATGTATTATGTCACGGCTCTTGGAGTTCCGCTCCAGATAGTTTTGGGAGGTCTGTGCCCCTTTTTGTTAATAGGAGGCTAGAAAAATTTGAAACTCCGATAGATGTTTCCTACTTAAGGCAGGTCCAATCACACGTGCTGGATTTAACTATAAATGTAATGAATGTTGTAGAGTCAACCGGATGGCGATTTCCTGGATCTGCGGGGACGGGAAATGAGATTTGGCCAAATACAAGCCCGTAACCAGTTCGGTCTGGATAGTGCTATATGCCGTCATTTACCCCAACCCCACCCAAAGCGCCAAAGCCTGATTGACCGCGACCATCTGTTCGTCCGTCAGCCGCCCGATCCGGTCGCCAATCTTCACCCGTCGTACCGTCTGCGCCTTGTCGACCATGATCTGGCAGGGCAAGCGCAGGCCGTTGCTTGGGTCCGGTTCCACATTCAGCCTGAACAGCGGCGCGCCGTCTCGCCGGTCGCTGGTGATGGGCAGGATGGTGATGCTGGGATGTTCGCTGAACAGGTCGGACTGGATGATCAGGGCAGGGCGGGGTTTGCCGAAGTCGCCTTGGATAACGACGGTGACAACGTCACCGCGCCTCATTCCCACCCCTCATGATCGGCGACGCGTTCCAGCCACTCCCCGACCTCCCGTTCCCGCGGATCATCGCGCAGGGACAGGGACTGTCGCCGACATTCCTCGGCAAAGCCGGGGCGGCGCGTATCAGGCACCCAGATCTGGATGGGGCGCAGGCCGGCGGCCCGCAACTGCGCGCGGTGCTTTTGCACACGCATGGCGCCTGACGTGCTCATATTCCGGCCCCTCCTTGTTACATGTAACATGAGCGCAGTCCCTGTGCTGGTCAAGAGCAGCATGGGGACAGACCGGCCTTATCTCCTGCCCGCCAAGGTTGATTTCCCAAGCCCGTGTGGAATTGCTATGCTGCGCAACCTCCCACTCTGCGCGTGATGATGCCAGCCTTGACCCAATCCCCTCGGTCGTCCCGTCGCACTGTGCCGAACCTGCGTGGCTGCTGTGTCGCTGCCATGCTGGCCCTGTCGCTGCTTCTCCCGCAAACCGCACCAGCCGCCGACTGGTCGGCCTTTTCCGAACCTCTATTCGAACGGCTGGGCCGCGAACAGGGGCTGCCCAATGATGTCGTGGGTGCCATCGCGCAGGATCGGGCGGGGTTTGTCTGGTTTGGGACGGGCGGCGGGCTGGCCCGGTTCGACGGTCACCGCTTCCGCCATTATACCAGCGACCCCGGCAATCCCGACAGTCTGCCCGACACTTATGTCACCGCCCTGCATGTCGATCCCAAGGGCGTGCTGTGGGTTGGCACCAATGCCGGCGGGTTGGCGCGCTACGATGCTGCCGCCGACCGGTTCGTGCGCGCCAATGAGGGGCTGCAGAACCTTTCCATCCTGTCCATCCTGACCGATGGACACGGACGGTTATGGACGGGCACAGTGGGCGGGGTGCATGTCCGCGACCCGGCCACGGGCACGGGCCGTTTCTACACGCGGCGCGGGCCGGAACCGGACAGTCCGCCGCTGGATCAGATCCGCGACATGGTTGAATTGCCCGATGGCGGCCTGCTGCTGGCCAGCGGGCGCGGACTGGTGCGGTTTGATCCCTCGGGTGATCTGGCCACGCCTGTCTCCCTGGGCGGTATCGTGCCGGCGGATGCGCCGATCCAGGGTCTGCTGCGGGATGGCAAGGGCCGGCTGTGGGTGACGGGGGAGTTCCCCGGTGTTGCCATGTGGGACCCCGCCACGGGGGAGCAGAAACTGTTCCCCCTGCTGGGCGACGGCGACCCGGCCTCCGCTCCCGTGGCCAAACACGCCCTGGCCGAATTGTCGCCCGACCGGATCGTCATCGGCACGCAAGGGGCCGGTCTGGTGGAACTGGATGTGGTAACGGGCAAGGTTGTGGTTCGCCGCAACGACCCGACCCTGTCCAGTTCGCTGGTGGCCAGCGATGTGCGCGCCCTGCTGGTCGACCGCTCAGGGATATTGTGGGTCGGCACTTGGGGCGGCGGGGTCTGCCGCCGCAATCCGCAGACGCAGGCGGTGTTGTCGGTTCCCGCCTCCCATATTCGCGCCGACCGCCTGTCCGACCCGCAGGTCCGCAGCCTGATGCTGGCGCCCGATGGCCGGCTGTGGGCGGGTTTGCAGGCCAATGGCATCGACATTCTGGACCCCGGCAACGGGGCGCGCGACGGGATCCGGCCCGGCAGTGGCGGGTTGCCCGACGGTGCCGTGCTGGCGCTGGAAATGGCTTCCGACGGGACCACCTTCATCGGAACGCAGCGGGGCCTCTTCCGCCGCCGCCCCGGTCAGGCGCGGGTGGAGCCGGTGGCCTTGCCGCCGCCTGCGCCCAATGCCGCGGTCTGGTTCCTGATGCGCCAGGGCGATACGCTGTGGATGGCGGCGGACGGCCTCGTCTCGCTCGACCTTGCAAGCGGCGCCATGAAGGCTGACCGCACCAGGCTGGGTGATGCGCGTTCCCTGATCGATAACCGCCTGCGGGTGTTGGCGCCGGGTCCCGATGGCGGGTTGTGGGTGGGGGGCAATGCCGGCCTGCATTACCGCGATCCCGCCGGCGGGTTTCAGCGTATTCGTAATGATCCGGCCGATCCCGCCTCCCTCTCCCATAATTTCATCACCGCCATCCTGACCGACGCCAGGGGCCGTGTCTGGGTCGGTACGCTGGGCGGCGGTTTGAATATCCTGGAGGCGGGGTGGAAGCCGGGGCAGCCGGCGAAGTTCCGCCGCCTGGGCCTTTCCGATGGCCTGTCCACCCTGCTGATCAATGCCTTGCGACAGGATGCGGCGGGGCGCATCTGGGCATCCACCGATGCCGGTCTGGCCGTGATCAAGGGGGATGACCTGTCGGTGCAGGTGCTGGGCCGGCCCGATGGCGTGGGGGTGGGCAGTTTCTGGGCCAATTCCGCCACGATGGACGGTGATGGACAGATGATGTTCGGCGGGCGCGACGGTCTGGTCGTGGTCCGTCCCGACCGGTTAGATACGTGGCGGACCCTGGCGCCCACCGTGGTGACGGAACTGCGCGTGGATGGCAAAGCTGTGCCGTCCGATCCCTTCAACCTGCCGGCCCCACCGACCCTCAACCTGCTGCCGGATCAGCGGTCATTGTCGGTAGAGTTCGCGGCGTTGGATTACACGGCCCCCGACCGCACCCGCTTCCTCTACCGCCTGGAGGGGTTTGAGGAACAATGGGTGGCGGGTGACGGCAATCACCGCCATGTCGCCTATGCCAACCTGTCGCCCGGTTCCTACCGTTTGCAGGTGCGGGGCAGCAACCGGGCCGGACTGTTCGCCGAACAGCCGCTGGTGGTGCCGGTGACGGTGCTGCCCGCCTGGTATCAGACCTGGTGGTTCCGGGGTCTGGCCCTGCTGTCGCTGCTGGCCCTGGCCTGGGGGGCGGTGCAGCTGCGCACCCTGTCGCTGCGCCGGCGTCAACGGGAGCTGGAGCGTGAGGTGGCGGAGCGGACCGAGGTCATCGCCCGGCAGAAGGATGAACTGGCCGGCGCGCTGGAGGATTTGCGCGCCACGCAGGACCGGCTGGTGCAGGAGGAAAAGCTGGCCAGCCTGGGCCGCCTTGTCTCAGGCGTGGCGCATGAGTTGAACACCCCGCTGGGCGTGGCCATCACCACCTCCACCTTCCTGACGGAGGAGATGGGGGGCGTGTCGACCCAGGTGGAGGCCAAGGCCCTGACGCGCGGCGCGCTGGCCGATTTCCTGGCCACGGGGCGGGAGGCGATGAGCGTATTGCAGGCCAATCTGCAGCGCGCGGCCCGGCTGGTGCAGAGTTTCAAGCAGGTCTCGGCAGAGGAATATGCCGGCCCGAAGCAGCGTCAGCGCCTGTCCACCCTGGTCGCCGAAGCCGCCGCCCCCCTGCAACCCCGGTTCCGGGATGCGCAGATCGCCTTTCATATTGACGGTGTGAAGGACCTGACCGCCTTGGTGCAACCGGGCGCGATGGTCAATGTCCTGACCAACCTGATGCTGAACGCCATCCAGCATGCCTGGCCGGCGGGGCAGGGCGGGACCCTGACCGTCACCCTGTCGGCCATCGCCGACACGGCCATCATCACCGTCGCCGATAATGGCCGGGGCATGGATGATACCGTGCGCGCCAAGGCCTTTGACCCGTTCTTCACCACCAGCCGTGACCATGGCGGTACCGGCCTGGGCCTGCATATCGTGCATAATCTGGTGGCGGGTCCGCTTTCCGGCTCCATCGTGCTGGAAACGGCACCGGGCCTGGGCAGCCGGTTTGTCATCACCCTGCCCGGTGCCGTGACCGACGTTGCCGCTTGATCCTGGGGCGGGGCTGGGGTGCGGGGTTGGTTGCCCGCTTGCCCCCGGCGTCGCCAGCCCATAAAGTCCGCTGCATCGTCACTCCTATTCCGTGAGTTCCGCTCCCATGCGTATGTCCAGCTACTTCCTGCCCACGCTGAAGGAAACGCCGTCGGAGGCGCAGATCGTCAGCCATCGTCTGATGCTGCGGGCCGGCATGATCCGCCAGACCTCAGCCGGCATCTATGCCTGGCTGCCGCTGGGCTGGAAGGTGCTGCAGAAGGTCAGCCAGATCGTGCGGGAGGAACAGGACCGCGCAGGGGCACAGGAACTGCTGATGCCGACCATCCAGTCGGCCGACCTGTGGAAGCAGTCGGGCCGGTACGAGGCCTATGGCAAGGAGATGCTGCGCATCACCGACCGCCACGACCGCGAGATGCTGTTCGGCCCCACGAATGAGGAGATGATCACCGACATCTTCAAGACCTTCGTGAAGTCCTACAAGGACCTGCCCCGCAACCTTTACCATATCCAGTGGAAGTTCCGGGACGAGGTGCGTCCCCGGTTCGGCGTGATGCGCGGGCGTGAATTCCTGATGAAGGATAATTATTCCTTCGATCTGGACGCCGAGGGCGCGCGCCTGTCCTATCGCAAGATGTTCCTGGCCTATCTGCGCACCTTTGCCCGCATGGGCATCAAGGCCATTCCGATGCGCGCCGATACCGGCCCCATCGGCGGCGACCTGTCCCATGAATTCATCATCCTTGCCGAGACGGGCGAAAGCCAGGTGTTCTGCGATAAGCAGTGGCTGGACATGGATGTGCTGGCCGACAATCCCGACGCCAATGGCGACCTGAAGGACTTCTTCACCAAATACACCTCCATCTATGCCGCGACCGAGGAGATGCACGACGCCGCCAAGGCGCCGGCCGATCTGGTCACCGCGCGCGGGATCGAGGTGGGGCACATCTTCTATTTCGGCACCAAATATTCCGCCCCCATGGGCGCCGTCGTGACCGGCCCCGACGGGCAGCCGGTGACGGTGGAGATGGGGTCCTACGGCATCGGCGTGTCCCGCGTCGTGGCGGCGCTGATCGAGGCCAGCCATGACGATGCCGGTATCATCTGGCCTGACCAGGTCGCCCCCTACAAGGTGGCCCTGATCAACCTGAAGGCCGATGACGAGGCCTGCCGCAGCACCTGCGATGGTCTCTATGCCCGCCTGCAGGATGCCGGCGTGGACGTCATCTATGATGACCGCAACGAACGTCCGGGTGCCAAGTTTGCCGACATGGACCTGATCGGCATCCCCTGGCAACTGACCATCGGCCCCCGTGGCCTGAAGGCCGGCACAGTGGAACTGAAGCGCCGCGCGACCGGCGAAAAGCTGGAACTGCCGTTGGAAGAAGCGCTGGCCAAGGTGATGGCGTAAGCGGGTTTTTGGGGTTGGTGTGATGGGAGGGGGCGGTGCCGATGGTGCCGCCCCTTTCTCTTTGCCGGCTCGACAGGGGCGGCAGGCGGTGCGAAAGTCAATGGACGCGAACGGAGGGTGCAATGTCCGCCATTGCCATCGACAAACTGACCTACGATGAGAAAGTCGAGTTGCTGGGGCAACTGGTCGATAGCCTGGAGCATGAAGCCGCATCATTGCCACCGGCGCAGCGCGTGGAACTTCAACGTCGGCTAGCCAAGTCGGCGGCGGGGCAGACCGTCTGGCACGACTGGCAGGACGTGAAGGCAGAATTGGAACGTCTTTGAGCCGTCGCCCGACGTTAATCCTCAGGCTTTCCGACGATGCGCGTGCGGATATCGTCGCTGCCCATCAGTGGTATGCGGAACGCAGCCCGATCAGTGCCGTATCCTTTATCCGGCAGGTTGATCGGCTTCTGGGCAGGATTCAGAGCTTTCCGGAGCTGTTCCCGGTGTTTGATCTGGGGCTGCGGCGTGCGCCGCTGGCCCGTTATCCTCATTGTCTTTTCTATCGCCTTGTCGAGGAAAGGATTGAGGTGGAAGCCTGCCTGCATGATCACCGCGATCCCGCCTACCTCCAAGCGCGGTCGGTGTGATGGTCACCCCGGCACCCGGAACGCCGCCCGTGCCTTCGCCGCTTCCTCGCGGATCACGCAGCCTTCCGCATGATCGTTGATCAGGCCCATGGCCTGCATGAAGGCAAAGATCGTGGTGGGGCCGACGAATTTCCAACCCTTCTTCAGCAGGTCCTTGGATAGCCTGACTGAGGTGGGGGAGGTGGAGGCCGATTGCGGGAACCCATGTTCTCCCGGCGGCGGTTCGTGACGCCAGAAATACGCGGCCAATGACCTCTCGGCGGCAATCAATTCCTGGGCGCGCCGTGCATTGTTGAGGACGGCTTCGATCTTGCCACGATGGCGCACGATGCCGGCATCGGCCAGCAGCCGTTCGACATCCGCCGGCCCGAACGCCGCCACGGCATCAATGTCGAACCCATGAAAAGCCGCGCGGAAATTCTCCCGCTTGCCCAGGATGGTGCGCCAGGACAGGCCCGACTGAAAGCATTCCAGGCACAGTTTCTCAAACAGCCGCCGGTCATCGGCGACGGGGAAGCCCCATTCCGTATCATGATAATGCGGAAACTCCGGTGCCGACGCGCACCAGCGGCAGCGGGGGCGGCCATCAGGGCCGGGAAGGGTCTTGTCCATGTCGTACCCTCAGAGTTGCTGGGCCAAGGTGGAAAGCCAGTCCCGCATCGCCGCCACTTCCCGCTGGATGAAGGTTTCATCCTTGAAGGCGGTGGCCAGCGTCGCCACCCCCTGGCTGCGGCCCAGCAGATGCAGGGCCAGTTCGTCGGCGCGGGCACCATCATGGCCCAGCAGCGTGAACTGCCGCGCCAGCCAGGAACGGAACAGGGTGAAGATGCGCGCCGCATCGGGCAGCGCGGCATGGTCCAGCTTGGCCAACTCGTTCGATAGAGTGCCTACGGGACACCCATGGGCCATGATCTTCGCCTGATTGGCGATCAGGATATGGATGAAGCTGGTGATGCGCGCCGCCGGCCCGTCTCCTGCCCCCTCCCACGCGTCCAGCATGGCCTGGGTATTGGCCAGTCGCCGGTCGATGACAGCAGCCAGGATCTCGTCCTTTGCCTTGAAATGATAGGTCAGGTTGCCCCGCGCAATTCCCACCGCCGCCGCGATATCCGCCAGCGATGTATGGTCGAACCCGCGCTGATAGAACAGCGCGTCGGCGGCTTCCACGATCTGTGCGCTTGTATCGGGCACGGCGATTTCTAGGGTGATTGACCTAAAATTCAATTTAGGTCAAATGACCTATTGCCGTCAACCCGTATGATCGGGTTTGGTCTTTTCCAGGCAATGACGCCGGGATATTGAGGTCTTTATGACCGATCTGCATGCTCACGGTACCATCTATCTGCCCAGGCTAGTGGTCCCCACGCTGGTGCAGCGGCTGTGCGCCGACTTGGCGCCATTGCCGCTGGATCGGCCGGGCCTGCGTCTACACGGGGTGACGGCGGTGGCGGCCCTTCTGGGACCCGATGGTCCGCTGGGGCGGGCGGCGGCGACGTTCATTGGCCCTGGTGCCATGCCGGTTCGCGCCGTGCTGTTTGATAAATCGCCCGTCCGGAACTGGGCTGTCGGCTGGCATCAGGACCGCATCATTGCCGTCAAGGAAAGGCGGGAGGTGTCAGGCTTTGGCCCCTGGTCCGTGAAAGAGGGCATTAATCACGTCGCCCCGCCCGTGGAGGTCTTGCGTGGCATGATCACCATTCGCCTGCATCTGGACGCGGTCGGGAACGATAACGCCCCGCTGCTTTATGCTCCCGGCAGCCATCGGATTGGTATTGTCCCGGTCGAACAGGTGCCGGAAATGGTGGCGCGTTGCGGCGTCGAAGCCTCTTTGGCACAGGCAGGCGATGCCTGGGCCTATTCCACCTTGATCCTGCATGCCTCTGAACCGGCATCGGTTCCGGCACGGCGGCGGGTGCTGCATGTTGATTATGCGGCGGGTCCCTTGCCTGGCGGCCTGGAATGGCTGGGTATCTGACCGCCCTTCCGCCCCGGCCCCATTTCCGCCTATAAGCAAGGCTAAACCCACGGCACACCGCAACCCCGTATCCAGGGCCCCGATGATCTTCACCCCTTTTGAGCGTATGGTCGCGTGGCGTTACCTGCGGGCGCGGCGGCAGGAGGGGACGGTGTCGGTCATCGCCGGCTTCTCCTTCATCGGGGTGGCGCTGGGCGTGGCGACCCTGATCATCGTCATGTCGGTGATGAATGGGTTCCGGGCCGAGCTGGTCAGCCGTATCCAGGGCGTGTCGGCCCATGCCGCCGTCAGTGTGGCCGGCGGCGGGTCGCTTACCGACTACGCCGCCCTGCTGGAACGGCTGCGCAGCGCCCCCGGTGTGACGCAGGTGATGCCGGTGGTGGAGGGCCAGGCGCTGGCCACCGTCAATGGCCGGGCCGTCGGCGTGAAGGTGCGCGGGCTGGAAGTTGCGGATTTTCAGACGCGGCCCATCGTGGGGCGCAGCGTGATCCGGGGCCTGTCCGACCTGGGCGAGGATGGGGTGGCGCTGGGCTTCAACCTGTCCCGGTCCCTGGGCATTTCTGCGGGCGGCAATGTCACCCTGATCAGCCCGAAAGGCACCGTGACCGCATTCGGGACCATGCTGCGGCGAAAGGAATTTCCTGTCTACGCCGTGGTCGATCTGCGCATGCCCGAACAGGATGCCAACCTGATTTATATGCCGCTACCAACCTCCCAGGCGTTTTTCCGCATGGGCCAGGGGGTCAGCGCCATTGATGTGTTCGTGGACGACCCGCGCGATGTGGACACGATGCGGGCAAGTCTGGAGAAGGCGGCGGGGCCGGGCTTTACCGTCACCGACTGGCGGCAGGCCAACAAGGGGCTGGTGACCGCGCTGGGGGTGGAGCGGGTGGCGATGTTCGTCGTGCTGACCCTGATCATCCTGGTGGCCAGTTTCAACATCGTCTCCTCAATGGTCATGCTGGTGCGTGGCAAGGCGGCCAGCATCGCCATCCTGCGCACCATGGGGGCACAGCGGGCGTCGGTGTCGCGCATTTTCCTGCTGGCCGGTGCTTCCATCGGGGCCGTCGGCACGCTGGTCGGCTTTGCCCTGGGTATCCTGCTGACGGTGAATGTTCAGGCGATCGGCTATGCCCTGGGACAGGTGCCTGGCATCGCAGGGTCACAGATGCTGCTGTTCCTGACCACCCTGCCGGCCATCATCGATTGGTCGGAAGTCACCCTGGTGGTGGCGCTGGGCCTGTTCCTGTCGGTGGGGGCCACGCTTTATCCCGCCCGCCGGGCGGCCTCGATGGACCCGGTGGAGGCGCTGCGCCATGGCTGATCGTTCCCGCATGTTCGGCATTCTGGAGCGCTGGATCGCCTTTCGCTATCTGGGGGCGCGTCGGCAGGAGGGGTTCATCTCCGTCATTGCCGGCTTCTCCTTCCTTGGCATCGCGCTAGGTGTCGCCACGCTGATCATTTCCCTTTCAGTGTTCAATGGTTTTCAGCGCGACCTGCTGTCCCGCGTGCTGGGTTTCCAGGGCCATGTGGTGGCCGTGGGCCAGTATGGCCCGTTCCAGGCGTCCGACGCGCTGGTGGAGGGGGTACGCGGCGTGCCGGGCGTGGTGTCGGTGATGCCCAGCCTGGATGCGCAGGGCCTGCTCTCAACCCGCGACTTTGCCGGCGGCGTGCTGGTCAAGGCGTTGCGCCCCGCCGACATGGCCGCCCGCCCCGCCTTTGCCGATGCCCTGGTGGAGGGCACCCTGGCAGAGGGCGACGGCATCGCCATCGGCAAGCGCATGGCCGAGAATGGCCGCATCAAGCTGGGTGACCGGGTCACCATCCTGTCGCCGCAGGTGGATGCGGGCGGCGGCCCGCCCCGGTCTCGCGCCTTCACCGTCACCGGCATCGTGGCCCTGGGCGTGTCGGAGTTTGATAACACACTGGTGCTGATGGACCTCGCCACGGCGCAGGAATTCTTTCAGTTGGACGGCAATGTGACGGCGGTGGAGGTGACCTTCACCGATCCCGCTCTGGGTCCTGCCCGCATGGGTGATGTGGCGGCGCGCCTGCCCGCCGGCCTGCATGTCCAGAACTGGCAGCAGGTGAACGGCGCGTTTTTCAGCTTCATCGAGACGCAGCGCAATGTCGTGTCCCTGATCCTGGGCATGATCGTGGTGGTGGCGGCCTTCAACATAATTTCGGGCATGATCATGATGGTGCAGGACAAGGGGCGGGAGATTGCCATCCTGCGCACTATGGGGGCCGGTCGCGGTACCATCCTGCGCATCTTCCTGATGTCCGGCGCCTCAATTGGTATCGCTGGTACCGCCGCCGGCCTGATCCTGGGCGTCACCTTGTCGGGCCATATGGAACAGTTGCGGCAACTCGTGAAGGCGGCCACGGGTGTCGATCCGTTTAATTCGGACATCTATTTCCTGTCCTCCTTGCCCTCCTTCACCGATCCGTGGCAGGTGGCGCAGGTGGCGGTTGCATCGGTCGCCCTGTCCTTGCTGGCCACTTTGTACCCTTCCTGGCGGGCGGCGAAGCTGGACCCGGTTGAAGCCCTTCGATACGAGTGAAAAATGGCAGACATCGTCCTGCGCCTGACCGGCATTCACCGCTCCTTTACGCAGGTAGAAACCCCGCTACATGTGCTGCGCGGTGTCGATGCCGCCATTCGGGCCGGGGAGATGGTGGCCCTGGTGGGGCCCAGCGGGGCCGGAAAATCCACCCTGCTGCATATCGCGGGCCTGCTGGAACCCGCTGATAAGGGCGGGATTGAGATTGCGGGGCAGAAGGCCGACGGTCTGTCAGACGCCGAACGCACCGCCATCCGCCGCGACAAGATCGGCTTTGTCTATCAGTTCCACCACCTGCTGCCGGAATTCACGGCAGAGGAAAACATCATCATTCCGCAGATGTTGGCCGGCGTATCCCGTACCAAGGCAAAGGACCGCGCGCAGGAATTGCTGGGCTTGGTCGGCTTGTCCGCCCGCGCTGGCCACCGCCCGGCCAAACTGTCGGGCGGGGAACAGCAGCGTGTCGCCATCGCCCGCGCGCTGGCCAACCGCCCGCGCCTGCTGGTTGCGGATGAGCCGACGGGGAACTTGGACATGCACACGGCGGAAAAAGTGTTCGCCTTGTTCGCCGATCTGGTGCGGGGGCAGGGGCTTGGTGCCCTGGTCGCCACCCATAACCTGGATCTGGCGCGGCGCATGGACCGCGTTGTGGAAATGCGCGACGGTCTGCTGGTGGCGGGCTGACCCATGGCAAACCTGCCCGATATCGCCCTGCCCGATGGTTACCGTTCCGATTGGGTCCTGTCCTATCATGGCCGCGACCCGGACGGGTTGTCGGAACGGGTGACGGGGAGTGTCATCACCAAGGTTTTGGCCCCGGCGGGCCGGGCCATCCGGGTCGATATCGCGATCCACCCCACCCATGCTGCCCTGACCGCCGATCCCGCCGACCTGACGGATGCGGAGGTGGGCAGCCTGTCGGCGTCCGTGGCCCGCATGTTGGGCGTGTCGGGCGATGTGTCGGGGCTGGAGGCGCTGGCGGCACAGGATGCGCAGGTGGCGCGTCTGCTGTCGCGCTGCGGCTCCGGCCTGCGTCTGCCGCAGACGGCAGGGGTGTTCGAGGCCATGTGCTGGGCCGTGGTGGGGCAGCAGGTCAATCTGCGTTTCGCGGGCCAGTTGCGCCGCACCCTGATCGAACTGGCGGGTATCCCGCATGTATCGGGCATGAAGGCGCACCCCACGCCCGCCGGCATCGCGGCCCTGGACCCCGACCTTCTGGGCACCCTGAAATTCTCCCGCTCCAAAGCGGCCTATCTGATCAATGCCGCGCGCAGCGGGATTGATTTTGAAGGGCTGCCCCATGGTGACGCCGCAACCGCAGAGGCGGCGATGACGGGGGTAAAGGGCATCGGCCCTTGGACACGGGCCTATGTCCTGCTGCGTGCCTGCGCTTTTCCCGATGTCGCCCCCATCGGGGATGCGGGCCTGTCTGCGGCGCTGCAGAATTTCCACGGGCTTGACCACCGGCCCGGCCCTGCGGAACAAGACGCCCTGATGCGGCCCTTCGCGCCGTGGCGCAGTCTGGCCACGGCGCATCTCTGGGCGGGCTGGGCTTAACCTCTAGCCCAGTTCGGTAATGCTGACCGCCCGGCCCTGCACATAGCCATACAGGAGATAGTGGGTCAGCGGGTTCATGTTCATAGCTGCGACGTTGGGATTGTCATCCAGATAGGTGCTGGTATCGAACCAGCGCGACGGGTCGCGCCCTTCCTTCCAGCCATAGGTGTTATAGTGGGTCAGGGCATCCATGCCCGCAGCGGCCACATCCTTGTTGGTGGCCAGATACCAGTCCGTGTCGAAGAAGATGTTGGGATCGCGCCCTTCCCGGGCGCCATATTGCACATAATGATCCCACGCGCTGCGGAAGGCGCGCCCGACGCCGCTGACCTCTGCCACGTCGGGGTTCTGCGCCAGATAGAAGGACTCATCGAACAGCACCAGCGTGCCGTCCAGCCGGGCCGGCGACGCGCGGAATTCCGCCCGGCCGACGGCCAGATAATGGGCTTCCCCGCTGGCATACTGGCCCGCCTTGACCATGGCCGCCACGTCGGGATAAAGCGCCAGATAGGCTGCTTCATCAAACTGTGTGGTGTCATAGGGGCGATAGGGCGTGTTCGGCTGCGGTGCGCGCAGCGGGATGGCGTTATTGCCCAGGATGGCGATTTCCACGCCGAACAGATCGTCGATACCGTTGCCGTTGGCCCTTGTGTCGGTGACGCGGTAGTGGAACTGCCCCTCCGACTGCCAGATATTTTCAATGAAAATCTGTCGCCCGATCATGTCGGCGCTGCCCGCGTAACGCACGGCATCGATACCGCCGCCGCCTATGATCCGGTCATTGCTGAGGCTGCCGAGCAGCAGATCGGAGCCGGCGCCGCCTGACACCGTGACCGGCTGGAAATCCTTCGAGGCGGGGTCGAAATCCTGCACGAAATTCCTGGCGGTCAGGGCCGTGGGGTCAATGTTGGAGAACCGGATCAAGGCCCCTGGCGGGGTCTTGACATACGGGTTTTGGGACAGAGGATCGGCATTGACCATCAGCAGCGTGTCGCTGCCATCCTTGACCAGATAGAAATATCGGCCGAGCGGCGCACCCGCTTCGATATTCCACAGGTTCGGCGTCACCCGCGACAGGTCGATCACGTCGGCGGCCTTGTCGAAATCGGTGATGGTCACCGTGGTGACGGGGAGGCCACCAAACAGGGGTGACAGACCGGTGGGGGTGAAACGGTCGGCCCCGGCACCGCCGGTCAGGCTGCCCGCACTGGCCTGGATCACATCATCGCCGGCCCCGCCATCCAGGGTCGATGCGCCATAGGTTGAAATCAGCGTATCGTTGCCATCGTCACCAAACACAAGGTCGCCGCTGCCGGCATTGGTGATGATGTCGTTGCCGGCACCTCCGCGCATCGTGTCGGGATAGGAATCCCCGGAACCCAGGGCATAGATCGGGTCGGAATACCATTGCAGGACATCGCTGCCATCGCCGCCTTCCAGCAGTTCCGACCCGGTCGATCCCATCAACGTGTCGCTGCCCGCCCCACCGAACATCTCGCTGTTCATGCCGCCGCTGATCCGGTCGGCGCCATCGCCGCCGTTGATGGTGGCAGCGACGCCACCGGTCAGCGCGTCATTGCCGTCATCGCCATTGATGACATCATTGATGCCGCCGCCGCGGATCGTGTCATTGCCGCTGCCGCCGGACAGGTTGTTGGTGCCGGTGGCATCGGAAAGGAAATCATTGCCGCCACGGCCCTGGATTGTGTCATTGCCATGGCCGCCGACCAGCGTCTCCCCGGCATCGGTTCCCGTCTGGGTCAGGTCGGATTGGTCGAACCGGGTGGTGGCGACGATGCCGCCCGCGAAATTCCCGGCCACCAGGCTGCTGGCCTGGACATTGGCCAGGACAGCCAGGGTCCGCCCGGCCTGACCCCCGCCCGAATCCTCATCAATCAGGATATGGGTGTTGGCCCCGATCTGACCCAGCCAGATATAGCGGGCCAGATCGGTACCGGGCTTGTACCCCAGCAGGGTGGTGAGGATGGGCGTCAGGTCCAAGGTGTCGCCGCCGGCGCCGGGCGTGAAATCGGTGATGAACAGTTCGGATATGGAATTGGGCGCCTGGCGATAGTCGGTGATGACAAACCGGTCACGCCCGCCACCGCCCGTAGCGCGGCCGCCAGCCAGGGTCAGGACATCGTCGCCCATGCCGCCCTGCAGGGTACCGTTGACGGCAGTCAGAATGTCATTGCCGTCGCCGCCCGACAGCAGATCATAGCCAGATCCACTGATAATGGTGTCGTTGCCCGCCCCGCCATCAAAGATGCTGCTATAGAAGTCGGGGGTCGAAGAGCCGTCGATCAGGTCGTCGCCATTGCCGGCGGTGACACTGTCATTGCCGCCGCCGGGTACGATCACATCATTGCCATCCCCACCACTGATCGTATCGGCGCCCCGACCGCCGGTGATGGTGTCATTGCCATCGTCGCCCGACAGGTTGTTGCCTTGGCTGCTGGTGTCGGCGATGACGTCATTCCCGGCCCCGCCCGTGATCGTATCCGGGCCCCAGCCACCGGCCAGCGTGTCGTCACCGTCAGAGCCCTGGAGTGTGGCGATTTCGTTCTCAATCCGGCTGGTGGGTTTGAAACCGCCCGTGAAATGTCCGCTATTCAGTGCCGAGAGGGACAGGTTGCGGAAGGTGACAAGCGTCTGCGCGGCATGGGTGGCACCCGCGCCGTCCCGGTCCAGGCGCAGCAGCGTGTCATTGCCGCTTTGTTCCAGCCACAGGAAGCGGCCAAACGGATTGCCGCCCGTATAGCCTGTCAGGCTGGACAAGACGTTTGTCAGGTCCAGACTGTCCCCGAATGCGCCCACCGCGAAATCGGTGATGGTGACCGACCATTCCTGTCCCTGGTCGGGATTGCCAAGTGCGCCGATCACAAACCTGTCGCGCCCGCCGCCGCCGCTGGCGATGCCGTCGGACAGGGTAATGACGTCGGCACCGGCGCCGCCGCCGATGGTGCCGCGCTGTGCGGTCAGCACATCATCACCGGCCCCGCCATCGATCTGTTCCTCACCCAGGCTGCTGGTGATCGTGTCATTGCCAGCCCCGCCATAGGCAAGATCGATATCGCCATAGGCGGCGGATGTCAGGTCGATGCGGTCATCCCCCGCGCCACCATCCAGCGTGTCATAGCCAGCACCGCCGGTCAGGCTGTCATTGCCATCGCCCCCGGACAGGCTGTCATTGCCGGAAACACCCGTGATCGTGTCATCCAGGTTCCCGCCCATAATTGTATCATCCTGGATGGTACCCGTCTTGATCTCGCCTGCGGCCATTTCCACGCGTTCCCTTAGATCATCGCCTAATGGAAACAACATGAAATGGCTGGATTCTGTCAATGGACCCTGCCGCTCCCCCACCCGAAAGAGGCATGCGCGGTTGCCATAAATTCGCCCAGAGCCGGGCGCATCTTATCAGCATGAACGACGTTCGTTACGGACGTCCCGATTGCTGGTGAGGCTATCATGCGGTTGCGCGATCTCGGAAAACTGACGCTGACGGCGGTTCTGGCCCTGTCGCTGGGCACGCCCCCGGCCATGGCCGGCGACTGGGACCGGGACGGGCGCGGGCACCGCGACGACCGTCATGATCGCCGGGATGACCGGCGCGATGATCGCTATGATCGTCGCGACGACCGCCGGGATGATCGTTTTGACCGCCGGGATGACCGGCGGGATTATCACTGGGGCGACCGCGACTATCGTTACCGCGCCCCGCCGCCGGGCTGGTACGCCCATGGCGGCTATCCGGTCCGGCATTGGGACGTGCCGCCGGCCCGCCGCCGCGTCTATCGCGATGTGGTTGTCGTGCGGCCCTATGGCCATTGGTATTCCGGCTATGGCCGCTATCGCAGCGATGACGACGCCCTGTTCTTCCTGGGCCTGACGGCGATCAGCCTGGTGGCTCTCAGTTCCCTCTCGGAGGCGCAGCAGCGTGCGCATGAGGATGCGCAGGTCCGCGCCACCTCCGCCCCCATCGGTCAGCCCATCATCTGGTCCGATGGCCGGGCGACAGGTTCCGTCACCTCCCTGCGCGAAGGCCGCGCCGCCGATGGCGCCTATTGTCGCGAATTCCAGCAGCAGGTGACCATCGGTGGCCGCACCGAGGATGCCTATGGCACGGCGTGCCAGCAGCCGGACGGGTCCTGGCAGGTGGTGAACTGACGCGTCAGTACCCATCCACCGCCGTTACGCGGGCCTGAATCTCTGCCACCTGCAAGGGGCCCCGGCCCGGCGGCACCGCCTCGCCGGGCTTGCACCCCTCATCCAGCAGGAAGCGCAGCTTCAGGTCGGGATGGGTGCTGTTGAAGGCATAGGCGGGCACGATCCCGTCGAACCACAGCATCCCGTCTTCGGGCGGCGGGGCCTTGGGGTCGCGCATGATCTGCGTGACGAAGGCGGGGCCGGTGGGCACATCCACCACGATGTGCCGTCCCTGGTGGAAGCTGGCTTCCTTGATGCCGATGCGCAGGACCACCAGTTCGCTGGCCTTAGGCGTGCGCTGCAAAGCCACCTTGCGCCATGCCGGCTTGTCCGCCGTCACTTCCGTCACCTCGCCTGCGAAGACGGGTGGTGTCAGCAGCAATCCGGTCAGCAGCAGGGCGAAAGCGCGCATCGGGTCCCCTCCCTCAACAATCAGGGTCCCATGATGCGCGGGCAAAAACACGCATGCAATGTAAAAGTATCGGGCCAATAACGCTCTTTGGTAGAAATGGGCGTAGTTACGTCAGGCAGATGGCCGACAGACCCCGCCCATAATCTGGCTCCTGACGCAGGCAGGCGCGGCGGTAGCTGAAGAACAGATCCTCCCGCGCCAACGTGTCCAGACCGGTGGTTTCCACCTGTCCCAGACCGGCGGCCTGCAACCGGCCCAGAACATAGCCGCCGATATTGAACATCCAGTGATCGGGCCGTTCAGACGGACGGAACAGCACGTCATGGCCGGGATCGGTGGACACGAACCGTTCGCGGAATTCCGGCCCCACCTCATAACTGTCCCAGCCGATATGCGGGCCGATGCCGGCCAGGATGCGGGGCCGGTCGGCGCCCAGCGCGACCATGGCCTCCACCGTCGCCTCCAGCACGCCCGTCACCGCCCCCTTCCACCCGGCATGGGCCGCACCGATGACGCGGGCGACCGGGTCCACGAACAGGACCGGCACGCAATCCGCCGTCAGGATGCCCAGCGCGATGCCGGGCCGGTCGGTGACCATGGCGTCTGCCTTGGGCGCCGCACTGTGTGTAAACGGCTCTGTGACCGTCACCACATCCGGGCTGTGCACCTGATAGACGGTGGTGAGCGCTGAGGGGGGAACGCCCAGCAATTCCATGGCACGGGCACGGTTGGCGGTGACATTGGCGGTATCATCGTTGGAGCCATAGCCGCAATTCATGGCGGCTAGAATGCCCGTCGACACGCCGTCGGTGCGGGTGAAGAACCCATGGCGCAGGCCGGGAACGGCGGTCAGATGGTCAAGCGTGATCATGCGCTGTCTCCAGTCGTTCGGGCAAAGCCGGCGGGCACGGGGGCGGCCGGATGGGTGATGGCGATGGCGCGGAACAGGCGGCCCATCCTGTCGGGCGCCGTCAGCCGGGTCAGTGCCGATTGGATATCGGCCTGCTGCGCCGGGGTGGCACGGGCCGACAGGGCGGTGGCCCGCGCCGCGATACCCAACGCCAGAAGCAACTCGCCCTGTTCGACACTATGACCCACCCCCGGATGCGCCTGCGCGCCTGCCTGCCGCGCTGCCTGCGCCAGGGCCGTGAAATCGACATGGGCCGTCAGGTCGGCACTGCCGGGATCGTCCAGCACGGCGACGGGTCGATGGGCACGTAGGGCCTGCAACGTGTCGCCAATGGCCGGGCCGTCATAGCCATAATCGATGATCAGGGCGGCCCCGGCCTGTGCCGACAGCCGCCGCCCGATCTCCGCCGCCACGGCGATCCCCGCGGGGCAGGTCTCGGCAACCGCGCCGGGCGGGATCTCCGCCTCCCGGTGCAGGGGCGTCAGCAGGGCGCCGCCGGGGCTGGGATCGAAGGTGAAGGCCAGCTGCCCTGCCGGGTTCAGCCCCACCTTGCGTTCGGCCCAGCCGGCGTGCGTGCGAATGAACTGCCGGATGGGCAGGGCGTCAAAGAACTCGTTCGCGACCAGCAGCATTGGCCCATCGGGCACGCTATCCAGCCGATCATGCCAGGTGGGGGTAAAGCCGGTCAGGGCTGCCGCCTGACGCTCTCGCAGGGTAGGGCTGGTTTCCACCAGATGCAGGCGGATGGCCTGATGAAACCCCGGCACACGGGCCGTGGCGCGCAGGGCGTCGGCCATCAGGGTGCCGCGCCCCGGCCCCAGTTCCACCAGTTGCACGCGCTCCGGGCAGCCCTGATTGATCCAGCAATCGGCCAGCCACACCCCCACCATCTCCCCGAACATCTGGGAAATCTCGGGCGCGGTGATGAAATCCCCCTTGGCCCCCAACGGGTCGCGGGTGATGTAATAGCCATGCTGGGGATGGCCCAGTGCCTCGCCCATGAAGCTGGCGATGCTGATCGGCCCGGTCAGGGCGATGCGGCGGACCAGCAGGTCATGCAGCGCGCCCGTCATTTCTGGGCAGGGGCGGGGGCCGGCACCGGCGTGCCGAACGGCGCGCGCAGCACCATCCACACCCCGATGATCAGCATCGGCATGGACAGCAATTGCCCCATGGTGGTGCCAAAGGCCAGGAAACCCAGCTGGGCATCGGGCTGCCGGAAGAATTCCCCGACCAGACGCGCAATGGCATAGCCGATCAGGAACGCGCCCGACAGGGTGCCGGTCCGCGCCCGGATCTTGGGATTGCGGGCCAGCAGGAAGATGGCGATGAACAGCAGCACCCCCTCCAGCCCCGCCTGATACAACTGACTGGGATGGCGGGGCAGGCCGGCGGGATCGGTGGGGAAGATCATGGCCCAGGGCACATCCGTGGGCCGCCCCCACAGTTCCGCATTCACGAAATTCGCCAGCCGGCCCAGCAGCAGCCCCACCGGGGCGGCACAGGCCACCAAGTCGCCCAGCGCGAAGGGCGAGAATCCACGCCGCCAGGAGAATAGCAGGATCGCCGCAATGACCCCCGTCAGCCCGCCATGGAACGACATGCCGCCGTGCCAGACGCGCAGCGCCTCCAGCGGGTCATTGATATAAGTGTCGAGATTATAGAACAGGATGGAGAACAGCCGTCCGCCGATCAGGATGCCGCCCGCCGCCCAGACAACGAAATCGCCCAGATCATCCTCGGTCGGGCGCAGACCGCTGTTGCGCGCCAGCCGGTTGCAGTACCACAGCGCAAAGGCGATGCCGGCGGCATAGGCCAGCCCGTACCATTTGATGGATATCGGACCCAGGGCCAGCGCCACAGGGTCCAGGTCGGGGAAGGGGATGGCCAAAATCATGCGATATCCCGTCACGTTCCATCCCCGGCGGGGAAGACGCGACCTATATAGAGGGTTGGGGATCATGACGGCAAGGCGCGGGGCGGACCCGTATCTAACGCCATGGACAGGGATAGGCCCTATCCCCATAATGCGGCGCTTTTTTGAAGGGGACCCGCCATGCAGGTGGAAAACAAGCTGTTCGATGATCTGGCCCGTGTCGCCAGTGGGGCCATGGGTGCCATCTCTGGCATCCGGGGCGAGGTCGAAGGCCAGATTCGCCAGCAGTTCGAACGTATCCTGGCCCAGATGGACGTTGTCAGCCGGGAAGAGTTCGAGGCGGTGAAGGCCGTCGCCGCCGAGGCGCGGGCCCGTCAGGAGGCGCTGGAGGAAAAGCTGGCGGCCCTGGAGGCCAGGCTTTCCAAGGCTTCCGAAGGCTGACACGGTCCCGGCCATCGCCGGGGATCAGATCGGTTTTGTTTCACGAAACGGCAAGGAACCGGAATCCGGTTGCGCCTGCGAAATGGCGCTGGCACCGTATTCCTGGTGGTTCCAACGCCGGCAGGGCCACAATATCTGGACACCCCGATATGTGGCCCGCCGCTTCGCCTGGGGGATGGCGCTGCGGCAGGGCATTTGGGAGTGAGGGGGACGGCATGACAGCCTTGAATATCGAGACCCAGGCATCGACGCATAATCCGCTGGACATGCTGGAAGAGATGGTTGTCGCCAATGAATGGCCCTTCGACCGCGTCTCCGAGGAGGAGATGGTGGTGGAGATCAATGGTCGCTGGTGCGAATACCGCCTGTTCTTCATGTGGCAGGCGGAAGTCAGCGCGATGCAGTTCTCCTGCCAGTACGATATGAAGGTGCCGCCGGGCCGCAAGAATGCCGTGGCCGAACTGCTGGCCGAGGTCAATCCCAAGATGTGGCTGGGCCATTTCGATGTCTGCCACGATCAGCACACGCCCATGTTCCGGCAGACCACCCTGCTGCGCGGTGCGCGCGGGGCCAGCTCTGAACAGCTTGAAGACCTGATGGACATTGCCCTCTCGGAATGCGAGCGTTTCTATCCGGCCTTCCAGTTCGTGATCTGGGGCGGTAAGACCCCGGCAGAGGCCGTGTCCGCCGCCATCCTGGATACGGTGGGCGAGGCCTGATCAAACCGGATGGGGCCAACGCCGTCGGGGATGAACCCCGCGACCCCGCCGGATACATGGGGGAAACACCGGATGAGTGCTAGTTTGCTGCTGGTCGGGTGCGGTAAGATGGGCGGGGCTATGCTGGCTGGCTGGAAAGCCGCCGGTGCCGCCGGGTCCGTGGTGGTGGTGGAGCCGTTCGGCGCGCCGCGTGGCTTGCCGGCCGATGTGCTGGTCGTCAAGGAAGCCTCTGAAATCCCGACTGATTTCACGCCCGATGCCATCATCCTGGCTGTCAAGCCGCAGATGATGGATCAGGCGCTGCCCAACTATGCCCGCTATGCCGGGACGGCCCTGTTCCTGTCCATCGCGGCGGGCAAGCCCATCGCCTATTTCGAAAAGCATCTGGGGGCCAACGCCGCCATCGTGCGCGCCATGCCGAACACGCCCGCCGCTGTGGGCCGTGGCATCAGCGCCGCTGTGCCCAATGCCAATTGCACCGACGCGCAGAAGGCGCTGGCCCGGACCCTGCTGTCGGCGGTGGGGGAGGTGGCCTGGGTCGCGGACGAAACCCTGCTGGACGCCGTGACGGCCCTGTCGGGCAGCGGCCCGGCCTATGTCTTCCTGCTGGTGGAGACCATGGCCAAGGCTGGTGTGGCCGCGGGCCTGCCGCCGGACCTGTCGATGCAGCTGGCGCGCGCAACGGTCATGGGCTCGGGGGAGCTGCTGCGCCAAAGTCACGAATCGGCTGAACAGCTGCGCCGCAATGTCACCAGCCCCAAGGGCACGACCGAAGCGGCCTTGAACGTGCTGATGGCCGACGGGCCGGGTGGCATGCAGGACCTGCTGACCCATGCCATCGCCGCCGGTACCGCCCGGTCGCGTGAGCTGGCTGGTTGAAAACAACCAAGGGTCATGAAAATGACCCTTGGTACGACGGCGACTGCCGTCGCGCGGCACTTGCCGCGTGAAGCCAAGCCGCCGGATGGCGGCGCCCGGCGTTTGAGGGAACATGAAATCAGCTTGGGTCGGTGACGATCAAAGCTGATTGGTATGGACAGGGAGTAAGGTTGGGATGGCCGGACCGTTAAGCCCCAGTGCGCAGAAGATACAGAACCTTCTGAACGATCTGGGCCATCCCATCCATGTCTTGGAATTCGCCGCCTCTACCCGCACCTCCGCAGAGGCGGCGGCGGCCATTGGCTGCGATGTGGCGCAGATCGCCAAATCGATCATGTTCCGCACCCGCGACACGGGCCGCCCCGTCCTGGTCGTTACATCGGGCAGCAACCGTGTGAATGAAGCGACCGTGATCCGCCATCTGGCTAGCCCGTTGGGCGGGGAGAAACTGGCCAAGGCCGATGCTGATTTCGTGCGGCAGAAGACGGGCTATCCCATCGGCGGCGTTCCGCCCCTGGGCCACAATGTCCCGCCCATCACCCTGTTCGACCGCGACCTTCTGAACTTCACCACCGTCTGGGCGGCTGCCGGCACCCCCAACACCGTGTTTCCCATCGCGCCCGACGCGTTGGCCGGCATCGTGGGTGGGGTGGTGGCAGAGGTGGTTTGAGGGCGGTGACGGGCAGATTGCAGACTTCTCTGCCACTTCCTGCTATCATGCGGGCTATCAGCGCCCATTCCATGCCTGCACGCATTAGCAGCCATCGGCTTTCGATGACGGAAAGCCGCCAGCGCTGAAACACACCCTTGTTTTGTGTTTCACATGGTTGCATAGGCCCGCTTCCGATCGGAGCGGGTCAGCAATTTACTCCGAATTCAGGGGGCGCCCCTCACTCCGCCGGAACCAACCGGCGGGGCTGCAACACGCGATGGGTCTGGGTGCTGCGGGCCTTGTCGATGACGCCGGCCAGACGCTCGGCGGCACGCGACAGGCGTTCCGGCGTGAAGGCGGCATAGCCCAGGACCACGGCTCCCGGATCCCCGGCAATGCCGGGTCCGCGCCGGCAGGCCGAGATGGCGGGCAGGGCGATGCGGGCCTGGGCGGCCAGGGCCGACAGGGTTGTGTCGTCCACACCAACCGAGGGGGACAGGCGCCCGACCAGATGCAGGCCGGAACTGGCCGCATCCACCGCGATGGCGCCTGACCAGTGGCGTTCGGCGGCGAACAGCAGGGCCTGCTGACGTTCGGCATAGAGGCGGCGGGTGCGGCGCATGTGGCTGGCATAATGGCCTTCCACCAGGAAATCATGCACGGCCATCTGTTCGGGCAGCGGCACATGCATGCCCATGCGGGCGCGCAGGTTCTGCGCGGCTGACACCAGCGATGACGGCACCACCAGCCAGGAAAGGCGCAGGGCCGGCACCAGCGTATTATCCAGCGCGCCCAGATGCAGGACGCGCTCATTCTCGTCCAGCCCCTGCAGGGCCGGCAGCGGGCGGCCCGTGTAGCGGTAGCCGCCATCACGGTCATCCTCCAGCAGCCAGGCCCCGCTGCGGCGTGCCCAGGCCAGAACGGCCATGCGGCGGCGCAACGGCATGGTGCCGCCGGTCGGGTACTGCCAGCCCGGCGTGACGACCGCCAGCCGCGCATCGGGCGCCAGCCGCGCGCCGCGTTCCGGGTCGATACCGTCGGCATCCACCGGCACATGGGCGACATTGTAGCCGCGATGCGCAAAGGTGAGCGCCTGCAGGGGGCAGCCCGGCTCTTCCAGCCAGACCGTATCCCCTGCCGTCAGCAGCAGGGTGGCAACAAATTCCAGGCCGGACCGGCGGTCGGGCAGGATCAGGATCTGTTCGGGATCGCACGCGATGCCCCGGCTGGTCTGCAAATGACCGGCCAGTACGCGGCGAAGCGCGGTCCAGCCGCCGGACGTGTCATTGCCCAGCAGCAAGCCTCCGGCATCGCGCCAGCGCTTGGCCAGAAGCCGGCGCCAGGTGTCGATATCGAACTGGTCATAGGCCGGCGTGCAAGGCTCGAACGGCAGAAGCTCTGCCCCGGCGGCGGGCACCGGCACGGCGGGCTTCGGCACCGGGGTCTGCGGCACGCGGGCGGTGTTATTGGGGGCCAGGCGCACGGCGGGCGCCATGGCATCATCGGGCAGGGTGCGGCAGACAAAGGTGCCGGACCCGATACGGGCTTCCAAATATCCTTCGGATGTCAGCCGGTCCACCGCCGCCACAACCGTATTGCGCGACACGCCCAGATCGGCGGCCAGCGTTCGGGTGGAGGGCAGTCTTTCCCCAGGGCGGATGGCACCATTCACGATGGCGCCGCGCAGACGGTCGAACAGGCGTTGCTGAAGCGGCGTGCCGTCGGAACCGTCGAACAGGGAAAGCAGGGGGCCTTGGCTGAGTTTCATGCGTGGCGACCTCGAAGCGCTCAACCGGGTGTCATTCCGGACCTCGGGCGGAACGGCATCCCGTATCGTTCCGTGATTGGCGGGCAGGAAGGTGGTTATGCCGGCGGACCGGGGCATTGATGGGGTCGCCCATGGGTCCGCCGGCAAACCTTGGAGCGGCCGGACAACCGGGGAAGGCCGCTCCACCATCACCGGCGACGGGGCTTGCCGGTGATGATTGGGATATTTGAGTGGCTTAGCTGACGATCTCGCCGGTGGCGGCGTTGACCTTCAGCGTGGCAAAGCGGATGCCGTCAGCGGACTTCAATTCCACCAGGAAGACGCCATCCTTTTCCCGCACGTCGCCGACACGGCCGAAGCGGTAATTGTTGCTCTTCATCCAGGTCTTGGCGATGTCGCGGGCCTCGGAACTGGTCACGGGCTCGGTGCGGGTAACGGCGGCCGCAGGCTCCTTTGCCGCGACCTGTGCGCTGTCGCTGGCATGGGCGGCGGTAACGCCAAGGGCCGCGACAAAGGCGAGGGCGATCAGGGTGCGCATTGGTGCTTTCCTCTTCATCTCTGACTTCCGGTTGCCGGTTGTTTCCGGCGACAGGCTCATCTGAACACCCACGCTTTGCCGTTGCATGACGAGGAAAGGGGCTTTGTGAAACACTCTGTTTCCAAAGGCCCAGGACGTTACATTGTGGTAACAACATGGCCGTCGGCAGCCCGTCTGCCCTTCGATTATGATGACGACATGACCGAGAGCAGCACCCACCTCCTGGTCGTCGATGACGACCGTGAAATCCGCGATCTGCTGACGCGCTATCTGACGCGCCATGGCTACCGTGTGACGGCGGCCAAGGACGGGCAGGAAATGCGCCGCTATCTGGCTGATCGCAATATCGACCTGATCGTCCTGGATCTGATGATGCCGGGCGAGGATGGTCTGTCGCTTTGCCGTGCCGTACGCGCCGATGGCGGTCCACCCGTCGTCATGTTGTCGGCCATGGGGGAGGATGCGGACCGCATCCTGGGCCTGGAGATCGGGGCCGACGATTACCTGCCCAAGCCGTTCAACCCGCGTGAACTGGTGGCCCGTATCAAGGCCGTGCTGCGCCGGGCCGCGGCCCCGTCGGGTGCGGCACAGGTGACGGCGGGCGCCATCAATTTCGCGGGCTTCACCCTGGATCAGGCGCAGCGCCGCCTGACCGACGCCAAGGGGGAGGAGGTCACGCTGACCGCCGGTGAGTATGAGTTGCTGGTGGCACTGGCCACCCGCCCTCGCCGGGTTCTGTCGCGCGATGACCTGCTGGAGATCACGCGGGGCCGGTCGGCCGGTCCCTTTGATCGGTCCATCGATGTGCAGATCAGCCGTCTGCGCCGCAAGATCGAGATCGACCCCGCCGAACCGACCATCATCAAGACGGTGCGGTCGGGCGGCTATATCTTCTCACCCGAGGTGCCGGCATCATGAGGGCGCTCACCGACCGCATGTCCTATTCGATCTTCGCGGTGCTGGTCGGTGGCATCCTGTTGTCCCAGGCCATCGCGCTGGGCCTGTACCGGTCCGACCGGGCGGAGGCCGTGGCCGATGCCGAGGGCGGGCAGCTTGCCAATTGCCTGGCCGGATTCGCGCAGGTGATCGAGGAGCAGCCGACCGAGGTGCGCCTCTCCGTTCTGCGCGGCCTGAAGGAACGCGAACTGACGGTGCGGACCAGTGCCGGCCATACCGTCCTGCTGGACGTTTACGAGAAGCAGCCCAAGACGCCGGGCAAGCCGGAAATGTCGCCGGCTGTGTCCATTCCGCCCTTCGGCCTACCCGTGCCGCCCCCGCCGCAGCCCAACGTGATCGAGGTGTCGCGTCAGCTGAAGGACGGCACCTGGATGCGCTTCCATGCGCCGGTCACGGCGACCGATGCCTTGCGGGAACCGGGCTTCATCGCGTCCCTGGGCGGATCTGCGGCGGTTGCCATCCTGCTGTCGGCCTGGGTTCTGGGTTTCACGACCCGCCCCCTGCGCCGGTTCGCGGCGGCGGCCAACCGGCTGGGCATCGACATGAATGCCCCTTCGCTGGACGAGGCGGGGCCACGTGAGGTGCGACTAGCGGCATCTGCCTTCAACAAGATGCAGCGCCGCCTGCGCGCCTTCGTGGAGGACCGGACCCGCATGCTGGCGGCGGTCAGCCACGATCTGCGCACGCCGCTGACCCGTCTGCGCCTGCGTGCCGAGTTCATCGATGATGATGTCGTGCGCGACAAGATGCTGGAGGATCTGGCCGAGATGGAGGCCATGATCGGCTCCACCCTGGCCTTTGCCCGTGACGAGGCGGCCAAGGAAGCCATCGAGCCGCTGGAGCTGAACGCGCTTCTGGCCCGGCTGGGTGAGGATATGCGCGATGCCGGCAAGCCGGTGGGCGTGGCGCCCGCCCCCTTCGCCATTCCCATTGCGGGCCGTCGCATGGCGCTGCGCCGCGCTCTGGGCAACCTCATGGAAAACGCCGTCAAATATGGACAGACGGCGCAGGTCGCCCTGGCCGTGACGGGGGAGAATGTCACCATCACTATCGATGATGAAGGCCCCGGCATTCCCGAAATCGAGTTCGAGAATGTGTTCCGGCCCTTCTTCCGGCTGGAGGCGTCGCGTTCCCGCGATACCGGCGGCACGGGCCTTGGCCTGTCTGTGGCCAATGACATCATCCGGGCGCATGGCGGCGAAATCCGTCTATCGAATCGGCCCGAGGGCGGGTTGCGGGTGACTGTGCTCCTGCCGGTGGAACACGGCACTACGTAACGGAAGGGCGAGCGCATCGCACCCGCCCCTTGCCGACTTCAGAACGTGTAGGACAGGCCCAGGCCGCCCATGAACTGATCGCGGCTGCCATTATCCTTCACGAACGGGCTGTCGGCGGCGTCGCCCAGCAGGCGGGAATAGCCCGCGAAGCCCGTGACCGACCAGTTTTCATCCAGTGGATGGATCATGATGGCCGTCAGTCCGGCATTCTTGAACCCGGCATCGGCCTTATACCCGGTGCGCGACCCCGGCAGGACAAGCTGCGTCGGCCCGGTGGGCGCCAGACGGTCCACGGTCGTGCTGAAATAGGAATGCATGTAATCGTCGCTGGCCCAGGTCAGCGAGGGGCCGATCATCACCATGGTGCGTCCGACCGGGTTGAACATCCAGGTGGCCGACAGCGTCGCCTCGGTCCCTTTGTGCCCGTCACCCAGAAGATCGGTGCCGACATCGACCGACAGCATCAGTTGATCGACCGTGTATTCCGCAAAGATATGGCCGACCGCCGTGTCGCCGACATTGCGATAGCCGGTCAGGGCCTTGTCCTTCTTCGACTTGCGCCCGCCATCGAACGCGACCGAAGCACCCAGCGTCAGGTTATCGGTGCTGATTAGATTGGCACCCAGCCCCTGACGGGACAAGAAGAACCGGTCATAGGTGATCTCGATATCGGGAACAGGCCGGACCTTATAGCTGTCGGACCCTTCATACTCCGGCATCACGAAACCGAACGTGCCCAATCGCACGTACCAGCCATCATCGGATGGGGGCCGCTGGGCCAGGGCGCCCGAGGCACAGGTGAGCGAAAGCAGGGCGGACATGGCTGCCACCATGCGCATCCGCCCGATCGAACGGGTGTTCATTGTTTTCTCTCCGATCCATGAAGCGGCACCGGCCCGTTGCCCCAGCCATCGCCGCGCCGGCACTGTGACAAAGCGTCCAAGCGGCAGATGTGACGGGCATCACCGAAATGAACAATGCTCAAAATATTCATCTTTGCTCTTTCGGTGATGTTTCCCCGGTTCCCAGCAGAGAGTTAAGCCGATAAACTGCCCGTCAATGTCGCTTGCGACTTTTCGTATGACCAGGGCGGCCGTCGAGGCCTTGATCAACAAGGACGCTGCCGCCTGCCGGAGTTCAGGGACCATGCCCATCATCAACCGCATCGCCGATTTCCACGCCGACATGACCGCGTGGCGCCACCATATCCATGAGAATCCAGAAACCGCGTTCGAGGAGTTCAAGACTTCTGATTTCGTGGCGGAAAAATTACAGACCTTTGGGATTGAGGTGCATCGCGGCATCGCGGGCACGGGTCTGGTCGGCGTGCTGCATGGCAAGGACGGGCCCAACGGCAAGGCGATTGGTCTGCGCGCCGATATGGACGCGCTGAACATGGATGAGGGCAACACCTTTGCCCATGCCAGTAAGATCCCCGGCAAGATGCATGGCTGCGGCCATGACGGCCACACGACCATGCTGCTGGGTGCTGCCCGCTATCTGTCGGAGACGCGCAATTTCAGCGGCACCGTGAACTTCATTTTCCAGCCAGCAGAAGAGGGCGCCGGTGGTGGCCGCCGCATGGTGGAAGAGGGGCTGTTCGACCGCTTCCCCTGCGACATGATCTTCGGTATGCACAATTGGCCCGACCTGCCCCCCGGTGAGATGGTGGTGAAGGCTGGTCCGATCATGGCCGGTGCTGACCAGTTCGAGATCAGGGTGGCCGGTAAGGGCGGTCACGCGGCCCTGCCGCACCATGCCATCGACCCGGTGGTTATTGCCGCCCATATCGTGACGGCCACGCAGACCATCGTCAGCCGTAATGTGAGCCCCATCGAAAGCGGCGTCATCTCCATCACCCAGATCCATGCGGGTAGCGCCTATAATGTCATCCCGCAGGAAGTGATCATGCGCGGCACCGTCCGCGCGCTCAGCCATGAGGTGCGCGACCAGCTGGAAAATGGTCTGCGCCGCATCGTGGAGACGCTGCCGGTGGCTTTTGGGTCCAGCGCCACGCTGACCTATCGCCGTGGCTATCCGCCCACGGTCAATCATGAGGGCGCGCCCACGAATCTGGCGGCCCGTGTCGCGGCTGAACTGGTTGGCGCGGACAAGGTCTATGACAATGTCGGCCCCAGCATGGGGGCAGAGGATTTCGCCTTCATGCTGCAGGAGCGTCCGGGTTGTTATGTCTGGATGGGCCAGGGTGGGGCGGCGCTGGGCTGCCTGCTGCACAACCCGGCCTATGATTTCAATGATGAGATCCTGCCGCTGGGTACCAGCTACTGGGCAAAGCTGGTGGAAACGGCGCTGCCGGTGGCGGCGTGACGCCATGATGCCGGGGATCGACGGGAAGGCCAGGGCGGCACTGACCGTTCTGGCCGTGGCGATGCCTCTGGCCCTTGCCGGCTGCGGCGGCGGGGCTGGGGCGTGGCTGGCAGGCGAAACGGCGGGTGCGGTGTCCGGAATGTCCGGCGATACACCACCGCCCCTGGCCGCGCGTGCCATGTGGCGGGCGGAAAATGCCCGTGCGCAGTCGCAATCCTTCCTGGCCGCCCGCAACGATGCGGAATGGGCGGCCCTGTGGGATCTGGCGGGCCGGTCGCCACCCGGTCGTCTCCCGCCGGATCAGATGGCGCTGGGCGTGTTCTTAGGCACGCGCACGACCACCGGCTATTCCGTTGATATCCTGCGCCTGCGCCCCGAACGGCGTGACGGGCAGCGTGACCGGCTGGTGGTTGAGTATCGGGAGGTAACACCCCCCGATGGCCTGATTACGGCGCAGGTCCTGACCAGCCCCTATGCCATCATCCTGGTCGACCGCAGCGACGCGGCGGTGCGGTACAACCGAATGCCGTAAGGGGGTGCGCGCCGCACCCCTTATTCCCCGGCGCCGTCCATCACCACGCGGTTGCGACCGCTGCGCTTGGCCTGATACAGGGCCGTATCGGCGCGGCGCAGCAAGGCGTCGCCTGATTCGGGACGTCCCTCGGCATCCAGCGTCCAATCGGCCAGGGCGACGCCGATGGAGATGGTGACATCGATCTTGCCCACCGGCGCCGATACCGCGAACGGTTCCTCCGCAATGCGGCGGCGCAGACGTTCGGCAACGGCCATGGCCTGGCTACCGTCCGTGTCGGGCATGACGACGACGAATTCCTCCCCCCCCAAACGGGCGACAAGGTCGAAATTGCGCAGGTTGCGGCTGGCGCGCTGCGCCACCTCCTTCAACACCTCGTCGCCCACGCCATGGCCCCAGGTGTCGTTGACCACCTTGAAATGGTCGATATCGAACAGCAGGGCCGACACCGGCTTGTTATTGCCGCCCGACCTGTCCAGCAGGCGGGGCAGGTGCGCCGACAGGTAACGGCGGTTGAACAGGCCCGTCAGGCTGTCCGTCAGCGCCATGGACAGGCTGGCCTCATAATTGGCGCGTAGCTTGTCCTGATAGCGCTTGCGCCGCACCTGAGTACGGGTGCGGGCCAGCAGTTCGTTCCGGTCGATGGGCTTGATCAGATAATCATTGGCGCCCAGCTCCAGGCCCTTGGCGATCCGGTCCATGTCCGTCTCGTCCGCCAGCAGCAGGATGGGAATCTGGCGCGTCTTCTCATGGCTGCGCAGTTGCGAGCAGAGGCGCAGCCCATCCTCGCGCATCAGCGTCAGGGAGATGACGATCAGCTCAAACTCCTCCGCCAGGGCCAGTTCCAGGCCGCCGGCGCAGGTGTCGGTGTCGGTCACCACGTCGCGGTCGCGGGCCACAGTCTCCACGATCTTGTCCAGATCAATGGCGCTGTCCTCCACCACCAGCACCCTGGCGGCCTCCGCCGTCTGCGTATGCACCGAATCGGTGGAGACCAGCATGCCCAGTTGACCCGACGTGCTTTCGCGCAGGCGCCACTCATCGGTCATCATCTTCAGGCGGACCAGCGAACGGACGCGGGCGAACAGGGCCACGTCGTTGACGGGCTTAGTCAGGAAATCATCAGCCCCCGCCTCCAGCCCGCGCACGCGGTCGGACGCGTCCGACAGGGCGGTAACCATGACGACGGGAATGTGCATGATGGCCGGGTCGGCGCGGATTTTCTCACACACCTCGAATCCGTCCATGCCCGGCATCATCACGTCCAGCAGCACGATGTCGGGGTGCTGGGCATGAATACGCTCCAGGGCCTCCGGCCCTGAATTGGCGGTGACGACGTCGAAATATTCCCTGGTCAGCTTGGCTGCCAGCAGCTTCACATTGGGTAGAACGTCATCAACGACAAGGACCCGAGCCGACATGGTTCACACACCCACCGGCCTGGTCTTCCAAGCCGTCAAAGGAAACGTTGCACCGTTTGGAGAAACTTCGCGACGGAGATTGGCTTGGCGATGTAATCCTCGCAACCACCTTCGCGGATTTTCTCCTCATCCCCCTTCATGGCGAAGGCGGTGACGGCGACCACTGGGATCGCCTTCAGATCATCATCTTCCTTCAACCACTTGGTAACCTCAAGCCCGGATACCTCGGGAAGCTGTATATCCATGAGGATAAGGTCGGGGCGATGTAGCCGCGCCATGCGCAGCGCCTCCATCCCGTCCTTGGTCTGCAATGTCGCATAGCCGTGCGCTTCCAGCAGATCGTGGAAGAGCTTCATATTCAGCTCATTATCCTCCACGATCAGCACGCGCCGGGGGCGTGCTGCGGTCGCGTCTTCACCCTGGACATTGTCAACACTCATCGGCACGGCTCCGCCTTCCTTATGCTCGCAGGGCATGATGCCATTAGACGGCGACAGTTCTTAACCATTCGTTACCATCTGACATCATCCACCATGCCAGCAGACCCGCCAACCCCCGTCTCCAGCCAAAGACCGGATGCCCTGTGCCGCGATTGCGGGCAGGCGCAGATGGCTGCCCGCCGCTGTGGTGCCTGCGGGTCGGTGCGGGTGGTGAAGCATACGGAACTGCACAGCCTTTCCATCGCCCATATCGATTGCGACGCCTTCTATGCCAGCGTGGAAAAGCGGGACCGGCCGGAACTGGCCGATCAGCCGGTGATTGTGGGTGGCGGGCATCGCGGGGTCGTGTCCGCCTGCTGCTATATCGCGCGGCTTTACGGCGTGCGTTCCGCCATGCCGATGTTCAAGGCTTTGCAGCTTTGCCCGCAGGCGACCGTCATCAAGCCCGACATGCGCAAATATGTGACGGTCGGGCGTGATGTGCGTGCCCTGATGCAGGAAACGACGCCGCTGGTGGAGGCCATCTCCATAGACGAGGCCTTCCTGGACCTCACGGGTACGGAGCTGCTGCATGGCGGCAGCCCTGCGCGCACCCTGGTCCGGCTGGTGCGGCGGATCGAGACGGAGATCGGGGTCACCGCCTCCATCGGCCTGTCACACAACAAGTTCCTGGCCAAGCTGGCTAGCGATCTGGATAAGCCGCGCGGATTCGCCATCATCGGCAAGGCGGAGACCCTGTCCTTCCTGGCGCCCCGTCCTGTGGGCATGATCTGGGGCGTGGGCAAGGCGCTGGCCACCAAGATGGAGGGGGAGGGTATTCGCACCATCGGCCAGATTCGCGAAATGGAGATGAAAGAGTTGGTGCGCCGCTATGGCTCCATGGGCATGCGGCTTTACCATTTCTCCCGCGGGCAGGATGATCGGCGGGTCACCCCGCACAGCCCGATGAAAAGCATCTCCTCCGAAACCACCTTCAACACCGATCTGTCGGCGCTGGAGGAACTGGAGCGGGAACTGTGGCCGCTGGCAGAGAAGGTGTCGAAACGGATGAAGGCCGGGGGGCATGCCGGCCTGACGGTCACGTTGAAGCTGAAGACACCGGATTTCAAGCTGACCACCCGTAACCAGCGCCTATCATCCCCAACGCAGCTGGCCGACCGCATCTTTCGCACGGGCCGCGATTTGCTGCGGGCCGAATGCGATGGGCGGCGGTTCCGGCTGCTGGGAATCGGTTGCCACGACCTGACCGACCCGCGTGATGCCGACCCGCCGGATCTGGCCGATCCAGGACAATTGCAGCGGGCCAAGGTGGAGAGGGCCATTGATGCCGTGCGGGCCAAGCTGGGCGGGCAGGCAATATCCAAGGGACGCGGATTGCCAGCAGCCGGTGGCAAGGCAGGGCGGGAACCAGTGGAAGGGACCTGATTATTTGCCGAAGGTGAAGCGCACGCCGGCCAGCGCCGACCATGTCTGGGCCGTGCCATGCGTCGCAAAATCGTCGGTAGCGGTAAAGCTGGGCTCCCCACCGCGCACGTAGCGGCCATCGGCAAAGAAGGAGAAGCTGCCGCTGACCGGCACCGACAGCCCGACCACGCCCTGATAGGCAAAGCTATCGGCGCGGGCATCGGAATAGCCCATGGCCAGCCGTTCGGCCTCCGTCCGGGTCCAGCCCATGCCGATCCCGACATAGGGCGTCAGCCAGTCCGTGACCTTCATATTGACGCGGGCATTGGCCATGGTGCCCGGCGATCCGATGGCGCCATCGACGCTGGGTGCCGTCAGCAAAGCCGAATCCCGGTCGCGATAGGCATATTCCAGTTCCAGCCGGAAGCTTTCCATCGGATGCCAGTCGGTGCCGGCGGTTAGACCCGGATTGGCGTTGCCCAATCCATAGGTAGTGGCGTTACCCGCCGCACCACCAACATAGCGACCCGACAATCCCTGAAGATACGCGCTGGGCAGTTCGGAATCGGGCGCACCCGCATCCTGCGCCAGGGCAGGGGCGGTGACGAGGCCGAAACAAACGGCGAAAAGGGCGGTCTTCAGCGAATTCATGACATCAACTCCGGACCCTTCACTAATAGCCGAGGTCGCATTTGCTGTCATGTCAGGATCAGGGTTAACGCGTCTGTGATTTCTGATCCTCTGCCATGTGTGTCAGTCCCGACACGGAATTTTATTCCCAGTTGGTCACGCGAAGACTTGAACTTGATTCAATCACGACCCGCCCTTGTTCCGCGATCACCCAGGCGGGAGGGGCCTGGAGGCGCGCCGCTGGCCGTCATCCGCATGCGCAGATGCAGACTGCCGGTCCCGAAATCCAGGGCGAATCCATCGCTCAGCCCCAGGACGTCCATACCCAGGATAATGGCCGGTTCATCTTCCAATCCCAGTGCCGTGTAGGCATGGGCATCGACCAATGTCGCCGGCAGTCCAGAGACGCTGACCGGGCCGATCTTGACGCGTGGCAACAGGAAGACTTCGCCAATCCGCGTCTCCCCCGCCAGATTAATGACTTCGATATTGCCGACAAGGCTGGCCGGTTTGCCCCTTTCCTGCAGGGCCCGCAGCAATACCGGGTTGAACATCGACCGCTCCGCCCCTGTATCGACAAGGCCGTTGACGATCATGCCGCCGATTTCGATGGGCACGATGACCAGCCCGGTCGGATGCACACGGCCCTTCACCGAATCATAACCGGTGGGGGAGTAGCGGCGGGATTGTTCGATCTTGATTTCGTCCCGGCGAAAGCTGACCGACAGGCGCTTGCCCTGCAGACTGTTGGTTCCCAGCACCCCACCGGCTCCCGACAGATCGCCGAAGGACAGGACCGGTGTCACCATGTCTTCTGCCACGAACCGACCCATATCGATGCGGTTGACCTTCATGGTCGGCATGATCATGGGTCCCAGCACGTCATGCACGCGCATCATATTGCCGGTGACCGTGACGTCGGCGCCCATGGCCATGCCGGGCACTGTGGGGACGGGTGGGGGAATGAACCCCAATGCGCGGGCGATATCCATGCCGATCATGGTACCCGAACAGCCGGTATCGACCAGAAAGCGGACGGGGCCATAGCCATCGACCACCACCGGGGCCAGCACGCGGCCCGCGCGGTCGGGCCGGGTCGGGATGGCATAAATGGGACCGGGCGGTGGCGGAGGCGGTGTCATTTCCGCCAGTGCGGGGCTGACGCTAGCCAGAAGGAGAGCCAGGGTCTTCGCTATGGTCAGATGTCTGCCGGACAGATATCGCTTCATGACCGCCCCCCTTTGCCAGGCATCTTCCCGTGTGGATCGGAATGCCGATGACAGCTTAATCCAGAATGAAGCCAGTAAAGCCATTAATCATGGCATGGCTTGACCCGTGAAGGTCCGCTTTATCGGGGGTACGCAGGACCAGCATTGGTGAACATATTTGCGCAGGTGCAATAAAGAAAAGGCCGAACCCAGAGGGTCCGGCCTTCGCTTCGATCGAAAAGGATATTGTTCGTATACTTAATACTTTGTTAATTCGCCTTGGCGGCGGGTGCCGCCTGCGGTGCCGTCAGCGGCTCCTTGCCCTTCTCTTTCAGCACTTTCAGAATGCCGGCAGAGGCGCTATCGGCTTGAGCCTTCTCGGCGTCCGTCGCCTCGTGCGAGAAGACGTTCAGCACGCGGATCGCCTGCTCCTGCCCCGCTTGTTTCGGAAGCTCAATGAGCTGCATGACAATGGCGACATGGATTTTGTTGCCATTGCTGTCGCACGATACGGAGCCGGAACGAAGCTGATAGGCCGGCACTTTCTCAATCGCACCCATGGCGGGCGTGTAGGTGCCCTCACAGCTCTTCTTCAGCTGTTCCATATAGGTGTCGCCGACCTTGGTGAAATCGCCGGCGGCTTCACCCATGGGGAAGCTGCGGACAGCGCCCAGCACCTTGTCGCCGATCTGCCAGGCATAGTCGCCGGGTCGCTGCTGCGGCGGAATCTTGTCAATCGGGATAGCGCGGGCGCTGGACAGGCCGGCATCGACCAGCAGTTTGGCCAGGGTCGGGGCAATGGCCGGTTCCGTCGGGGCAGGCAGCTTCAGCGTGCCGTCCTTGCCGCCCTTTACGCAGGCGGTCAGGTCGTTCATGGCCTTGGTGGTGCCCTTCAACTGGAAGGAGGCGGTATCGCCCGGCACCTCGATGGTCAGAACCGAACCCGTGGTCAGGCCCTTCAGCAGCTCGGCATCATCACCCAGGCCGATGGCCAGGGCGTTGGGCTGGCTGACAACGGCGGCAACTTCGCGGTTGATCTTGCCGTCGATGGACATCTTGATGGGCGCGCGCTGTCCCGTGGGCATCTGGGCACCGGGGATGCCCAGCACCATCTGCGTCCGGTCGGCCGGATTGCGCAGCAGGATCAGGTGCAGATTATTGTCGTATTCCACCGAGGCGCCGCACATCTTGAAGGTGCCATCGGAGAAGACCTGCGGCCCGACCTGCCATTCGCCCTTCGGCACACCGGGCTTGGCCGGCTTCGGCGGGGCCACGGCGGCGGGACGGGCAGCGGGTGCGCCCTGCGCTGCGGCACCGACGGTGCCGGCGGCGGGACCCTGCGCGGCGGGCCGGGCCTGCGGCTGTTGCTGCTGCGGCTGGCCGATGGTTCCGGCGGCGGGACCACCGATGGTGCCCGCGGCGGGACCACCCTGCGGTTGCTGCGGCTGCACTGCACCGGGCAGGATCAGGCCACTGCCGGCAGCGGGCTGCTGCTGGCTGTTTGATTGGGCGGCGGCGCCACCGGTGACGCACAGCGCAGCGGCGCCGGCAAGCAACAGGTGACGCAGGACGTGCGGCGCGGAAAACGACATGCTGGGAACCACGGGTAACAACCCCTCTGCACATTGGGCGGAGGGACCCTAGGCCGGTTGCAGCGCCAAGGCAAGGGGGCATATGAAGCGCCAAAGTACCAGCAATCGCGCGGCTGACCATCGTTTGAACGGTGCTCAGCCCCTATGCATCGCACCCACCAAAAAATTTTCACCATCCAGGTGGGGTAGGGTGCAGGTGACGACGTCATCTAAACATAACCTGAAGGGGTATTTTTACGCTCGCTCCCCTTCAGGCCCCTGTCGTATGTATTGAGGCGTCGGTCAGGGTGGCATCGGGGCGATGCGGCCTGTGGCGGCGGGGCGAAGGAACGGGCATGCAGTACGAAGAGACGCGCCTGCGACATGCCGGGATCGGGGTGCCGGAATGGGCACGGTCCGACGATCCGCGCATATTGGCGCGCCGATATGCCGATATGATGTTCAACGACCATGCCTTCATCCGCATGGCCTATCGCAATTTCCATCGCATCGGACCGGACATGTTCCGGTCAAGCCAGCCGACGCCAGGGCAGATGGATGTTCTGGGCCGCATGGGTATCCGCACCATTCTTAATCTGCGTGGCCGCCGGCCCACCTGTGGCTCCTATTTCTTTGAGGTGCGGGCCGCTGCCCGGCTTGGCATCGATCTGATCGATTTTCCCGTGCGGTCGCGCGATGTCCCGCGCAAGGAAGACCTGTTCGCGGTCCGTGACCTGTTCGCGCGGCTTGACGGTCCCACCGTCATGCATTGCAAGGCCGGCGCGGACCGTGTCGGCCTGATGAGCGTGCTCTACCAGTTCGTGCATCTGGGCCTGCCGCTGGAACAGGCGATGGGCCAGCTTTCATGGAAATATGGCCATCTGCGTCAGTCCAAGACGGGCATCCTGGATCATTTCTTCGAATGCTTCCTGGCCACGGGCGGGCGCAGTGTCAATGAATTCTATGCCTGGGTCGAAAATGGCTATGACCCGGCGGCCATGAAGGCCTGCTTTCTGTCCCGCCGCTGGGCCAATGTCGTCACGGATAGGCTACTGCGCCGGGAGTGAGGCCGCAGCCTCTAGGCCAGACGGTCAATCTGCCGCGCCGTCAGGTTGCCGGGCACGATGACCAGCGGAATATCCAGGGAGCCGGCCAGTTCCCCCGCCAGCCAGGAAATCAGCTTGCCTTTGCACGCCGTCGCAGCGGCGGCACCCACGACCAGGGCGTGGATATCGCCATCCTCCCTGATCGCTTCCAGGATTTCTGATCCGATGCCGCCACGCCGGAAATGCAGTTCCGCGATAAGTCCCGTCAGGGCCCAAACTTCACCCGCCAGATCCTGAAGCAGGCTTTCCGCTTCTTCCCGCTGCTCCGCCTCCATGGTTTCCGCCACGCGCATCCAACCATGGCAATCGACAGGCTCGCAGACATGCAACAAGGCCAGAAGCCCGCCGGTATTGCGGGCCCGCAGGGCTGCAAAGCGCAAGGCGGCCCGGCTTTGCGGGCTGCCATCGACACAGACCAGGAACTTGAACCGTTCGGCCGGTGCCGTCTGTTCGGACGGGAGGCCGGAAGATGGAATAGGCTGATCTTCCCGGCGGGGCCACAGGCCGCCGGACATGGACATGAACATGATCGATCTCCTGTCAGGCAAGGCAGGCGATACGAAGGAAAAGGCAAAGGCCGGGATCAGCCCCGGCCAGCCACGTAGTCCCGAAGGCTTTCCACCTCATGGGTATATTCCGCCAGGCGGAACTTCACCACGTCACCGATGGAAATGACGCCGACCAGGATGCCGTTCTCCACCACGGGCATGTGGCGGAAGCGCCCTTCCGTCATCCGGCTCATGACTGTCGCCACCGTGTCGGTTGGTGTGCAGGACACAACCTTGGCTGTCATCAGCGAGGAGACGGGCTTGTCCATGACGCTGGCGCCATGCAGGGCCAGTCCCCGCACAATGTCGCGTTCAGACAGGATGCCAGCGATACCGCCCGCATCATTGAGTACCAGGATGGCGCCGATGCGGTTGCCATGCAGGATATGGGCGACGGTCGATACGCTTTCGTCCGGGCGCGTCGTGATGATGGTGGCGCCCTTGTTCTTCAGGATGGCAGACACATGCATAAGCGGTCCTCCCCTTCCTCTTTCGGGGTGTTAACCCCGTACAAATAAGGGAACGCGATGTTGCGCCGCACGCGCAAGCCTTATTCCACCAACCTGTCCAACCGAGCCAACAGCAATCGCCGATCGGGTTGGTTGATCCCTACCCGGTCGGCGACGTCCAGGGCATAGCGAAGCTGTTCCACCGCCCCCATCCGGTCACCCAGCCGTTCCAGCATGGCCGCCTTTGTCGCGGCGAACAGGGGGTAACGGGCGATCAGCCCATCGCCTTCCAGCGGGGCCAGGGCCGCCAGTCCCGCTGCCGGACCATCCCGTTCCCCAAGTGCCACCGCTCGGTTCAGCAGGGTGACGGGGCCGGGCGCCAGCCGGGACAGCCGATCATAAAGCATGACGATATGCGGCCAGTCGGTGGCTTCCCAGGTCGGTGCCATGGCATGGGCGGCGGCAATTGCGGCCTCGATATGCCAACGGGTCTCGTCCGGGCCTGCCATGCTGGCCTTCAGATGGCGGAATCCAGCGGCGATCAGTCCCTGGTGCCAGAGGCCCCTATCCTGGTCGGCCAGCAGTACCGGCAGCCCGTCACGCCCCTGCCGGGCGGGAAGTCGGGCCGCTGTCAGGCAAGTCAAGGCCGCCATGGCTTCCGCTTCCGGGCGCCCCGTTACCGGGTGGTCCGCCAAATGCCGGGCCAGATGCAGCGCTTCCGACACCAGATCCGCCCGGATCAGGTCCTCACCATCGCTGGTGCCGACCCCTTCATTGAGCAGCAGATAGAGTGTGCCCAGCACCGCCTCCAGCCGCTCAGGAAGCTCTGCGCCCGCCGGTACGGCAAAGGGTACCTTCGCGTCGGCCAGCTTGGCCTTGGCCCGCGTGATCCGCTGCGCCACGGTCGGTTCTGACAGAAGAAAGGCGCGGGCGATCTGTGCGGTGCCCAGGCCGCAGACGGATTTCAAGGTCAACGCCACCCGCGCTTCCACTGTCAGCACGGGATGGCAACAGGCAAAGATCAGCCCCAGCTTTTCGTTCGACAGTTCGGCGGCAAAGCGCGGGTCTTCCCCGTTCGCTGCGTCATCAGGCAGGCTGTCGGCCAGATCCTCCGGTGTGACGGGGGCTGTGAAGCGGCGGCGGCGCAGCCCGTCCACCGCCTCATTCCGGGCCGCCCGCCATAACCAGCCGGCTGGATTGTCGGGAATGCCCGTGCGCGGCCAGACATGTAGGGCCTTGGTCAGGGCGGATTGCACAATCTCTTCGGCCTCATCCAGCCGTCCGGGACCCAGCAGCCGGGCCAGCCGGGCGGTAAGCCGCCCGGCCTCCGTGCGGAACAGGCCCGCGATCAGCGGTCCCGCTTCCTCAGCCATCGATCATGTCGACCTGCCGGATTTCGACGACCCCATATTTCACATGTGGACAGTCGGCAGCCAATGTCTCGGCCTCGGCATAATCGGCAGCCTCAATCATGAAAAAACCACCAACCACTTCCTTGGCTTCGGCAAAGGGGCCGTCGGTTGCTACCAAGCTGCCGGACCGGGCCGAGAGATGGCGCCCACCTTCGTCGCGCAGCTTCTCCCCGCCCGCCAGTTTACCCGCCCGACCCAGTTTCTCCGCCCAGGCAGAGTATTCCTGGATGATTGCCTGTATCTCGTCCGGCGACAGGGCGGCAAAGGTGGCGGGGTTTTCACGCAGGATCAGCATAAACTTGGCCATCTGAAGGCTCCCTCATTCATCGGGGCCGGCGACCATCGCCGCTCCCGTTCCCCCTGACGGTCGAGCTTTGGCCGTTTCGACAGGATTGTCGAAATTTTTTTCACACCCCACTATGGATGAAGACCGGGACCCGTTCGGGGATTGTGATGAAGCTTGAAGACCGTTTGGCTGTGAAGCTGCTGGCACTGGCGTCTGTGCAGCTTGGCAAGGCCGTGAATGAAACCCTGTGCACTGAACCCGATCGCCGGCTGGTCAAGGGATTGCTGTCAGATGTGAAGGAACTGCTGTCGGAATTCGATCAGCAATATTTCCAGGACACGCAGGGCTAGGGCGCGGCCCCTGCATTCCGTTTATCCTGGTGGACCGGCGGGGGTGCAGGCACCTCCGCCGCCCCTTGCCTTAGGTGCGGCCTACCTGGGCCTTCCTCTTCACATGGTCGTTCGGGCGTGCGGCCCGCCATTCCCTTTCACGCAGGTCGGCGGCCCCTTGTTCATTGGCATGGGACTGCCTTGCCGCGGGATGCTGCATCGGGCCCGGCTTGGCCCGCGCCTGCCGCCACTCGCTTTCGGCCAGACGGGGAGAGGTGTTGTTCGGCATCGGCATGATCGCCTCCTTCTTGTGAAAAGCGGGTTTCCGCTGGTTCCACTCTCGGCAAATCAACAATCCCCTGCTACCCATGTTCCCGGCAATCGCCCGGCAGGGGAGGGACGGTGGTGGAAGGAAACGATATTGCAGGCCATGCGGCCCACGGCTTTTCCATGGTGGAAGAGACGCTGATGTTCCTGTCCGTCGCCGTCACCTGCATCCTACTCCTTCATCGCCTACGAATCAGCCCCGTTCTGGGCTATCTGGCCGGCGGCCTGATCCTGGGCCCCTCGGGCTTCGGCGTGGTGACGCTGGAAGAGGATGTGCGCGCCGTTGCGGAACTGGGCGTGGTCTTTCTGCTTTTCCTGATCGGTCTGGAACTGTCGGGCGAACGTCTGCGCGCTCTGCGCCGCTGGGTATTCGGGCTCGGCTTGGCGCAGTTCCTGGTGACAGGCGCGCTGCTGGGTGTCATCGGCATTTTCCTGGGGTTGGAGGCGCCGGTGGCGGTTCTGCTGGGCGGGGCGCTTGCCCTGTCTTCCACAGCCGTCGTGGTTCAGTTGCTGATCGAACGCGGCCAGGTGGCCTCGCCCACCGGCCGTGTCACCTTCGCGGTCCTACTCTTGCAGGATCTGGCCGTCGTCCCGCTTCTGCTGCTGGCTACCACCCTGTCGGGACCGCCGGGACAGTCGGTGCCCCTGGCGCTGGCTATTGCCTTGGGCAAGGCGGTCCTGGCCGTGGCGCTGATCCTGCTGCTGGGTCGCTTCACGCTGGGGCCTCTGCTGCGGGCTGTGGCGGCGACGCGCAGCACGGAATTGTTCACCGCTACCGCCTTGCTCATCGTGCTGGGTACGGGCTGGGCCACGGGGCTGGGTGGGTTGTCGGCGGCGCTGGGCGCCTTTCTGGCCGGGTTAGTTCTGGCCGGCACGGAGTTCCGGCATCAGGCCGAATCAGATATGCAGCCTTTCAAGGGGCTGTTGCTGGGCCTGTTCTTCCTGTCGGTTGGTCTGGGCATTGACGTTGCCGCCATTGCCGACCGTGCGCATTGGATCATTCTGGGTGTCCTGGGTCTCCTCATTCTGAAGGCAATGACGGCGGGCCTGTTGGCCCGGGTCTTCGGCGCGCCCCGTGATGTGGCCATCCGCTCCGGTCTGCTGCTGGGGGAGGCGGGGGAGTTCGCCTTCGTGATCATCACGACCGCTGTGGCCGGGCGGTTGATCGATAATGGCTGGGGGCAGACGCTGGCGGCCACGGTGGGCCTGTCCATCGCGGTCACACCTTTCCTGCCGGCCCTGGCCGATCGGCTTGTGGCCCGGTTCGCCCCGCCCTCAGCGCCGTCTGCCGTGGCAGGTGGGGGCGATGAGGAGCTGCATAACCACGTCATCATCTGCGGGTTCGGTCGCGTGGGCCAGACCGTGGCCGCCCTGATGGCCCGACAGCAGGTGCCCTTTGTCGGCATCGACATGAATGCCGATCTGGTTCGCCAGCATGCGATGAGGGGACTTCATATTCTCTATGGTGACAGTGCGCGTCACGAAACCTTGAAGCGGTTGGGCGCCGACCATGCCGTCGCGGCGATCATCACCCTGGATGATCCGCAGGCCGCCGCCCGCACCGTCGCCGCTTTTCGCGATCATTGGCCCAACCTGCGCCTGTTCGCCAGGGCCCGCGACCGTGCGCATGCGGCGGCCCTGCTGGCCCTGGGTGTGGAGGCTGTGGTGCCCGAAACGTTTGAAAGCAGCCTGGTCCTGGCACGCGGCGCGCTCGAATCACTGGGTGTGCCGTCTGCCGCCGTTGATGAGCTGGTGATGCTCTACCGCGAAACCGACCATGGCATGACCAGGGCCAGTGATGGCCAGACGTGAGCGGGTTTCCTGGGCCTATCCTTCCGCGCCACAAAAAAAGATTAACGCTCTTGGTGGATAGTGCGATGGTTCGCCCGGACGCACGGCACCCGAAAGGGGTAGTCGGGTTCGGCCATACATTGACGGGAGCGGGATCGTGAGCCGGTCCATCGAAGGCGTATCGAACTGGATGCATATGTTCCGCTGGATCGTGAAGCTGATCCGCGATGAATATGGCGTCGATGAAAAGATACTGACCCGCACCGCCATGCTGGAGACTGATTGCGGCCTCTCCATAGAGCAGGTGGAAGAGGTACTGGAAATCATCGCCGAAAGCTTTGAAGTGCGCTTCCCCTCCGGCACGCTGGATGAAGTGCTGAAGCTGGAAGAATTGTGCATGCTGGCGGCGTGGCTGCGCGGCCTGTTTAAGAAGCCGGAATTCATCTCTGCGGATTTCGAAAGCCGCTGCCGCGCTTCCAACCCGCTTGCCGGGGCCTGATCTCCGGTCCATATCAGATGCCCTGATTTCACATCCGGGCGTATGCCGATATGACCATCCATCTTCTGCGTCTGGCTGTCGGGGCCGAAAGCCTTCAATCGATGCGCGACTGGCGCCGCGATCACCAGATCACCTGGCAAGGGCGCGCCGTCGTTCCCACCTATACAAAGAGGGCACCGACCCGGGCAGCGGAACTGCTGGACGGCGGCTGCATCTACTGGGTGGTGAAGGGCTTCGTGCAGTGCCGCCAACGTTTCGTCGGCTTTGACATGATCCGCGATGTCGATGGTACCGAATATTGCCGTATGCTGATGGACCCGGAACTGACCGAAACGGTGTCCATGCCAAAGCGCCCGTTCCAGGGCTGGCGCTATCTGAAACCGGAGGACGCGCCGGCCGATCTGGGAGAAGGGCAGGGGAGTGATCCTCTGCCGGAACATCTCCTGTCCGAATTGCGGGCTCTGGGGCTGGCCTGAAGAAAAATGCGGCGGGTGCGAAAATAGTTGTTGCAGTGCCCAGTCGCCTGTCCTATACCCCGGCTCCCGCTTGGGACGGCGCTTTTCGGTGCTGAGACAAGCGGGGTTTGGATGGTGGTTTTGGCCAGTATCCGGTGGTTCTTTGGCTGGTTTGTCTGGCCATACAAGTTAACAAGAAGTTGACCATTAGTGGTTGGTGGTTGTTAGGCGGTTATTAAGACTGTTTGATGATTGTCGGTCTGGTTGGTTGCTTTTGGGTTTGATTTTCGGTGCCGGTGACGGCGGTGAAAAAAAACTGAAAAAAGTGATTGACACGGATCGGCGGGGTGTTTAGAAAGCGCCTCACCGACGCGCCGGAGACGCTCTGGCGGCGATGGTTGACTGATCTCTGATTTTGGGGTTGACGGCGTAAGCCGGAAGGCCTAGATGAAAGGGGTCAGGCGGTGACTGAGGTCACTGCTTCCGATGCCTTCCCTTCTTCTGGTGGGGTTTGGTTGGCCGGTGTAAGCCGGTCGATAGGTGTCGTTCGGTCTTTGGCCGTTGGTTCTTTGACAAGTGAATCTGTTGAGAAGGGATGCGCAGGCGGCGGATCTTGATGAGCTGGCAGGTCTGGTTCGTTTGGATACGCGACGTTTGGGCATCTTAGTTTATGTTGCTCTTAACGCCATCTACGATCTTTCGAGGTGGTGGATGGGGTTAGGTTCAATGATTGGGTAAGTGTTTGACGTTGTAGTATCCGTCAATGAGGTTCGGTTGGGTTTTGGCCTGACTGTTCCGCAAAAAACCTGAGAGTTTGATCCTGGCTCAGAACGAACGCTGGCGGCAGGCCTAACACATGCAAGTCGAACGCACCGCAAGGTGAGTGGCGCACGGGTGAGTAACACGTGGGAATGTACCCTTTGGTTCGGAATAACGTTTGGAAACGAACGCTAATACCGGATGAGCCC